>JBARBL010000057.1:0-20371 GCA_049793015.1 Acidimicrobiales bacterium | reverse complement strand
GATCAGCACGGTGCCGCGTTCGCGCACCCGGTCCGTCAGCCGGCGCGCGCCCGCCTAGGCCACGTGCGAGGGCGCGCGAACCACGAGCAGGTCCACGCCGTCGAGCAGGTCAGCGGCGGATTCGGCCCACTCACCACCGGGGCGGGGCACGAAGAGGACCCGGCGCAGGTCGATGCCCAGCTCGGCCATCGCCACGATGCCCGGGTCGTCCACGCCCACGACGCCCGCCCAGTGGCCCTTGGCACTCGACTCGGTGAGCAGGCTGAGGGCGAGGCTGAGTCCTCCCGAGCCCGGTGGCGCCATCACCATGACCGTCGAACCGCGACGCAGTCCGCCCCCGGGCACCAGCGTGCTCCAGGGCTCGCCGAGGGGCAGCAGACGGCTCTTGGCCAGCGCCACCGGGCGCAGCGTCGCCACGAGATCGCTGGGCAGGGTCGGGCGTGTGGTCGAAAAAGCGAACATATGTTCGTAAGAGTAGCCACTGTCGGTGACAGGCGCCAATGCCTTATTGTCAAAGGAGAAAGGAGCCCTATGTGCGGTCGAATCGCCCTCTTCACTCCCCCGGCGCGCCTCGCGCGACTGCTTGACGCGGCGCTGGCGGCCGGCATCGAGCCTGAAGGCCATCCCAGCTGGAACGTCGGGCCCCTGCGCCGCCTCTTCGCCGTGAGCGACGAGAGCGAGACCCGCACGCTCGATCGCTACCGCTGGGGGCTCGTGCCCAGCTGGGCCAAGGACCCGTCGATTGCCAATCGGCTCTTCAACGCCCGGGCCGAGACCGTGGCCGAGAAGCCCTCCTTTCGCAGCGCCTTCGCCAAGCGGACCTGCGTCATCCCCGTCGACGGTTTCTACGAATGGGACCACCGCGAGGGACGAAACAAGCAACCCCACTACTTCACCCGTGTCGACGGCGAGCCCCTGCTCTTCGCCGGGCTCTACGAGCGCTGGTGGGATCCCGAGAAGCCCAAGGATGAGCCGGCCCTGCAGACCTGCACGGTCATCACCACCGAACCGAACGACGACATGGATGAACTGCACAATCGGATGCCGGTGATACTGGCGCCCGACGACGTCGAGGCCTGGATCAACCTCGCCGACGCCTCGCCGCAGGAGCGGCTGCAACTGCTTCGCCCGGCGCCCAAGGGCACGCTCTCGCACTACGGCGTGGACAAGGCCGTTGGATCCGTGAAGAACGACGGACCGGAGTTGATCGATCCGGCTGACCCGGAGACCCTCTTTTAGCGTCAGGAAAGCCGAAAACCCCGAGTGACCAGTGAGTCGAAACTCGCCAGCCCCCCGGGGTCTCCGAAGGCGCATCTCCCGTTGACCCGTGTCGGACAGGCCACCGTTAGACGGCTGGCACTCCACGTCATTCGTCGATGCGGACCGCGGACCGAACTCCGCTGCCCGTTTGGAGGTTCTGTTCCTCTTGCGAGGCCCCTCTCCCCCTCGTCAACCTCCCCTTGCGGTTCAGTCGAACGTTCGACAGGTGCTACGTGAACTACGAGTGATACTTTGCCAGAGTCCCTCAGGCCGTGACGGGTGAAATGGGGATATCAGAAACTTTTGCCCAGACTCAATCCCTTTATCCACCGATTTGTCACCAAAGTCGAAATTATCAACCAGAAAGTCGCAACTTTTGCACAGACGATTCGTCACTCGGACGTCACATCACCCCATCGGCCGTCGATTTCTTGGGCCACGACCGCTTCCACGCATCCCACCGCATCGGCTTTGGCGGCCACCTCGCCGAAGCGCTCCACCAGGCTCACCATGGTGACGGTCGGATACCGGCGACGAAAGATCTGAGCCGCTTCGTCTTCAATGGAGCCGCACACCACCAGCAGATCAGTTCCCGGCTTCACAAGAGCCGCTACCCCGTCAACCACCTTGCCCTCCAGGCTGCCCCCGTCGAAACGGCCTTCGCCGGTGACCACGAACGACGCGGCACGCACGCGACCCGTGAGGCCCACCGCCTGGGCGACCGCGTCGAAGCCGCTCACGAGTTCCGCGCCCAGCGCGGCGAGGGCGCCGGGCACGCCGCCGCTGGCGCCCGCGCGGTCCAACGCTTCGACATCAACGCCCGTGTCGCGAAGGTACAGGGCACGAACCTCCTCCAGGCGGCGATCGAGCTCCTCTAAGTCCTCCGGGTCGATCCCCTTCTGCTCGGCGTAGCGCCGGGCCCCGCTGAAGCGAGCCGTGACGTCCGTAGCCACCGTGACGGGAACCGCCAGGCCACCCGCATCGCGCACGACGTCGTAGCAACCCCGACCACCGTCGGACGTGGCCGACCCGCCGCAGCCGATGAGCAGACGCTGCACACCGAGGTGTTCGCACGCCACGATCAAGTCGCCGACGCCGGCGCTCGACGCCACCCACGCGTCACTTCGTGATGGAGATCCGAGGAGGTGTCGTCCAATCACCTCCGCCACCTCGAGAACGCCCACGGGGCCTTCGTCGGCGGGAACGAGGGTGACCTTCGCGGACACCTTCGCCCCGAGCGGGCCTGGTACCTCGATCGTCGCCTCCTCGCCTACGAACGCGTCGCGGAAGCCCTCGCCCCCGTCAGACATCGGCTGCGTGTCGACGTCACGATCACGTGCGAGTCCCACCCGGGCGACGGCGTCGCAGAGTTCCCGTGCCGACGCGGTGTCCCTGAACTTGTCCATCGCCGCGAGCACGACACCGGGCGCGATGGGGGCCTCTGTCATGAAGAACTCCGTTACGAAAAGTGGGGAAACGACTGTTGATCAAGGTTAGTTGAGCGTCCCTTCGTGGCTGGGCGCCTGTAACGTGAACCCGCGAGCGTGGGAAGGGCAACGAGCGACATGACGAGATCGCATGACGACCACTTATGGGCGCTGGTGCGCGCCGAACGCCGGTCACTCGCGCAGGACCTGTCGGACCTCAACGACGAGCAGTGGCGCCACGGCACCTTGTGCGGGAAGTGGGACGTCGAAGAGGTCGTCGCCCACCTCACCGCCGCGGCCAGTCTCAATCAGTGGCGGTGGGTGCGCAGCATGTTCGGCGCGCGCTTCCGGGTCGACGTGCACAACCAGCGCCGAATGCTCGAGCACCGGGGCCGTACGCCCGCCGACACGCTCGACCGCTTCCACTCCATCATCGACAGCACCATCGCGCCTTCGGGACACACCGCGGCCTACCTCGGTGAGGTCGTCGTGCACGCTCAAGACATTCGTCAGCCGCTGGGACTACCTCGGACACCAGACGTTGACGCGCTCACGCCCGTGGCCGACTTCTTTGCCCGCCGCAACTTCGCAGTGGCCAGCCGCACTAACGCTGCCGGCCTACAGCTCCGCGCCGACGATGGGCCCTTCGCCACGAGCACCGGACCTTTGGTCACCGGATCGACCCTGGCGCTGGTGATGAGCACGGCGGGCCGCGCTCCTTACCTGGACCAGCTCCACGGCCCGGGCCTGCCCACGTTGCGCGAGCGCGTGCAGGGCACCGCCACCTGAACCGCACCACAAGAACCAGTTCTCCACCGTCCACGTCGCGCCATCGCCAGAGATGCAGAGGCCACGTTGCGGTCGGTGCCACGACGAAAGCACGTGGCGCGATACTCCCTAGCCAACGACCGTTGGTGGTCGGATGCCCGACAGAAAGGTCGAAGGAGAATACATAGCATATATGTACTATTATGAACATGTGATAAGCGGCGACCTGATCAAAGAAGCCCGATTGCGCGCCGGCCTGACGCAAAGCGAATTAGGCGAACGCCTCGGAAAGGCGCAATCCGTGATCGCCCGTTGGGAACGCGACGACGTCTCCCCGAGCCTTGAAACCCTGCGCGACGTGGTGCGGGGGTGCGGACTTGATCTCACCTTCTTCATGTCCAAGTTTGATGACTCGAACGTCACGATCATTGACGAGCATCTTCGAATGACCACGGCGCAACGATTCGCCGACCTCATGGCGCGGGTCAGATTCCACGATCGTCGCGAGCAACGATTGATGAACCGCCATGACTGAACCGGTTCGCTATCGGCCCGACGAAATCCTGGCGGCACTCGAGCGCCACCAGGTGCTCTACGTCGTCATCGGAGGGCTGGCCGCCGAACTGCGTGGATCGCCGTACGTCACCCGCGACGTCGACGTCACGCCGGCTCGCACCCGCGCGAACTTCACCAAGCTGGCCGCGGCGCTGAGGGAACTCGACGCCAGGATTCGGATCCCGGACGTGGAAGAACCTCTGGCCCTCGCGCTCGACGAGCGATCCTTCGAGCAAGGCACAACCTGGACCTTCGTTACCCGTCACGGTTACCTCGACATCGCACTTCTTCCGGACGGCACGCGGGGCTACGACGACTTGCGACGTTCGGCCACGCAGGAGCAGATAACGGACACCGTCACCGTGCTCGTCGCTGCTCTCGCCGACGTCATCCGATCCAAGGAGGCAGCCGGTCGCGAGAAAGACCGCGCCGTACTACCAATTCTTCGCCAAGTGCTCGAGCGTTCACGCGAGAAGGACCGTGGCGATCTCAGGATGGAGCGCTAGTACCGAGGAGCGTCGAGGTTGCACCGCATTCGTCGTTGACCGACCATTGACGGAGACTCGGTCCAGGAAATGGCAACGTGGCACTCGTTTGTCAGTTAGCGCCGCCAGAAGAAAAGGTGCGTCACTCCACTCGGGCTCGGTACCTTTTCCAAGAAGAACCGGTCGACGAGGTCGTAGGGACTGTCCCACAGTCGTTCGCCTCGCTTAAGCTCGATCGGCGCAACCGCGAAATGCATTTGGTCGATGAGATCGGCGTCGAGAAACTCGCGCACCGTGGCGACGCCGCCGCCGAGGCGCACGTCTTGGCCATCGGCCGCCTCGAACGCCTGCGCGAGTGCGTCCTGCGGCGAGGCATCGAGAAAGTGGAACGTGGTGTCCCCCAAGGTTATTGAAGGGCGCACGTGATGCGTCAGCACGAACACCGGCGTATGGAACGGCGTGTCGTCGCCCCACCACCCTTCCCAGTCAAGGTTCTCCCACGGTCCGCGCTGGGGGCCGAACTTATTGCGCCCCATGATTTCGGCACCAATGTTCCGGGTGAAGTCGCGTGTGCAGTAGTCGTCAAAGCCGTACGTTCCGCCCGGATCGGTTCGGTTCACCCAGTGCGCGGTCGCTCCCGCCCAGGAAAAGAGGTCTTCAGGATTCGCGTGGCCGAACGGGTGCTCGAGACTTTGCCCCTCACCGGAACCAAAACCATCGCTCGACACCATGAAGTTGTGCACTCGGACCACCTGCGTCATTGGATGCCTTCCTGACGTCGCAACAGTGTGCGCAGTCCGACCGCATCTTAATTAGCGCTGCTCAACGTTTCGGGCCCAGGACAAGCGGTGGACCTAGATCTTGGGATCGAGCCGCACTACCTGAAGGATCCGCACGGTGAGAGTTTCGTAGTGGGCCCAGCCGGGATAGAAGGCAGTCAATAGGGGCCACATGATGGTTCGTTCTTCGGTGTCAAGAACGTGGGCCGCGGCGTCGAACCTTCTTGAACCAGCTTGGACCTTCACCTTTGGCTCGTGTCGTACGTTGTAGAGCCAATTCGGATCGCTCGAGCGGCCCCCATTCGAGGCCACGACGTAGTAGTGACCCTCACGCTCCAGATAGAGCAGGGCGTGAGAACGTGCGACACCTGTTCGTCGTCCGGTGCTGGTCAAAAGGAGCATTGGCCCGGCGGGACTTCTGTGTCCCACACGGCCCCCGGTTAGTCGATAAAGGCGATTGTGGACGGGGTATGAAAATCTTCCGAGAATTCGATCAAAGGCGACGGTGACAGTTCCAATCGCTTTCTGCTTCTGCTCGATTTTGATCAGCAACCTCCACATCACGGACTTTTGCGCTTGGGGTCAAGGACTCTGGGTGGACCTCGGGTCACACACTAAGAACCGAAACTCAAAGTTCAATGAATAAAGCAAAGCACAAGTTGCGGGTCGTCATTGTTGTGCCTGGCCGAGCATCACATACGCGGCCTAAGAACGCTCAAGTTTTCGCCATCCGGGTTGACGGCTTCGGAATCGATCTGCCACTTGACTCCGCGGCCTCCAACCAAGCCGCAATTGCCACTTCGGCGTCGGCAACGGCGTCGTGAGGCGTATCGCCCAGCGCAGAGCAGTATGTCAGATCGGGAACGTCAGCAATCCAAGCATCGTCCTCTGCGCTCCAAAACACATTGATTGGATAAGTCCTGGACATCACATGCCTTCCTCAACAGATAGATGATACCGTCGCACCAAAGCAATGAGTTGACGAAGTTGGTGGGGCTTCGCCTGGCCCTTCCAACTTTGTATATTGATTTGCTCGACAATCCCAGCTCGAGCATAAATATGATGACTCCCGACTACCCGCACTTCTTCAAACTCCAGTGCCAAGAGAAAATTCACCACATCCGCAAAGTCGACATTCGTCACGGCACCGCTCAATGGGCGTTGGAGAAGTTTTGATGGCTTCATTGACCGACAACCTATCCATCGGTTGCGACATCGCGATTTCGTGCGGAGTTCGAGGTCCACCGTTTGGGGTTCAGGCCTCGGAGTGGAGGTGATGGGATTCGAACCCACTGCCTCTACATTGCGAACGTAGCGCTCTACCGATTGAGCTACACCCCCGAAGGAGCACCCACTTTAGCCCACGGCGTAACGGGACGGCGAGTCGCGGCGCCACGCGCTGTCATCGTCGGCGTCGTAGAATTCCGAGTCGTCCAACTCTTCGTACTCGTCGTAGATCGGCTCGATGGCGGCGATCCGGCGACCCTGCGGTATACGCACCGGCAGCGACGTCTCGTAGAGGAAACCTTGGCTCACCGCGAAGAGCGCGAGCGCCACGTAACAGGTGAAGCCGACCCAGGCCAGGATCGCCAGGTCCTCGATGATCGAACCGCCCACGAGGAAGTACATCCCGCTCATGACCGCGGCGGCCACAAGTAGCGCCATGAAGAATGTCGTGCGACGCGCCTTCATCGTGCCGCCGTGCGGCAGTCGGCTGTACGCGTCGCGGACCTCTTGATCGTTTGGCACCGACGAGTAGGCGCTGACGTAGCGGTTCGCCGACTCCGCCGACGACGTCATCTCCTCGTCGCGGTCGTAGTCGTAGTCGTTCGCCCACTCGTCCCAGGACGTGCGCGACTCCAGTGATCGATAGGTGTCGCCAGGGTGAACGACAGTCAGCCGAGGACGCTGCTCGTATTCAGGTCGGCGCTCGGGCTGTTCGGATGGGTCGAGCCGGTGGGCCGGGGGGACGGAATACTCCTGGCGGCTCAGGACTTCGTGTTCGGCGTGAAACGAGTGGATCGACTTCTCGGTTCCGCTGTCACGGAACCGCCGCACCGCAACCGGTACCAAAATGGCGACCCAGAAGGCCCCCAGAATTATCAGAAGCACTTGGGCTGCATCCCAATAAAACGCACGTACATTGGCTACAAATGTACCGTCCACCCCTGTTTTTTTGGTGGATACGGGCCTATTTCATGCCTCGTGCAGACCGCACTCTTCCTTATCAACACCAACCCAACGGCCTGAGCGACGGTCCCCCGGGACCTGGGGTTTCATGGTGACCGGCGCGCATCCGATCGAGGTGTAACCAAGCGCCCAGAGCGGGTGCTCGGGCAAGTCGTTGGACGCCAAGTAGTAGGCCACGTCGTCGTCGGTCCACGTCGCGAGCGGGTTGACCTTCACCAGGCCGAACTTTTCGTCCCACAACAGGGTTTTCATGCCCGCGCGCGATGGCGCGTCCACGCGCTTCACCGACGTGATCCACGCGGCCCGTCCCGCCACCGCGCGCTTGAGCGGTTCGACCTTGCGCAGTTCACAGCATCGTTCCGTGCCGCAGGGCCAGGCATCCGCTGCCGGTCCCGGCACCGTGCGCGTGAGGTTGAGCGACCATTCATCTTCGACGCGCTTCGCGAAGTCAAGCGTCTCGGCGAAATGGCTCAAGGTGTCGAGGAAGATGATCTCGGTGGAGGGCCGCAGTTGGTGAACCATGTGCAACAGGGCCAGGTCCTCGAAGGAGCAGGCCATCGCCACGTCGTCGTCGAAGCGCTCGAAGGTCCAGTTGAGGATCGCGAGCGGGCTCGAGTGCTCGAAGCGCTCGTTGGTTCTCTCGAGCTCATCCAGGAGAGTGGACGCGGGCGTCGTCACGGCGCTTTTCGGGAATTGTCGAAGAAAACCATTGCTTTACTAGGATATAAGTATCCATCACGAACTATGACGCCGACCCCCCTACGCCCACCACAGACCGCCGACTACCTCGATCTCCTTGAGTCGCACGCCATCTTCATTCTGCGCGAGGTGGCGGCCGAGTGCGAACGACCCGTGCTGCTGTTCTCGGGCGGCAAGGACTCGGCGGTCCTGCTGCACCTGGCGATGAAGGCCTTCACGCCCCAGCAACTGCCCTTCCCGGTCATGCACATCGACACCGGGCAGAACTTCCCCGAAGTGCTCGCGTACCGTGACGCCCTCACGACGTCGCTCGGCGTCAAGTTGATCGTGGCCAAGGTGCAGGACACGATCGACCAGGGCAAGGTCGTGGACCCCGGACCGATGGGTTCGCGCAACCGCCTCCAGACGGTGACGTTGCTGCACGCCATCACCGACCACGGTTTCGACGCCGCCTTCGGCGGCGCGCGACGCGACGAGGACAAGGCCCGCGCCAAGGAGCGCATCCTGTCGTTCCGCGACAGCTTCGGCCAGTGGGACCCGCGCCAGCAACGCCCCGAACTGTGGCAGCTCTACCAGGGCAAGGTCAACCCCGGCGAACACCTGCGAGCCTTCCCGCTCTCGGACTGGACCGAGCTCGACATCTGGCAGTACATCGAACGCGAGCGCATGGCGCTGCCATCGATCTATTTCGCCCACGAACGTGACGTGGTGCTGCGCGACTCGATGTGGCTGGCCGTCGGCCCCTTCGTCGAGCCCCGCGAGGGCGAGACCGTCGAGCGCCGGCTGGTGCGCTTTCGCACCGTCGGCGACGCCAACTGCACGGGCGCCGTCGATTCGCCGGCCACCACCTTGAACGCCATCATCGCCGAGGTCGCCAGCGCCAACGTCTCGGAGCGCGGCGCCACGCGCGCCGACGACCGCTTCTCTGAAACGGCAATGGAAGACCGCAAGCGCGAGGGATACTTCTAGTCATGCGAACGGCCGCCAAGGACCTGTTGCGCCTCGCGACGATCGGCTCGGTCGACGACGGCAAGTCCACCTTGATCGGGCGTCTGCTCGTCGACACCCGCCAGCTCTTCGACGACCAGTTCGACGCCGTGGTCGCCGCGTCGGAGAAGCGCGGCGTCGGGGACCTCGACCTCAGCTTCGTCACCGACGGGCTGCGCGCCGAACGCGAGCAGGGCATCACCATCGACGTGGCGTACCGCTACGCGTCGACGCCGAAGCGCAAGTTCATCATCGCCGACTGCCCCGGCCACGTCCAGTACACGAGGAACATGGCCACCGGCGCCTCGACGGCCGACCTCGCGCTGGTGGTGCTCGACGTCGCGCACGGCTTGAAGGAGCAGACGCGTCGACACCTCTGCATCGCCGCGCTGCTCGGCGTGCACTCGGTGATCGTGAGCGTCAACAAGATGGACGGCGTCAACTGGTCCGAGAGCGCCTTCCAGTCCGTGGTCGACGAGATCGAGACGCTGGCGCGCCAACTTAGCTTCGAAGAGGTGACCATCATCCCCGTCTCGGCCCTCTACGGCGACAACGTGGTGGATCCCTCGACCAACTCGCCCTGGTACCAAGGACCGACGGTGCTGGCCGCCCTCGAGTCCTCCGAGGCCGGCACCTGGACCAAGACCCGACACGGCGCACGCCTGCCCATCCAGTGGGTCCTGCGCCAGGGCGGCGGCGGGCGCACCTACGCCGGCATGGTCAACGGCGACTCCTTCTTCGTCGGCGACACCGTCACCCTCTTGCCAGCCAACGTCGAGACCACCATCAGGGCCATCTCCTTCGGCGGGGTGGGCCGCATCGAGGCCAACGTCGGGCTGTCCATCGACTTAGACCTGGTGAAGGAGACCGACGCCGGCCGCGGTGACCTCATCGCCACGACCCCGCTGCCGGTCGTTACCAAGGACCTGACGGCCACCATCTGCTGGTTCGGCGAGAAGTCGCTCGAGGTCGGACAGCGTCTTCGCCTCAAGCACACCACCAAAGTCACGCCCGTGCGGGTCAACGCCATCACCGGCGTGGTGGACATCGAGACGCTGCGCATCGACGAGTCGTCGTCGCTCGTAACCAACGAGATCGGCCTGGCCACGCTACAGACGGCGGACTGGCTGGTGGTCGACGACTATCGCGACAATCGCGTCACCGGGAGTTTCGTCCTGATCGACGAGGTGACCAACGCGACCGTCGCGGCGGGCATGGTCGGACGGGCGTCCTTCTTCTAGGAACGAGGTCTCCGCCTCGGTCTTCCCCGAGGAGCGCTGGCCGGCTGGGCCGCACGTCGACCCGGCCGACTCCCGCCCGGCTGCGGAACTAGAACTGCACCAACATCACCACGAACGCCAGGGCGATGAGCATGAGCAGCACGTCGACGGAACGCACCAGGGTGCGACCCTGTTCGGCGTTGGCCCCGCCGTCGCGATGGATGATCGCGCTGAGCGAGCGTTCGTAGGGCAGCACGCGCGCCTCGAGGTGCCCGGCGGCGGCCACGTAGATGATGAGACCGAGCACGATCCATAGGTGCCCGATCGACACGTCCGATCCGCCGCTCGCCACCATGATCAGCCCGGTGATCGGCAGCAAGTGCATCACCCGGGCCGCGTAGTTACGTCGCGCGGGGAAGCGGGCCATCTGCGTCGCGCTGTCCGCGCCGCGCACCACCAGCTGGGCCGACCACCGCATCGCCACCAGCACGATCAGCGTCGAGACCGCCGCGATGACGTGCACCACGAACACCAGGTCGTAGGCCACGGACGTTGCGATCACGTCAACGACAGTAACGCTTCGGCGGCGTGGTACGGATCGGTGGTCCCGGCGAGCAGCGCGTCGACCTGCGCCTCGTAGCCGTCGCCGCGGGCCATGGTCGTGACCCTCGAGCGCACGGTCGCGTTGAGCACCCGATCGAGTTCCGCTCGGACGCGTTGGCGGCGACGGGCCTCGAAAGGGCCGTCGTGGAGAAAGCGGCGATGCGCGACGACGGCGTCGAAGAGCTCGTCGACGCCCACGCCGGTCGTCGCGACCGTCTCGAGGATGGTCGGTCGCCACTCGTGCTGTCCCCCGAGGTCGAGCATCTGCTCAAGGTCCCTACGAGTCTCGCGCACCCCCGCCCGGTCGGCCTTGTTGATGACGAAGAGATCGGCGACCTCCAGGAGCCCCGCCTTGTTCGCCTGCATGGCGTCGCCCCACCCGGGATTCACCACGATGATCGTCGTGTCGGCGGCGGAGGCGATCTCCACCTCCATCTGACCGACGCCCACCGTCTCGACCAGCGCGAGATGGAAGTTGGCGCCACCCAGCACGCGCACCGCGTCGGGCACCGCCAGCGACAGACCGCCCAGATGTCCCCTCGTCGCCATCGAGCGGATGAAGACGTGCTCGTTGGTGGCGTGGCCCTGCATGCGGATGCGGTCGCCGAGGATCGCGCCGCCGGTGAAGGGCGAACTAGGGTCGACGCACAGCACGCCCACCTGGTCGAAAGGGTCGCTGCCGTCGAAGGATCCCCGCGTCAGCGCCGCGGTGATCAACTGGTCGGTCAGGGTCGATTTGCCGCCGCCGGGAGCTCCCGTGATGCCCACGACGTAGGGCGAGGGCACGCGGTAGGCCAGGGCGGCCGTGGCCAGTTGGGCCGGGCCGCCCGACTCGACGTAGGTCAAGAGCCTCGCCAGCGCGGTGCGCGAGCCGTCGCGCGCCAGTTGCATCAGTTCACTGGGTTCACGCGTGATCATGCGCACCTCGTCACGTCGGCGCCCAGCGAGGTGAGTCGCGGCACGAAGCTCTGGTACCCGCGGTCCACGTGCTCGAGGCCCTCGACGATGGTCTCACCCCGGGCCACCAGCCCGGCCAGCGTCAGGGCCGCGGCCGCGCGGATGTCGCTCGCGTGCACCGTCGCCCCCTCCAGGCGCTCGACGCCGCGGATCATGGCGTGGTGGCCCTCGGTGGTGATGCTCGCTCCGAGACGGACCAGCTCATCGACGTAGCGGAACCGTCCCGCGAAGAGGTTCTCGGTGACGACCGAGTCGCCGTTAGCCACGCTGAGCATGGTGGTGATGAGCGGCTTGTAGTCGGTCGCCACGCCGGGATATGGCAAGGTCGCGACGTCGCACGCCGCAAGCCGGGCTGGACCGCGCACGGCGACGCCCGTGCCGGCCTCGTCGACCTCACCGCCCATCTCCTCGAGCTTTCGTAGCAGCATCTCCATGTGGTCGGCTCTCGCGTCGAGCACCCGCACGCTGCCGCCGGTGATGAGCCCGGCCGCCAGGTAGGTGGCCGACACCACCCGGTCCGTGACGACCTCGTGGCTCGAGCCGTGCAGCGCGGTCACGCCCTCGATGTTGAGCCGGGCCGTGCCGAGGCCGTCGATCTTGGCCCCCATGGCGATGAGCTGGCGGGCCAGGTCCTCGACCTCGGGCTCGCGCGCCGCGTTGTCGATGACCGAGCGACCCTTGGCCAGGACGCAGGCCATCATCAGGTTGTCCGTCGCGGTGTGGCTCGGGTAGGCCAGGGTGATGCGCGTCGCGCGAAGACGCCCCCGACGGCCGATCGTCGCGTGGATGGACGTGGCGTCGTTGTGGAACGTCGCCCCCATGGCGCTCAGCCCGTCGGTGTGGAAGTTGATCGGGCGCTGACCGAAGTCGTCGCCACCCGGCAGCGCCATGTTGGCCTCGCCGCAGCGCGCGAGCAAGGGGCCGAGCACCACGATGGACGAACGGGTCGCTTCGAAGAGTCGGGCGGGCGCCTCGGGGCGCAGGTCCTTGGCGTCGGGAACGACGATCGTCAGCTCGTTGGGGTTCGAACGCGCCACCGTGCACCCTAGGGCTTCGAGCAGGTTGGCCATGACCGTCACGTCGGTGATGTCGGGCACGTTGGTCAGTTGATGCTCCCCGGTCGCCAGGAGGCAGGCGGCCATCTGCTTGAGCACCGCGTTCTTGGCCCCACCCGCCTGCACCTCGCCCGCGAGGGGTCCGACGGGCTTGATGACGAGAGAACTCACCCCCTAAGTATTGCCGAAAGGCCAAAGACGGCCGCTGGGCTGGCCCCGTGGCCTCGAGCACCGGACTAGTACGCTTCGTTCGTGCAGCCGCCTTTACGACCGGATCGCAACATCGCGCTGGAGATGATCCGCGTCACCGAGGCCGCCGCCATCGCGGCCGCTCGCTGGGTCGGTCGCGGCGATAAGAACGCTGCGGACGGCGCCGCCGTCGACGCCATGCGCTTCGTCCTTGGGGGTATTTCGATGGACGGCGTGGTCGTGATCGGCGAGGGCGAGAAGGACGAGGCCCCGATGCTCTACAACGGCGAGCTGATCGGCGACGGACAGGCGCCCCAGGTCGACGTGGCCGTCGATCCGGTGGACGGCACGTCACTCACCGCGGCCGGGCGCAAGGGAGCGCTGGCGGTCATCGCCCTCTCCGAACGCGGCACCATGTTCAACCCGGGACCCTGCGTCTATATGAAAAAGGTCGTGGTGGGGCCGCGAGCCCGCGGCGCGATCGACATCAACGCGTCGGCGACCGACAACCTCAACGAGGTCTCCAAGCGGCTCAAGATACCG
This sequence comes from Acidimicrobiales bacterium, assembly GCA_049793015.1. Taxonomy (GTDB): domain Bacteria; phylum Actinomycetota; class Acidimicrobiia; order Acidimicrobiales; family RAAP-2; genus RAAP-2. Next base: position 6,654 of record JBARBL010000057.1, on the reverse strand, counting down.
GTGCAGGAATTGGGCGTGGTAATCCTCGATCGCCCCCGCCACGATGACCTGGTCGCCGAGGTGCGGGAGGTCGGCTCGCGGGTGCTGCTCATCTCCGACGGCGACGTCGCCGGCGCCATCGCGTGCGCGTGGCCCAACTCGGGCGTCGACATCCTTTTCGGCACCGGCGGCACGCCCGAAGGCGTGATCGCGGCGGCGGCGCTGCAAGGGCTCGGCGGCGAGATTCAAGGCATCCTGCACGCGCGCGACGACGAGGAACGCCGCCTCGCCGAGTCGCTCGGCTACGACTTCGAGCGCGTGCTTCGAAACGACGACCTGGTGGCCAGCGACAACTGCTACTTCTCAGCGACCGCCATCACCGACGGCGACTTCCTGCGCGGCGTGCGCTTCCACGAGTTCGGTGCGACGACCCAGTCGCTGGTCGTGCGCTCGCGCTCGGGGACGGTGCGCACCATCGAGACCTTCCACCGCCACGACAAGCTGCAGGAGTTCTCCACCGCCGGCTTCTAGTTGCGCGCCCGCTGCTTGACCGAATGTTCACAACCGGCATTTTCCGCGGCGTCGACGAACCTTCGGGCGTAGGGTCGAATCGGGAGCCCATGAGGGCCCCGCGCTTGCGTTTACTGACATGGGGGTCACTATGCGTGTATCGAATCTTCTGACTACCAAGGGACACGAGGTCGCCACGATTTCCCAGGAGCGTAACGTCACCGACGCGCTGGCGATGTTAAAGGAGCGCGGCGTCGGCGCTCTCGTGGTGACCGGACCGGTGGCACCGCTCGTGGGGATCCTGAGCGAACGCGACGTGGTGCGCGCGTTGGCCACTCAGGGAGTCGACGCCCTCGAGGCGAAGGTTGCGGACCTGATGACCCGAGAGGTGAGGGTCTGCGACGAGGACACGTCGATGGCCGACCTTATGGGGCTGATGACCCAGCACCACATCCGCCACGTGCCCGTCGTGCACGACGCCACGCTGGTGGGTCTGGTGTCGATCGGCGACGTCGTCAAGGCCCGGCTCGACGAACTCGAAGCGGAAAAGAAAGAACTGCTCGACTACGTCTCGGCTCGCTAGTTCGACTTCACTGACGCGCTGAGGCGAAGCTCGGCTCGGGCCAGGGCATCGAGCGCCATCCGGCGCGACGTCGGATCGGTTGCGTCCTCGCGCGTGGCGTTGGCCAGCAGCGCCTCGGCAGCTTCCTTGGCCGCCTGCGCCCGCGCGACGTCGATCTGCGTCACCAGCTCCGCCACCCCCGCCAGCACCGTCACCACGGTCTCGCCGTCGGGTGGTCCGTGAACCACCTGGAAATAGCCGCCGTGCACCACGAAGGCGATCTCACCTTCGATAGTGTCGACGCGCACGAGGCCCGCCACGAGGTCGCCGACGGTGTCGGTGTGCTCGGGCAGGATCGTGAAGAAGCCCTCGCTCGACCTCGCGATGAACGCCGTCGCCTCGCCGGCCCACAGGGCGACTTCCGGAGACACGATCTCCACGCGCAGGTTGGCCATCAACTAGGCCTTCTGGATCTCGGCGGCCTTGCGCTCCACGTCGCTGGCGCCCCCGACATTGAGGAACGCCTGCTCGGGGAAGGCGTCGAGGTCGCCCTTGATGAGGTGCTCGAAGGACTCGATGGTCTCCTGCACCGGCACGTTGATGCCGTCGATGCCGGTGAAGATCTTCGAGACGAACATCGGCTGGGAGAGGAAGCGCTGAATCTTGCGGGCCCGTGAGACGGTGATGCGGTCCTCCTCGGAGAGTTCGTCGAGACCGAGGATCGCGATGATGTCCTGGAGCTCCTTGTTGCGCTGAAGGATCTTCTGGACCTGGCGCGCCACGGCGTAGTGTCGGTCCCCCACGATCTCGGGCGCCAGGATGTTCGACGTCGAGGTCAGCGGGTCGACCGCCGGATAGATGCCCAGGGCCGCGATCTGCCGGCTGAGCTCGGTGGTGGCGTCCAGGTGGGTGAAGGTGGTGAAGGGGGCCGGGTCGGTGTAGTCGTCCGCCGGCACGTACACCGCCTGCAGCGAGGTGATCGAACGGCCCCGCGTCGAGGTGATGCGCTCCTGGAGCTCGCCCATCTCGTCGGCCAGGGTGGGCTGGTAGCCCACGGCGCTGGGCATGCGCCCGAGCAGCGTGGAGACCTCCGAGCCCGCCTGCACGAAGCGGAAAATGTTGTCCACGAACAACAACACGTCCTGGTTCTTGACGTCGCGGAAGTACTCCGCCATGGTCAGCGCCGCCAGGCCCACGCGCAGGCGCACGCCTGGTGGCTCGTCCATCTGGCCGTAGACCAGGGCCGTCTTCTCGATGACGCCCGACTCGCGCATCTCGAGCAACAGGTCGGTGCCCTCGCGCGTGCGTTCGCCCACCCCGGCGAAGACCGACACGCCGTTGTGCTGCTCGGCGACACGGCGGATCATCTCCATGATGAGCACGGTCTTGCCGACGCCGGCTCCGCCGAACAGGCCGATCTTGCCGCCCTGCACGTAGGGCGCGAGCAGGTCCACGACCTTGATGCCCGTTTCGAACATGGTGGCGTGCGGCTCGAGCTGGTCGAAGGCCGGCGGATTGCGGTGGATCTCCCAGTGGTCCTCGACGGGACCGATATCGTCGGTGTCGAGGGACTCGCCCAGCACGTTAAAGACGTGGCCGAGCACGGCGTCACCGACCGGCACCGAGATGCCGTGGCCGCTCTGGCGCACGACCGCACCGCGCACCAGCCCATCGGTGGGCTTCATGCACACGCAGCGCACTCGGCCCTCGCCGATCTGCTGGGCCACCTCCGCGGTCACGGTGATGACGGCGCCTTCCAGGTCGATGTCGAACTCGATGGCGTGGTTGATCTCGGGCAGCGCGTGCGGCGGGAACTCGACGTCCACCACCGGTCCGGCGATCGCGACGACGCGACCCGTTTCGAGGGACGTCTTTTCGGGAGCGATGGTCATTGGTGTCTCACTTTCTCGAACGGAGCGCTTCGGCGCCGCTCACGATTTCCATGATTTCGGTGGTGATCGAGTCCTGGCGGGCCCGGTTCATTACGCGCGTCAAGGTCTGGCCAAGCTCGTCGGCGTTGTCGGTGGCCGCGGCCATGGCGCGCTGCTGGCTGGTGTGGAAGGACGCGGCGCCTTCGAGCAGGGCCGAGAATATCTCGCTCTCGAGGGCGCGGGGGGCCAGCGACTCGAGCAGCTGGGCGACTTCGGGCTCGAACTCCGTGTAGCCCTCGAGCACGGCCGGCGCCTCGCTCACCACGGGCTCGGGCACCGACAGCGGCAGCAGCTGCTCGATGCCCACGCTCTGGCTGCCAGCGGAATGGAAGCGGGTCGAGACCATCAAGATCTGCTGGACCTCTTCGTCGATGAAGGGTGCGGCGATGGTCGCGGCGACGAACTGCGCGTCCGAGAAGGTCGGACGGTCCGCGAAGCCCGCGAAACTGCGTTCGACCGGCATGCCGCGGAAGCGGTAGAAGGCGGCCGCCTTCTTGCCGACCGCGTAGAGACGGGCGTCGGTGCCCTCGGTGCGCAGGGCGGTCACCAATCGCTCGCCCGCGCGCATGACCGAGGAGTTGTAGGCGCCGGAGAGTCCCCGGTCGCCGGTGATCACCAGCACCAGGGCCGTGGTCACCTTCTCGGGCAGCGACAGGAGCTTCTTGGCGGCGGCCGGGTCACCCTTGGCCGCCTCCACCACGATGCGCTGCATGCCCGCGCGATACGGACGGTTCGCGATGATGCGCGCCTGGCTGCGCGCGATCTGGGAGGCGGCGATGAGCTCCATGGCCTTGGTGATCTTCCTCGTCGCCTGCACCGACTTGATTCGTCGACGCAGAATTCGTTCCTGTCCGCCTGCCATGGTCTCCTCTCTCGCTCGATCTCTTCTAAGTGCTAGTTGCTGATGGCGAAGCCGTCCACGAAGGAGCGCAGGGCCGCGTCCAACGAGTCGGTGTCGGGCAGGGTGCCCTCGCTGGCGATCTGGCCGAGCAGGTCCGCGTGCTGCGCGCGGAAGTTCGTGAGCAGCTCGGACTCGAAGCGGCGCACGTCCTCCACCGGCACGGTGTCGAGCCAGCCCCGGGTGCCCGCGTAGATCACGACCACCTGCTCCTGGACGGGCATCGGCGCGTTAAGACCCTGCTTGAGCAGCTCGGTCAAGCGGTACCCGCGATCGAGCTGCTGCTGGGACGACTTGTCGAGCTCGGAGCCGAAGGTGGCGAAGGACTCGAGGTCGCGGAACTGGGCCAGGTCGATCTTGAGGGTTCCCGCGACCGCGCGCATGGCCTTGACCTGGGCGGCGCCCCCCACCCGTGACACGGAGTTGCCGACGTTGATGGCCGGACGCACGCCGGAGTAGAAGAGGTCCGACTCGAGGAAGACCTGGCCGTCGGTGATGGAGATCACGTTGGTCGGGATGTAGGCCGAGATGTCGCCGGCCTTGGTTTCGATGATGGGCAGGGCCGTCAGCGACCCCCCGCCCAGCTCGTCGCTCAGCTTGGCCGCGCGCTCGAGCAGGCGGCTGTGCAGGTAGAAGACGTCGCCCGGGTAGGCCTCGCGGCCCGGCGGACGGCGCAGCAGCAGCGAGATCTGACGGTAGGCCTCGGCCTGCTTGGACAGGTCGTCGTAGACCACCAGCGCGTGCTCGCCGTTCTCCATCCAGTCCTGTCCGATGGCGCACCCGGCGTAGGGGGCGAGGAACTTGAAGGGGGCCGGGTCCCCGGCCGAGGCCACCACCACCACGGTGTACGCCATGGCGCCGAAGTCCTCGAGGGTCTTGACGGTCTGGGCGACCGAGGAGTTCTTCTGGCCGATGGCCACGTAGATGCACTTGACGTTCTGGCCCTTCTGGTTGAGGATCGTGTCCACCACCACGGTGGTCTTGCCGGTCTTGCGGTCGCCGATGATCAGTTCACGCTGACCGCGGCCGATCGGGGTCATGGCGTCGATGGCCTTGATGCCCGTCTGCAGGGGCTCGCTCACGGGCTGGCGTCCGATGATGCCGGGGGCCTGGACCTCCATGCGCCGGGTCTTGGGATTAACGAAGGGTCCCTTGCCGTCGATGGGCTCGCCGAGCGCGTTGACGACCCGCCCGAGCAGCGCGTCGCCCACGGGCATCGAGAGGATCCGTCCCGTCGCGCGCACGATCTGCTCTTCCTCGATGCTGTCGACCGAGCCGAGCACCACCGCGCCGATGGTGTCCTCGTCGAGGTTCATGGCCAGGCCCAGCGTGCCGTCCTGGAACTCGAGCAGCTCGTTGACCTTGGCGCCCGGCAGCCCCGACACGCGTGCGATGCCGTCGCCGACCTCTACGACCCGTCCCACCTGCTCGGCGCCGACGGCCGGGTTGAACTCGGTGACGTGCTTGCGCAGCGCCTCGGTGATCTCGGTGGCACTAATGGTGAGCTCAGTCATTCCAGCTTCCTTTTCCTTAGTCATTTCGATTCATGGTTGATTCGTACAGGCGCTTGTAGGTGACCGCGTCGTGCAGCGCACCCAGGCGGCCCTTGGTGGTGGCGTCGAGTCGCAGGTCGCCCACCTCGACGAGGACCCCGCCCAGCAGGTCCGGTTGCTGCGCGATCTGCAGTTCGACGCTCTTGCCGGTGAGCGTCGCCAGCGACGACACCAGCTGGCTCTGGTTCTCCTGGGTGAGTTCGCGCGCGCTGAACACCCGCGCCACTCGCCAATCCCGGGCGCGGGCCACGTAGTCGACCAGGAAGTCGAGCGTGCCCACGACGTCACGGGGCCGTCCCCCGGCGATGACGTACTTGGCCAGCCGCAGGGTGACGTCGTTGACCTTGCTGCCCAATAGCTCCTGAACGGCGCCCTCGCGCGACTCGAGCGCCGCGTCGCGGTCGAGCAGCAGGCGTCGCAGCTCCAGGCTCGACTCGATGGTGCGCGCCCAGCGGAAGAGCTCCTCTTCGACCCGGGCGAAGTTGGAGGTGTCGATGTCGTCGAGCAGCGCGTCGGCGAAGCCACCGACGCGCCGGCGCGCTTCGATGTGGCCCAGGTTCTCCGGGTGGAAGTGTCCCGAGTGGCTCAGGTGACGCACCACCGTGGCCAGTTCGTCGATGGCCTTGGGGACCTCCTGGGCCGGCGCCGAGGTCGCCGCGTACACACAAAGTCGCAGCGTCAGCGTGTCGACCTTGTCGAGCAGGAGGTCCCTCAATATCTGGCCGCGGGCGTTACCGGGAATCGAAGTGTCGGTCAGGACCGCGCGAAGGTCGTAACGGCTCAGGATGGTCTGCTCGACGGTGCGCAGCTCTTCGGCGATGGCGGCGAGGGCCGTGATGTCGAGCGGCTCCATGAGGGCCGAGGCGTATCCTTCGAGCTTGGGAAGCATGGTTAGAGGCTCGCTCCCCTTTGGGCTTCGGCGTTGAGGGCCGCCACGGCCTCGCGGATGAGTTCCTCGTGCGAGCTCTGATCGACCTCACGACCGACGATGGTGGACACCAACTGAAAGACGATCTCGCCGATCCGAGCGGAAGCCTCGTCGACCGCGCGCTGGCGGGCCGTCTCGACCTCGGAGATGGCCGAGGCCACGATGCGGTCGTACTCCATCTGCCCGCGCCCGCCAGCCTCCGCCTTCACCTGATCGGCGGTCGCCTGCGCGGCCGCCACAATCTCGCGGGCCTGGTCGCGGGCCTGGGCCAGCACCGTGGCTCGCTCGTCCGC
>JBARBL010000056.1:0-49157 GCA_049793015.1 Acidimicrobiales bacterium | reverse complement strand
CGATGGATCCGTCGGCCTAGGGACCAACGAGTCGGAATCGCTCCCCGGTCTGGGGGTCGTAGAGGGGGCAGCTGAACGCGGTGGCGACGTCAACGAGGGAGTTCACGACGTCGAGCGCCACGTGACGGCAGTCGATCAGGACGTGCTGATCGGACCAGGTCACCCGGAACGAGTCCTCTCCATTGCCGCCGTCCCAATCGATGGACGGCGTCGCGCCATCGGACTGGCGAACAGCCCCCGGACACACCTCGATGATTCGAGCCAGGAAGTCGTCGAGAGGCAGCGTGGCAAGTCCTTCTACTCGCTCACCCGAGCGGAGCAGCTCGTAGACCTCCCGGGAGGGCCTTGACATCATCGCCTCCTGACGCCAGAACACGAGCTCATAACTCATCGGGCGCCTTCCACTGGAGCAGTGCGGTCCGTTCGGGCTTGACGTAGCCATGCTCGACGAACCAACGTGCGGAATCGTAGAGCGCCCAAACGGCTGGGCGCGACTGGTAGCCCAACTCCCGCCGGGCCTTGGCGTCGTCGAAACTCATGTCGGTGGTCGCCATCTGGGCGGCTTCCAAGGGCACCGTGGGCTCTCGACGCAAGAGGTCTCCTTCGATGAACTGCGACAACCTTCCGGCGATCATGGGGAAGGCCAATGGAAAGCGGCGCTCGCTCGGCGCCAGTCCGGTCACGCGCGACAGGAGGTCGAGCAGTCGGGCCATCGAGACGTTTTCACCGCCGAAAATGTAGCTCTGTCCCTGGCCGCCCTTCTCCAAGGCCAGGAGATGGCCTTGTGCGAGATCGTCGACGTGGGCCACGTTCAGGTGCGTGTCGACGAAACCGGGCATGCGCCCGTTGAGGTATTCGAGCACCACTTTGCCCGAAGGAGTGGGACGGTGGTCGAAAGGTCCGTGCGGCATGGTCGGCAACACGAGAACCACCGGTGCGCCTCGAGCGGCGAGGCGCAGGACCTCGTGCTCGGCGACGTACTTGGTCTTCTTGTAGTTGCCGTAGAGGTGAGAGAGGTCGGCCACGTCGTCCTCGTTGGAAGGTCGGCCCGACTTGGTTTGCCACAGCCCCAGGGTGGCCACGGTCGAGGTGTACACGATCCGATCGACACCGGCGAGGGTGGCTTCGCGCACCACGTTCTGGCTCCCTCCCACGTTGACGGCGTAGAAATCCGAGGGGTCCCTGGGCCAGAAGCCGAATCTGGCGGCGAGGTGGAAGCAGAAACGGGCTCCTTCGAACATCCCTTTCAGCTGCGCGGCGTCCGTGATATCGACGTCGTGGCGTTCGACGTCCAGGCCGTCGAGGTTGGACGTGACCGCGCCTGGCTCCAGGAGGGCCACGACGTGGGCGCCTCGCGCGAGGAGAGCCCGGGTGACCGCCGAACCAATGAAGCCCGACGCGCCGGTGACCACGACGCGGTTGCCCCGCTTCAAGACCGGGCTCACGAGGGGACTTTTGGTCGCGGCGACGGTGTGCGGGTGTGCCGCAACGCACCCTTGGCCATCGTCAGGCCAAAGTTCACCAGCCAGCCGCTGCCGTGTTCGGCGTCGCTCAGCAGCTCGTCGAGCGCGTCGACGAACAGGTCGATCTCCGGCTCGCCCGCGATCAGGGGCGGCAGGAGTTTGATGACGTTGAGGTTGTCCGCCGCCACCTGCGTCAGGATGTTGTGACGTTGAAAGAGCGGTACGACCAGCGTCTGGGAGAACATGGCGGTGCGCGCGGCCTCGACCGCCTTCCACCTCAATCGCGCGCCCCGCGACGACGGCGGGCCGAACACGACGCCGATCATCTGCCCTCGTCCTCGGATCTCGTGCAGGAACTCGTGGCGTGCGGCGAGCGATTCCAGCTTCGAGTGCCAGAGGTCTCCCATGTCGTGCGCGTGCTCGACGATCCGCTCGTCGTCAAAGACGCTCAGCGTCGCGAGACCGGCGACCATGGCCAGCTGGTTGCCCTTGAATGTCGTGGAGTGCATCATGGCCCGCTCCATGGAGCTGTAGACCGATCGGTAGATCTTGTCGCTGGTCAGCATCGCGCCCACCGGCACGTAGCCACCGGACAGGGCTTTGGACACCGTGATGATGTCCGGCGTCAACCCGTAGTGCTCGAAGGCGTAGAGCCTTCCCGTGCGACCGAGGCCGGTCTGCACTTCATCACAAATGAAGAGCGCGCCGGCGTCGTGAACCACCGTCTGGATCTCGCGCCAGAGCTCGGCCTCCAGTTCGAAGACCCCCTTGCCCTGGATGGGTTCCACGATGAACGCCGCCACGTCGCCGCGGCGCAACTCCGTGCGCAGCGCCTCGACGTCGCCAAAGGGAATCTCGGTGGCGCCGGGCAGCAGTGGTCCGAACCCTTTCTTGAACTCGGGCGATCCGTTGAGCGCCAGCGCTCCCATGGTGAGGCCGTGATAGGCGTGGGCGTGGTAGCAGATACGGCTCCTCTTGGTGCTGGAGCGCGCGAACTTTATGGCCGCCTCTACGGCCTCGGCGCCGGAATTGCAGAAGAAGACCCGCTCGATGCCGGCGTGGCTTCGCGTGACTAATTGCTCGGCCAACAAGCCGGGCAGCAGGGCGCAGTCCATCTGGGCCATGTTGGGCAGGTCGGCCTCAAGGGCCTGTTCCAGGGCGCCCTTGATCACGGGGTGGCTGCGTCCGAGTGCGAAGACGCCGAAGCCGCTCAACAGGTCGAGATAGCGTTTTCCCTCGTCGTCGATGAGATAGCAGCCCTCGCCGCGATCATAGAACCGGTCGAAGCCGAGGGTTTTGATCACCTTGGCCAGTTGGGGATTGAGATATTGGGCGTGGAGCTGGAAGTTCTCGCCGTGACGGCTCTCCATGAGTTCGTTCAGGTTAAAGGGCATAGATCTCCTTCGACTGTTACACAAAATCTAGGTTGCCGCGTCGGTTGTTGTGACCTTGTGGGTGTCCCCGCACCTGTTTCACGAGACTCCCCATGGGCCGTTCGGGTGACCGTAGGCTCAAACGGTGGTCATCAGCATGGCACTCGTCGCCGCCTTCGCGAACGCGCTCGCCAGCATCTGTCAAAGGCTCGGTGTGGAAGACGCTCCCGAGGGCCGTGGCCCTTCCGTCGGCCTGGTGCGGCACATGGTCGCGCGTCCCGTGTGGTTGCTCGGCTTCGTCATCATGGCACTGGGCTACGTGGCCCAGGCGGTGGCCCTTCATCTGGGAGAACTCAACGTCGTCCAACCGATACTGGTGAGTGAATTGGTGATCCTCGTCTTCGTGTTGTGGCTCTGGTACTCGACCGCTTTGCGTGTGCGCGACCTGGCCGCGTCGGTCGCCACGGCGGTCGGGCTCGGGACCTTCCTCTTCATCTCGTCGCCGAGCGCGGGTTCCAAGGTTCCCAGTGACGCGCTCTGGTTGACGGTGGGCGTGGCCATCCTCGTTGTGGTGGCGACCTTCGTGCTGTCCGCGAGGACGGGTCCCGCCTGGAGACGCGCCCTCTTACTCGGAGCCGGAGCGTCGGTCGGCTTCGCCCTGCTGGCGGCGATTACCAAGTCGATGACCAACCTCCTGGTCGCCGGCTGGGGGCCGCTCTTAAGTTCCTGGCAGCTCTACGCACTGGCGAGCATCGGGCTCGGTTCGTTCGTGATCATGCAGAGCGCCTTCCAAGTGGGGCCCTTCGCTGCGTCACAGTCCACCTTGATCCTGGTCAATCCGTTCGTGGCCATCATCATCGGGTACGTGCTCTTCGGGGAGACCCTTCGAGGGGGTCCGCTCTATGTCTCGTTGGAGGCGCTGTCACTGGCGGTGATGGTCGTCGGCGCCATAGGCCTCGCCACGTCGCCCCTGGTGGCGAACGTGCACGATGAGAGCCACGGCACGCACCTCCTGAGAGGACGCGGCCGTTACGCCCGTTGGCGAGCGGAGCACTCGAGCGGTTAGCGCCAATCGCGTCCGCGGCCATCGGGGTGATCATCCGGCGCCGACCATTACCATTTGGCATGTCTGAAAGTTCTTCCGGCGCGGGCTTCGCTTCGTTTGACCGCCCGGTGCGCGCCGCCTTCGTGGGCCTCGGGCGGATCTACGACCTCAACCGACTGGCGTACCTCGACAACGACGAGGTACGGGTGGTGGCGTTGGTGGATCCTAAGGAGGAACGACGCGCCGAGCGCCAACTCGACTGGCCGGACGCTCGCACCTTCGCCACGGTGGAGGAGTTGGCGTCGAGCGGTGTCGAGGTTGACGCCGTGGAAGTCCTGGTGCCGATCGTGCTGCACGAAGAGATCGCCGTGAAGTGCCTCGAGCAGGGATGGCACGTCAACCTGCAGAAGCCCCTCGCCAATGACCTGGCCAGCGCGACTCGAATGCTCGACGCCGCCCGTCGGCACGGTCGCCAACTTCGGGTGATGGAGAACTATCTCTTCTACGAGCCGCTGGTACGACTGAAGGAGATCATCCAATCCGGCGAACTCGGCGAACTCAACGGGTACCACATGAAGATGGTCGCGAGCGGTCGCGGAGGTTGGGAAGTGCCTGGCGACACCTACCAATGGCAGTTCGATCAGGCCACGCGAGGGCGAGGCATCCTCATGTTCGACGACGGTTGGCACAAGTTCTCGACCGCTCTGTGGCTCTTCGGACCGATCAAGGAGGTCCGGGCCTGGATTGGTTCGACGCAGATCGTCCCCGGGATCGAGATCGACGCGCCGACGACCGTCATCTTCGAGCACGAAAGCGGCGTGCGCGGGGTGTGGGACATCACCCTCGCCGTCGATCTGTATCTTCGGAGCGACTACTACACCAACGACGAACGATGGGAAATCACTGGTCGGAGGGGTTTCGCTCGGGTGAATCGCTGCACCGCCCGAGGCATCCAACAGCCCAGTCTCGAGGTCTACCTCGACGGAGAAATGCGATCGTTCCACGCACTGGACGACGACTGGGGGAGCAGTTTTCGTGAGTCGGGGCGTCACTGGCTGCACTGGTTGCGCGGCGGTGACGGGCCGCTCTGGTGGGGGAGTGACGAGGCGATCGAGGTCTTGCGGGCAGCCCTCGCGGCGTACGAAAGCGACGAAAACGGGGGCCTTGGAGTCGACCCGCGAGATGTCGCGGATTCCCACGAAGAGACGACGCCGACGTAACAACATCGGTCGTCTTGGCCGTGATGGCTCGGCGGGAACACCATGCATGACGCGCCTCGCGACGCTTAGATCACTGGGTGGCGTGATCGTGACGTTCCGAATTCGGGGCCGGCGCGGAGCGACCTAACCGGCGGAAAATGGAGTCGGTCATGGTTATCCGAGTGGCACGATTCCAGCGAGGACGTCTAGAACCCCGCTCCCACGCGCGTCGAACTTTGCTCGGTGGCTTCCTAGAGCGGATGGTTCTATGGACAATCAAATTGGACCCGCCAGTAACGTTCATCGGCGGGTGCGGTTGCCGCTATTCACCACATGCGAGTCGACCACGTCCAACCGCCGAGCGTCTATACTCCATCTGCGCGGATTACTGGAAATGCGAGTGTCTCGCGCGGGTCCGCGTTTCACGCTCACCGTCGACGGGGACTGTGTCCCCCCCTTTTAGCTCCTGTCGACGGTGATGGTGAGGCGGACGTTCTGGCGCACGAGGCTTATCAGCGACGTGCTCGAGGGCCCTATCGTCATTCGTCCCGCCGCGGCGGTCCAGCGGTGTACTTATCGCAACGTCGGACCTGGTCTTCAGTCGTTTTCTGCGTCACGGTCATCGACGGTGTCCGAACCTCGATGATCACATCGTGATGTCGAGGGAACTCTTCATCAAGCGACGGCCGGGTTTAGCAGAGCGCGCCGACGAGTATGAGTCTTTCGGCCCTAGAGAATCGCCATCGTTCTGTACAGAATGAATACAAGATGAAGTTACACAGGAAATGAAAGTAGGCAGTCCCATGGAAACCCTGGAAAAGCTAATCGGAAACCCATCAAACGTTAAGACTCCTCGAAGCCTTGAATTGCTACAGCGCTCCAAGAGCGCGGCCCTCGTGTGGAACGCCATGCGCATTTGGCTTGGGGTGATGTGGCTGCAAGCGGGAATCGCCAAGATCTGGGGTGCGGAAAACCCTGGGTTCATGCACAACGGCGGGGCTGGCGTTGCCGGATTCGCCGGTCACGGCGCGGCCGCTTATAGCTGGTGGGCTACCTTCCTGCACAGCTTCGTTGTACCCAACGCCGGGTGGATCGGCATCGTCGTGGCTCTGTCGGAGTTCGCTATCGGTGTGGCCCTGGTCCTCGGATTCCTTACCCCGCTGGCTTGCGCCGGGAGCCTGCTCCTGCTCTTCACCTACGTGATGTCGGGCACCGCGAGCGTTTGTGCCTTCTACGCGCTCTTCGCCATCGTGATCCTGGCCATGTGGAGGACGTCAAGTTGGATCGGTGTTGATGGGCTCATCTCCGGCTATCGTCAGCGTCGCGCTGCCGCCAAGCTGCTCGGCAACGGCAAGATTGTGAAAGCTCCCTTGATGAAGGTGATTGCTCCGAAGCCCGTCAGCCCCGTCGCCACCGCGACCTACACGCCGATCGACTCCGACCGGGACAGGGTTGAGGTCACCGCAGGATCATCCCGGGTGTCTCACTGAGCCAAATCCCGGCGAAAATCGCCACTCTCTAAGACATGTCCCCCGCTTAGGTAGGTGAGCCACAAGGACCCGCGAAAGCGGGTCCTTGTGGTCTGTCCGAGTGTTTTCTTCGAGCGGGGATCTCGCTCGAGGGGAGTCGTCCATTCTCATGGTTTGAGCGGCGAACGCTCAAGTCGCGAGCATTTGACTCGTCCAATGGGGCCTCTTTTTCCTTTGGGTGATTGGCGGTCATCGTTCGCAACGGTCACGCGAACAATAAGCAGATGCACCGCCCTTTCACAATGACTTCACAATCTTGCTCGTCATACTTTTACTTGTTCGAGATCATCTTGAACGTCTTGAAGGGAGGATCACCATGTATTCGAGCAAGATGAAGTTTGCAGCAAAGGCCCTAAGTTCCGTGGGCATCGCCATGGCGTTAGTGGTGAGCGCGGCCGGCCTGGCTTCCGCTTCCACCGCGACCGCACATCGCTCGTCGCACCTCGACGTCGCGAGCGCGCGGCACTCGCGCTTCGAGTACGCGCGCATCGGTGAGGGCGGCCTGGTGACGGCTGTCACCTCGACGTCGGTCACGGTTAATCGCTGGGACGGCAAGACCACCATCTACACGATCACCCCGAGCACGACGTTCACCGAGGGTCATTCACCCACCACGGCCGCCTCGCTCGTCGTCGGTGACCGGATCAACATTCGCCTGAGGCGCGCCGAACCGACCGTGGCGCTCAAGATCAACATCGAACTGGCCGAGCTGGCCGGGAAGGTGTCCTCCGTCGCGGGCAATCTGATCACCATCACCGGTCCTCAGGGCTTCGCCCGTGAGATCCTGGTGAGCCCCTCCACGACCTTCACCGAAGGCGGACAGAGTGCCACGTTGGCCGACGTCACCGTGGGCGCGCCGATCTTCGCGACGGGCACCATTGACGTCAACCTCACCACCCTGGACGCCCTCACCGTGAGGATCGACTCGTCGACCCACGCCATCGTCTATCACGGCGTGGTGAGTGCCGTCACCAGTTCCTCGGTGACCATGACCCGCCTCAACGGTGTAGTGGCCCTCTTCGCCATTACGCCCGCGACCACCTTCACCCAGGGCAAAAACGTCCTGACCGCCGCGTCATTGGTGGTCGGCGATCACGTGGACGTCCAGGTGAACTCCGGCTCACCCGATACCGCCGTCAGGATCAACATCGATCTCACGACGCTGTCTGGCACGGTCACCGCCGTCACGTCCAGCTTGATCACGATCACCGCGGCCAAGGGCTTCAGCCGCACCATTGCCGTGAGCGCCACGACGACCTACACCGAGGGCGGCCACAGCGCCACCCTGGCCGACGTCACCGTGGGCTCGCAGATCGTGGCGGTAGGACTGATCGACCCCAACCAGACCACACTGGACGCTTCTAAGGTGGACATCCGACAAGCCGGTCACCTGATCACCTATCGAGGCGTTGTCAGCGCCGTCACCACGACGACCGTCACGGTGAACCGCAACGACGGCATCACCACGACGTTCACCTACTCACCGTCCACCGTCATCACCGAAGATGCAACGTCGATGACGTCAGCCTCACTGGCGGTCGGTGACACCGTTGACGTGACCGTCAACTCGACCGCTCCCACGACGGCGCTCAAGATCAACATCGTCCAGGCTTCGTTGGCGGGTCCCGTTCTCGCCATCAGCGGTAACACGATCACCATCATGGGTGGCCAGGGCTTCAGCCGAACCGTAGACGTCAGCGCCACGACGACCTACACCGAGGGCGGCTCGCCCGTGACCTTGTCGGACATCGTGGTGGGCTCGGTCATCGTGGCCGTCGGCACCATCGACACCAACCTCACGACGCTTGACGCCACCGCGGTGGCGATCAAGAACAGCGGCCACGCCGAGACCATCCACGGCCTCGTGACCGCCGTCTCGACCAGTTCGTTCACGCTGCAGCGCTCGAACGGCACCACCACGACCTTCACGGTGACGCCTTCGACCACGTTCGCCGAAGGCTCGACGGTCTTGACCTTCGCCGCCCTCGTGACGGGCGATGACGCCAACGTGACGGTCAACTCGGTTAACCCCACCACGGCGGTCAGCGTCGACATCCTGTTGGCCACGTTGTCCGGCCACGTGACCGCGGTGACGTCCTCGACCATCACCATCGTCGCGGGCAAGGGTTTTGATCGCACCATCAACGTCAGCCCCTCCACGACGTACACCCAAGGTGGCTTGTCGGCCACCTTGGCCAACGTCACCGTTGGCGAGTACATCACCGCCCAGGGCACGGTTGACGCGAACGGGACGACCCTTGACGCGGCGACCGTGGTAATCGGCAAGTAGCACGCGCGTCGTAGTACGACGTTTCCGATCGGCGCCATCCGGTCCTTTGGGTATCGAAGGGTGATACACGAAGGACCGGATGGCGTTTCTCGTTTACCGTCTGGGTCTTTGCTGGGCTTCGCGCCCGAGCAGTGCGAGATCGTCAGGACACGTTGAAGGCCAGATGGAGCGGCAGATCGTTGGACGCCTGGCCGACGTCGAATCGGTACGTTCCCGGCACCGTGACCATCGATCCGCGAAGGAACACCTGGAGCGCCGACGAGGGGATGTTGAGCGCCACGTCGCGCGAGGACAACGGAGCGAGCATCACTCGCGCGAAGCCGCGAAGTTGATCGGGCGGCTCATCGGTGACGGAGGGTTCGTGCAGGTAGACCTCAACGACGTCGGCGCCCGCTCGACTCCCGGTGTTGGTCACGCGCACGTGAAGGACGTAGCCCGCGCTCGTGGACGACAGGGAGGGCTGGGACAACGAGAACGTTGTGTAGTCCAACCCGTACCCGAAGGGGAAGAGCGGCGTGACGTCGTGCGCCTGGTACCACCGGTAGCCCACGTCGAGCGCCGACGTGGACGTGCCGTAGCTCACCACCGAATTGACGCCCGGGAAACTCGCGGGGCTGGCCGTGGGTTGGGCCCCGAGGCTGGCGGGGAACGTGATGGGCAGTCGGCCGGAGGGGTCGACGCCGCCGGTTAAGACCGCCGCGACCGCCGCGCCGTCTTCGCTACCCGGATACCACGCCTCGAGCACCGCGGCCACCTTTGTCAGCCACGGCATAAGGACCGCACCGCCGGTGTTGAGCACCACGATCGTACGAGGGTTGGCCGCCGCCACCGCGCTGATCAAGGCGTTCTGGTCGCCCGGGAGGTTCAGGTTCGAACGGTCGGAACCCTCGCTGGTGAAGTCCCCGACGAACACGATGGCGACCTTCGACCGTCGCGCCAGCGCCGCGGCGGCCTCGATCTGGTCCGACACGTTCACGATGGCAAAGCTCGGAGAAGCGTGGTTGGGCACGGCGAACCACCTGGCCGACAGGCGATAGCGCTCACCGGCGCGAAGTTGGACGGTGGTAGAGAGGCCGCTCGGTGCGTGCAATCCGGCGGAGAAGAGGATCTGGTGTCCATTGAGGTAGAGCCAGGTGTCGCCGATCTCCTGGAGGGTGAGCTCGTAGGTCCCGGTCTTCTGGGCCCGAAGCTCGGTGTGCCACTTGCTCCAACCGGCGCCGCTCTGGGGCGCGGACGCGGTCTCGACGCTGGGCGTCACGAGGCGGGTCGGCCCCAACGACGTGGGCTTCCTGGCGAATTGGTGCTGTGCGCGTATCCGTCGTTCCAGGGACACGGGTTTTGCCGTGACGACGTTGGAGTCGCTGAAGCGCGTGAAGGTGGGCGACAAAGGTCCGCCGGGCGCGTAGCGCACGATGACGCGCGGGCCCAAGGATTGACGAAGAGCGGCGAGCGGTGCCACCACCGACGCGGCGCGCACCAAGGAGCTTCCGCCGCCCGTGTTGACGCTTTGTGAGGTCGCGTCGGTGCCGATCACCGCGACCGACCGGGTGCTTCGAAGCAACGGGAGCACACCGTCGGCGTTCTTGAGCAGCACCACGCTTTCTTGCGCGGCGTCGAGCGCCACTGCTGCGTGCCCAGACGACGTGGCCACGCGGTTCACGTGCGGATGATGGGGGTGGGCGATCAGCCCGTAGGCGAACATCTCGATCAGGATGGCCCGCACCGCCCGGTTGAGCGATCCCATTGGCAACGCGCCCGAGCGCACAAGTTGAGCGACGCCGCTGGCCGTCTTGGGCTTGACGATGTCCAGGCCGACTTTGAACGCCTGCGCGGCGTCGGGCGCCGCCCGGTTGTCGGACCGCACGAAGCCCGTGAAGCCCCACGACGCCAGGGCGCGGTAGAGGTCGGGATCGGCGCAATCGTTCACGCCGTTGATCATGCCCACCGAGCACATGAGCGCGGCGACGTGCGCCTGGGTCACCGCGACTTGAAAGGGCGCGTCGTATAGCTCGGCCAGCGCGCGCTGGGGCACGATCTGGTCGAGGCGGGTCCGAGCCGTCTCTTGGGTGTAGGCCGAGAAGTGCTTGGCCAAGGCCATGACGCCCCGGGACTGGATCCCCTCGATGGTCGACGCCCCCATGACGCCGGTGAGGTAGGGGTCCTCGCCGAATGATTCGAAGAGCCGCCCGCTCAGCGGCGCGCGCGCCAGGTTGAGGTCGGGCGCCTGGACGACGTCGACGCCCTTGGTGCGTGCTTCGCTCCCTACGACCTGTCCGTCGTTGAACGCCACCGTGGGATCAAACGTGGCGCCCACGCCGATGGCGGCCGGCAGCCTCGTGACGCCGCTGATCTGGCCCGCCAGGCCGTCGGGACCGTCGGAGAGCGTGAGGGCCGGAATGCACAGCGAGGGAACCCCGATGTTGAAATCCTGTATCCCGTCACCGCTTTGCAGCACGACGAATCCTGCTTTTTCATAGAGCGTCATCTTCGACAGCACCTCGCCGGACAGCGCGGAAGGCGACGCCGTATGGCGCAGCGACTCCTTGACCCAGGGGCAATCACGGCGCGGATTGAGGGGCTTGTTCAAGATGGCTTCGGCGTTGATGTTGCGCGACGCCTGCGATGCGGGAACGAAGAGGCCCTGTAGCGCGACCGTGGCCAGCACCGCCACAACGAGCACGCGACCGCTCGAGCGGAATCGGAAGGTAGACATCGTCCTCGCTCGTTGGTCGCGGCTGTGTTCTCGGGGCACTCTCATGCGACCAATTGCCTCTCAGGTTCGTCGGTACGGCGACATCAACTCCTGGCGAATCGTAGTGCTACTTATCTGAGGGGCCTTTCATTGACCTGGGTGGCCCCGCGCCTCTGCGAGCCTCTCGCTAGCATTGGTCGGTGGCCAGCGACGATACTTCGGGCCAGGGGCCATCGTCCGAGGAAGTCGCCGACGAGGTAGTCCCGGCCACGCCGGATGGGCAGCGGCCCCGGGGTAGGCGCGGCGCGCATCGAAAGGTGAGGTCACGCCGCTTCATCTGGATCCGCCGCGGCCTCATCGCCGTGGGACTGGTCATCGTGCTGGTGGTGGGCGGGGTCGTCGCCGACTACTACTACCTCGGTTCGCTGGTCAAGCGCGTGGTCGTCCATCACATCCAGCCGGTGAAGCCCGGCCCGGGCGCGACGGAGAACATCCTGCTCATCGGATCGACCACGAGATGTGGGCTGAAGCAGCAGAACCTGGCGTACGGTCTCTGCTCGCAGGGTGTCACGGGCGTCAACAGCGACATCGACATGATCATCCACCTCGACCCGACGACGGGCGCCGTGGCGTTGCTCTCGATACCCCGCGACCTCTTCATCCCCAACGCTCGCCTGGAGGGGGCCAACAAGATCGACGCCGCTCTCTACGAGGGCCCGAGCCAACTGGTCGCCGCGATCGAGGAGGATTTCGCGATCCCGATCAACCACTACGTGGAGCTCAACTTCGACACCTTCGCCAACGTCGTCAACGCGTTGGGCGGGGTGCACATGTACTTCCCGGTTCCCATCTACGACGCGTACTCCGGTCTCAACATCGAGCGTCCGGGCTGTTACCTGCTCGACGGCGTGCGGGCCCTGCAGGTCGTGCGGGCACGGCACCTCCAGATCCAACCCACGCCGACCAACCACGATCCCCACACCTGGCCCCAGGAGGCGCTTTCGGATCTCGCGCGCATTCGCCGGACCCACGAGTTCTTGCGGGTGCTGGCCGCCCAAGTGGCCGCGAGGGGGCTCGACAATCCCATCGTCGACCAACACCTCGCGACCGCGGTGTTGCCGGACCTGACGGTGGACAGCGGCTTCAGCGAACACGAGATGGTGAGCCTGGCGAGGACGTTCGCGCACACCAGCATCGCCAACGTGCCCCAGCTGACCTTTCCGACCCTGGAAGTGGAGGTCGGGAGCTATCCCTACCAGGGCTACGAGTACGGCGACGTGGAGTTCCCCATTGAGCCGACGGGCGTCGACACGGTCAACTCGATCTTCGGGGTGGCCCGGGGCGACAGCTCCTTCACCAACGAGCCGCTGCCCCGGCCGGTCAGCGTCGCCGTGTCCGTCGAGGACGGCACCGGCGTGGCGAGCGCGGCCGGACTGGTCGACACGCAGCTGGCCCGGTTGGGCTTCAACGTCACCGGCATCGGCTCGGTGGCACCGGTCGGACCGGTGAGCGAGACCGTCGTCTGGTACGGGGGACCGCCGCCGCCCGCGAACGGCGACTGGATTAGTCCCTCTCTGGCCAAGGCCCAGGCCGTGCAGGCCGAGCTGCGCGGTCCCGTGATCCTCGGCTACGACCCCGCCGAAGTGACCAAGGGCGACGCCGTCACGGTGCAGACCGGCACCGACGTCTCGGTGAGGCCACCCGCTCCGGTGGCGACGACCACGACGACGCTCACGCGCACGTCCACCACGACCACGACGCTGCACAGGAAGAAGTCCACCGGCACCACCACGACCACCACGACATTGAGCACCACGACGTCGACCACCACGACGACGATCTATGACCCGCCCGGCGTCAGCACCAATGGCGACTTCAGCGCCCCGAACCCCACCAGTCAGGCCCTGGCTCCCTACGACCCTCGGGCCTGCAACGCGGCGGGCACGGGGCCGTAACCACGATCGACGCCGGCGGGCGCGGGTCGAGGCGCTAACCCAGTCGACTGGCCAGTTCGGCCACGCCGTCGCCCGAGAGGTTCGTCAGGGCCGGTCGGCGGCCTAGCATCGCGAGCAACAGGAGCTTGCCCGGTCCTTCCACTTTGGGACCCGAGCCGTGCGCCCAATTGAGATCGCTCGCGCTGAGCGCCACGCCGGCGACCCGCTTGCGTGAACCGAGCGGGAATCCCGCATTGGCGCAGAACTCCAAGGTGGCGACGAGCGCCTCGTCGGCCACCCCGCTGCTGATGTCCAGGGGCTGGCAGATGTCCTCCCGGTGCGCGACGACCTCGGTCAGCATGGCCGCGATCGGCGCGGGCGGATGATTGGTGGTCGTCACCGTGGCCAGCAGGCGGGTGATGAGCACCTCGGGTGCCGAGGTCCCGATTCGTTGGGCGTCCTGGGAGGTCATGACGTTGAAGCGGAAGGAGCTGGCCGCGAAACGGCGCAGAAAATTGCCCGTCGTCTGCTCCGCGCCAGCCACCACGTGAGCCGTGGTCAGCTGGACGTTCCACTCGCCGCAGAGGGTCGAGTGGGCCCACTGCTCGGGCGTCAGGGTGCTCAAGGTCTGGGCCAGTCGCGCCCGTTCCGCGTGAATGAGACTCCACATCGCCGCTTCGTTCATGACGTCCTCTCGTCGCGAGCCACTGGTCGAGGCGGTCGCCGTCGGTCGCCTCGCGACCACGTAGCCGTCGTCGTCCACTTTAACGTTGCCGTGCCCACGCTCCTTCGGCCACGTCACGACAGGCGGCCGCGACCTACGTCGTTTTGTTGAGAAGGCCGGTGGACGATCGCGGCGCTAGGCCAACTTGGTGAGGCTCAACGACAGGTCCCAGAGGCTGTGGGCGAGACCGGGAATCTGCGCCTGCTTGGACGTTCGAGCGACCTGGCGGTCCTTGTAGTACTCGCCGGACGTCCAGTCGTCGTTCGCTTCGGCCCCGGCCAGCCACACCAAGGTCGCGGCGCCCCTCTCGGGGGACCGCAGGAACGTGCTCGCCGGCCCCGAGTAGAGGAGGCGAGCGTCGCCACCGAACTCCTTGGTGAAGTTGGTCCGCACGATGCCGGGATGGAAGGCGGCGGCGCTCACGCCCGCCTCGTGGAAACGTTCGTGCAGCTCCCGCGTGAAGAGGATGTTCATGAGCTTGGCCTTGGCGTAGGCGTGGGTCGCGCTGTACCCGTTCTCTAGGTTGAGGTCGTTGAGGTCGAGCGTGCCCGCGCGGCGGTGGTACGAGCTGGAGGTGTTGATCACCGACGCCTGGGACGCGATGAGCGTCTCGAGCAGCAGGTTGGTGAGCAGGAATGGGGCGAGGTGGTTCACCTGGAGCGTCAGCTCGTTGCCGTCTACCGTGATCAGACGTCCGCCCATCATCCCCCCGGCGTTGTTGGCCAGCACGTCGATGCGCGGCGCGTCGGATTGGAGCCGCTCGGCCAGCGACCTGACCTGATCGAGATCGGCGAAGTCGACGAGGTAGAAGGGCGAGTCGAGCTCGTGCGCGATCTGTTTGGTCTTGTCGGGTGAGCGGCCCACGAGGATCACGTGCTCGCCCTGGGCGCGCAGGAGCCGGGCGGCGGCCGCACCGATCCCGTCACTGGCGCCGGTGATCACCACCACCTGGTCGGTCACGAGGTCGTCCTCGCACGTGCGGCCCCACTCGGTGAAATCATGAGCCAGAACCTAGACGAATGAGTGACGACGCGATGTCCTGAAGGTTAGGCCCTGGGCGGCGCGGTCACGTCGCCTCGGCGTTCGCCGAGGCTGTCGCGCCGTCGAACGGGTCGAGGTAGTTGATGACGTCCAGGGCGCCGTAGCTCTCCCGTCCGGCGGCCACGAGGCGGATCTCGTTCAGGGTGTCGCCGCTCGTGACGATGGGCAGCTCGGCCTGTCCGTCGCTGCGCACCTGGGCCAGTCCGCAGGTGGCCATGAGACCGTTGCAGAGGCAGGCCGAACCCACGGTGTCGGCCAGGAGCCCGCCCTTTCGAACGTAGGCGGTGATCGGTTCGGCCGCGCAACGGTAGCCAATAGTGCCGTTGTCCTTCACGTAGGCGTCGCGCAGGTACCCGAGGTCGCATTTGCGCTCCCTCGTCTCGTAAAGCCTCTCGTCGGCGATAGTGCCGGGGATCATCGCCACCTTGAAGGGATAGCCGGTGGAGGAGGCGACCATCGAGGTGGTCACCTTGACCTCGTCGCGTTGCGCGTCGGCGATGATGTCACGTCGCAGGTGCGGTTCCATCCCGGACTCTTGGCAGTAGGCGAAGAGCGTCCCGACCTGCACGCCCGCGGCCCCCACGTCGAGGGCTTCGAGCACCTTCTCGCGGCTGGTCACCCCGCCGCCGATCCAAAAGGGCACGCCGAGACCGCGCAACACTTCGTAGTCCACCCGGTCGCGCTCGCCGTAGAGGGGATTGCCGTCGGCGTCGAGGTCGAACTGTCCGCGAGGCGGCGCGTTGTGCCCGCCCGCGATGGGGCGCTCGACCACGAAGCCGTCGACGTGACCGTTGCTTCGCTTGGCCAGGGCCGTCGCCAGGACGTGCGAGGAGACGATCCCCACGAACTTCGGCCGGCGCAACGGGACCGTCGCCTGGTACCGGGAAGGGTCGAAGTGCATCATCGGCGCCTTGCCCGCGGGCGCGGGGCCGGTCACGTTGAGGGCCAGGCTGACCCGGTCGCCCGCGGCCAGCTGATCGAGCAATCCCGGGATGTGCGTGGGCACGCCCGCGCCCATCATCACGTAGTCGACGTCGGCCAGCATGGCGCCGAAGAGGCTGGCCAGCGTCGGGATCTGCACCTTGGTGAGCAGGTTGATGCCCACCAATCCCTGGTGACCCAATTTGGCCAGCGCCACCTCGACGTAGGACGCCAACACCAAGAGGTCCTGGGAGGCCGGGGCGCTGCGGTGCGTCAGCATCGGGATGGTCTTGTAGGGAGCGGACGGTGCGCGTCGCTTGGCCGCGAAGCGCGTGAGCACCTCATCGACCATGGAGGGCACCGGGAAGCGGT
Source organism: Acidimicrobiales bacterium (assembly GCA_049793015.1). Taxonomy (GTDB): domain Bacteria; phylum Actinomycetota; class Acidimicrobiia; order Acidimicrobiales; family RAAP-2; genus RAAP-2. The sequence continues at coordinate 32,574 of JBARBL010000056.1, read as the reverse complement.
CGAGCACGAGACGCAACTCGTCGTCGACGCCGTCGTCCTGTAGCCGGCGCACGAACACGTTGTCGATGGCCGTTCCCGACACCACGCCCACCTGGCCGGCCCGGGCCACCGCGCGGGCCAACGGCCACCCGGAAATGGCGATGCCCATGCCGCCTTGGATAAGCCAAGGCGCGTTTTGGATTGCGGGGGTGTCAGCGTTCACGATGTCATCTCGTTCTCTACTACTTAAACGTAGGCCGCCATGACGTTGGCTCATTCTGGCGGGTTAGAGTCCTAGGTCCCTTTTCGACGAAATATCGAGAAACCGGTCTACGCACCGGCTCGGGTCAGCGACTCGGATCGACGATTTCGAGGGCCAGAAGCGGCGCGGACGCCTTGTTGATGGACTCGTGAAACTCGAACTCCGGTCGACTGTCCGCGACGATGCCGCCCCCGGCCTGCACCGTGGCGAACCCGTCGCGCAAGGAGAGCGTGCGGATGGTGATGGCGAAGTCGGCGTCGCCCGAGAGCGAGAAGTAGCCCACGGCGCCGCCGTAGGGACCGCGAAACACCGTCTCGAATTCGTCGATGAGCTCCATGGCCCGCACCTTGGGCGCGCCGGTGAGGGTGCCGGCGGGGAAGAGGGCGTTGAACGCGTCGAAGGCGTCCAGGCCCTCGGCCAGTTCTCCGCTCACCTGGGACACCAGGTGCATCAGGTGCGAGAACCGTTCGACGTGCGCGAGGCGTTCCACGCGCACGGTGCCCGGCGCCGCGACGCGTCCGACGTCATTGCGCCCCAAGTCGACGAGCATGACGTGCTCGGCGATCTCCTTCTCGTCGTGCAGGAGCTCGTCTTCGAGCGCCGTGTCCTCCGCGGTCGTGGCGCCGCGTGGTCGGGTGCCCGCGATGGGTCGCGTGCTCACTAATCCCTCGTGCACCCGCACGAGCATCTCGGGCGACGCGCCGACGATCTGGCTCGAGCCGGTATCAAGAAGGTACATGTAGGGAGACGGGTTGAGCGAACGCAGCACCCGGTAGAGGGTCAGGGGATCGACCGACGTGCGACGGCGGAACTGCTGACTGGGCACCACCTGGAAGACGTCGCCGGCGAAGATGTACTGCTTGGCCCGCTCGACGACGTCGCAGTAGTCGGACTTGGTGAAGTTGGAGAGACCGGCCGCGATCGATCGGATGTCGATGGTGTCGCGCGCTCGAGGGGCGGTGGCGACGAGGCGTTCATTCAAGGGATCGGTCGCCGGGGGAGGGGAGATCAACACGTCGATGATCTCTTGGAGCTGGCGCGAGGCGTCCTCGAACACCGCACCGGCATCGTCGCCGTGCAGGATGGCGTTGACCACCACCGTCGTCGAGTGTCGCAGGTGGTCGCAGATCAGCACCGCCCCGGGGAAGGAGAAGTCCACGTCCGGCCACATGTCCTGCGTCGGCGGGCGCGGCAGTCGTTCGAGACGGCGCACGTAGTCGTAAGTGACGAAGCCCACGGCCCCGCCGAAGAAGTCCGGCAGCTCGGCCGGCCGATGCGTGCGGTAGCGGCTCAGCAGGGCGCGCAGCACGTCCATCGGCCCCTCGATCGACGCGTCGGGAGGTTCGGTGCCTTCCACGATCGTCGCGGGCCCCTGCGTCGTCACGCGCCACTTGCGGTCCAGCCCGATGAAGGAGTAGCGGCCCGTCTCCTCGCCGAGCGCGGCGCTCTCGAGCAGGAAGATGGCGCGACCGTGGCTGAAGCGTTGGTAAAGCGACACGGGGGTCTCGCGGTCGAGCTGCAGCGTCTCGTGCAGTGGCACCACGTTGAAGCCGAGCTCGGTGAGGCGAAGGAATTCACTCAGGTCGATGTCGGCCATTGCGAAAGGCTAGTAAAGACCAGCGAGACCGTAGTATTCATCCATGACAGAAGGCCCTTCGATACTGGTAGTGGACAACTACGACTCCTTCGTCTACAACCTCGTCCAGTACCTCGGCGAACTCGGCGCCCGGGTGCGCGTCGCCCGCAACGACGCCGTCAGCGCCAGTGACGTCGCGGCCATGGACGTAGACGGGGTGCTCATCTCGCCGGGCCCCGGCTATCCCGTCAGTGCGGGCAACTGCCTGGAGATCGTGCGCCACTGCTTCGAGGCGTCGTTGCCGCTGCTCGGGGTCTGCCTCGGCCACCAGGCCCTGGGCGAGGCGTTCGGCGCGACCATCGTGCCGGCGCCCGAACTGCTGCACGGACGCGCCAGCCTGGTCGAACACGATGACCGGGGCGTGTTCCAGGGCGCCCCGTCGCCGCTGGTGGCCGGTCGGTACCACTCGCTGGTGGTGTCGGAGGAGTCGTTGCCGCAGGAACTGGAGGTGTCGGCGCGCAGCGGCGACCTCATCATGGGGATCCGCCACCGTCACGCGCCGCTCGAGGGCGTGCAGTTCCACCCCGAGTCGGTACTCACACAGGACGGCTACCTGCTGCTCGCCAACTGGCTAAGCGCGTGCGGGTCGAGCGACGCGCTGTCGCGCGCGTCGGCGCTCAACGAGCGCGCGGCGGCCGTGCGCCAATCGCTGCCCGGGTCTTCGCTGGCCGCGGCGACCTGAGGCCGCTGCCCACGCCGTAACGCGTCTCGACGCCGCCAGGATTCGCGGGGCTCCCACTCCTCCGTCCAAGCGCATCGCTTCGCCCCTGACGCGACGTCGGCCCCTAGGCTTTGCCTCACGACGAGCACGAGACGAACGGGGGAGCATGACACGGAGCGAGGCGTCACTGGACGAACTGCTGGACGGATTGCTCTTTGACTTTCCCCCGGCGTCGACGCCACCCGTCGCGTTCCTCGGCGCTCAGTTCGATCGCGGCCTGGCCTTCACCCACTTCCCGCTGGGCGAGGGCGGATTAGGAGCCAGTCCCTCGGAACATCAGCACGTGCTGAGGCGCTTGGCGCAGGCCCACGCACCGTCGGCCTCCGCTCGAAACGTGATCGGCTACGGCATGGTCGCACCCACCCTGGTGGCCCACGGCACCGCGGCGCAGAAGCAGCGCTTCCTGCGCCCCCTCTTCACCGGCGAGGAGATCTGGTGCCAGTTGTTCTCCGAACCAGGGGCCGGCTCGGACTTCGCGGCCCTGGCGACGCGCGCCGAGCTCGACGGCGACGAGTGGGTCGTCTCGGGTCAGAAGGTCTGGACCACGCTGGCGCACGAGTCGGCGTACGGACTGCTGATCGCGCGTACCAACCCCGACGTCACCAAGCACCAGGGACTCACCGCGTTCCTCGTCGACATGCACGCGACGGGCGTGGACGTACGACCGCTCTACCAGGCGACCGGCGAGGCCGAGTTCAACGAATGCTTCTTCCACGAGGTGCGCATTGCGGACCATCTGCGCCTGGGCGGGGTCGGCGAAGGGTGGCCGGTGTCGATCACCACGCTCATGAACGAGCGCGTCTCCATCGGCGGCACGGTGCCGCCGCGCGGCTCGGGTCTCATCGGCGAGGCGATGAAGATATGGCTCGGTAGATGGCGCGCGCGCCACGACGCGCACGCCAATGCGGTGCGCAGCGAGCAGCTGCAATCCTGGGTTCGCAACGAAGTGGCCCGCCTCACCAACTGGCGGGCCAGCGACCTGCGTCAGGCCGGCACCCCGGGCCCGGAAGGGTCGGTCGCCAAACTGGTCTTCGCCGAGGAGAACCAACGCACCAGCGAACTGTGCGTCGATCTCCTGGGTGCCGAGGGCATGCTCTACGGCTCCGACTATCCCCGGGTGCGGCCGAAGGAATCGGCCATGTCGGGCGGCGACATGCGAAAGGCCTTCATCCGCATGAGGGCCAACTCGATCGAAGGCGGCACCAGCGAGGTGATGCGCAACATCATCGGCGAGCGCGTCCTCGGCTTGCCGGGCGAACCGCGCATCGACAAGGACGTGGCGTGGAAGGACGTGCCGCGCAGCTGACGCCGGGCGCCGTCAGTCGAAGTTCGGTCCGTCGACGCGCGAACGCTTCAGCTCGTAGAAGCCGGGCGTGTTGAGCACCGCGACGACGCCGTCGAAGAGCCTGCCCGCGGCTTCGCCCTTGGGCGCCGGCGTGACGACGGGACCAAAGATCGCGGCGTCGCCGATGTGGATCACCGGCGTGCCGACCTCGTAGCCCACGGGGTCCATGCCGCGGTGGTGGCTCGCGCGCAGGGCCTGGTCGAAGTCCGTGACGTCGGCCGCCTTCGCCAAGTCGCCGTCGAGACCGGCGTCGGCCAAGGCCTCGGCGATGACGACGCGCATGTCCTTTTCCCCTTCGACGTGGTGGCGCTTACCCATGGCCGAGTAGAGGGGCTCCACCACCTTGTCGCCGTAGCGCTGCTGGGCGGCCACGAGCACGCGCACCGCCAGCCACGCCGTGGTGAGGAACGTCGTGTACTCCTCGGAGAGGTCGCGGCCTTCGTTGAGCACGGCCAGGCTCATCACGTGGAAGCGCACGTCGAGGTCGCGCACTTGATCCGCCTCCAAGAGCCAGCGCGACGTGATCCAGGCCCACGGGCACGCGGGATCGACCCAGATATCTACTTGCTGCGACATGGTTAGCCCTCTTTCTTCGAAGCGAACGCTCCTAGGACGTTAATGACGGCGTTGGTCACGCCAACCGCCATGGGCAGATCGAGCATCTCGTCGATGGCGTGGGCGTTGGAGTGGGGGCCGAGCACCCCGGTCGCGACGAACTGCACGCCGGGATAGCGCTTGCCCAGCGAGGCGAGGAACGGAATGGTGCCGCCTTCGCCGGTGTAGCCGGGGGCGTGGCCGAAGGCGTCGAGGGACGCGGCGTCCAGCGCCTCGCGCAGCCACGGGGCGAGCGGCGGCGTCACCCACCCGTCCGCACCGTCAATCACCACGGCGACCTGCGCCGAGGACGGCACGTCCTCGCTCAGGGCTCGGCGCACCGCCTGGGCCGCTCGGGTCGCGTCCACCGTCGGGGGCAGGCGAAAGGAGAGCACCGCGGTCGTCGAGGGGCGCAGGACGTTGCCGGCCACTTCGGGTTCGGGGATGCCGCCCATCCCCACGATCGACAAGGTGGGGAACCAGGTGCGTCGCAGGATCCGGTCCTCGCTGGACGTGCCCATGAGCTCCAACCCGCTCAAGGTGGGTAGTTCCTGCGCGACCACGTCACCGAACTCCCGGGCCAGCGCCACGGCGTCGATCGCGTACTGGGCGGGGATCTCGCAGCGAAGCTCGTCGAGCAGGACGTCACCGGTCGACGCATCCTCGACCCGGTCGAGGAGCTGGCGGAGGATGCGGAAGGACGACGGCACCACCCCGCTGGCCACCCCGCTGTGCTGGCCCTGGGTGAGCACGGTGACCGTGACCTGCGCGTGCACCATACCGCGCAACGACGTGGTCACCCACAGTCGGTCGTAGGTGAGGGCCCCGGAGTCGAGGCAGATCATCAATTCGACATGACCTAGCTGCCCCTTCAACTCGTCGAGGTAGGCCTCGAGGTCGGGGCTGCCGCTCTCCTCGCTGGCCTCGATCAGCACCACGCAGCGGCTGTGGGGAATGCCGCGGGCCTCCATGGCCTCGATGGCCAGCAGCGCCGCGAAGGCGGAGTAGCCGTCGTCGGCCACGCCCCGGGCGTAGAGTCGGCCGCCGCGGCGCACCGGGGCGTAAGGGCCCAAGCCCTCGGACCAGTCGCCGAGCGGCGGCTGCTTGTCGAGATGTCCGTATAGCATCGCCGTGCCTTCGCCGGGTGCCGTGGCCTCGACGGTCACCACGAGCACGGGCGTGCGGTCCTTCAATCGGTGGATCGTCACGTCGGCGCGGGCGAACTGCCGGGCGCGCGCCCAGTCGGCGATCAGTTCAGTCGCCTCGTCGATGAAGCCGTGCTGCACCCAATGAGCGTCGTACATCGGCGAAAGGCAGGGCAGGGTGGCGTAGTGGGTCAGCGTCTCGAGGGCGTCACGTTCGAAGTCGGCGAGGGAGAGGGTGGGCATGACCCCGAGGCTAGTTGGCCAGTCGCTGAAAGTGCACGGCCTCCCAGCAGTACCACGCGACCGAGGAACGAAGTCCGACGAACGACTCGCCGGCCGCGCGAAGGTCCTGCTCGGTGATGATCTCGTCGCCGCCGTGCAGGAGGCTCCAGCCGCTGCGCACGCCGAAGTCGCCGACCGGCCACACGTCACCGCGCGCCAACGTGTTCATCAGATACATCTGCGCGGTCCACGGTCCGATGCCGCGCACCGTCGTGACCTCCTTGGTCACCTCGAGGTCGCTCATGCGTCCGTGCCGGGACAGCCGGACCTCTTCGTCGCGCACGCGGGTGGCCAGCTCGACCATGGCCTGGGCCTTGGTGCGCGAGAGCCCGGCGGCGCGCAGCTCGTCGACGCCGGCGTTGATGATCGACTCGACGCTGATCGAGGAGCCGCAGCGTTCGTGCACCCGGCCGTGGATCGTGGTGGCCGCCTTGGTGGTGAGCAATTGGAACGTGATGGCGCGGATGAGGGAGCGGAACCGCTCGTCGACGGCGGCCGTGCGGCGACGCGGGGGCGGGCCGGCCAGTTTGATGATCGGAGCGAAGGCGCGGTCGCGCCGGGCTATGTCGCGCGCGATGTCCTCGCGTGGGTTGGGGGTCATCCAGGCAGTCTGCCAGCGATTACCGGGTCGGGTTACGTGTTCGGGATATACACGCCGTCGGGCACGTTGACGGTGCTCTTGACGACGTCGAACAACAGGGCCTGGATCGCGCGCACCGGCGCAGCGGGAAACCCGAAGCGCCGGCTCACGAAGACCACTCGCCGGCGCCGCAGGTTGTCGACGTGCACGCCGACGAACTTGTCGCGCAGGTGCTTCGACAGCATGGTGGCGGGGAGGATCGACGGTCCGTGGCCGTCGAAGGTCATCGAAGCGATGGTCCTAAGCCCGTCGACCTCGATGAGGGGGTGGAGTTCGACGCCCTGCTCTCGGCAGGCGTCGTCGATCTCGCGTCGGATCGGCGTGCCGCTGAGCGGCAGCATCAATTCGTACTTGGACAGCTCCGCCAGGGTGATCGTGTCGCCGCTGCGCGCGATCTCGTGGTCGCGGTCGACGATGACCACCAGGTCCTCGCTGAAGAGTTCGATCTCGCTGAGCTCGTCGGCCAGCACCGGCCAGGCCAGGACCGCGATGTCGAGTTGGCCGTGCAGCAGCTGGGGCTCGATGGTCGAATTAGACCCCTCGGTGATGCGCAGCGCGATGTGGGGGTAGGTCTCGCGCTGGGCTTCGAGCAGCAGCGGCACGATCCATCGTCCGGCCGTGCCGATCATGCCGAGCGAGACCTTGCCGTGGATCTCCGCGCTGAGTTCCGACACGTCCGAGGCGATCGCTGCGAGTTCACTGAGGATGCGCCGGGCCCGCACCACCACGATCTCGCCCGATTCGCTCAGGGCGCCGGTCGCCCGGTTGACCAGTTCGGTGCCGAGTTCGCTCTCCAGACGGGCGATGCGCGTAGAGATATTGGACTGGACGGTGCCCAGTACTTCGGCCGCGCTGGAGAAGGTCCCGTGGTCGGCAATGCCCACCAGCGCCTCGAGTTGGCGGATCTCCATATATCTATTATATAGATGTGAGGTATCAATGAAATCATGTTGCCAGATGCAAAACCGACCGCCATACTGGTTGAAGACTTATACAACTATTTCCCCCCGATTTAGTTAGACGTAGGTTTTGCAAAAGGACCAACTTCCCCCAAGTTGGTCCTTTTGCGTTTTCCGGGTGGTTAGCGTTGGTCCATGGGAACCGGTCGCACGCTGCGTGAGAGGGTGGCCGTAGGCGCCCTCAGAGGCGTGAACTGGGCCTCGCGAACGACCAAACGGGGGGCGGGAACCGTGGCGGGGGGTCACGTCGGACTCAGAATCGCCCCGGATTTGCTGTCCGTCCTGGCCCAGGACCGCGAGATCATCGTCGTGAGCGGCACCAACGGCAAGACCACCACGACCGCCCTGTGCGTGGCCGGGTGGGGTGGCTCGGTGGTGACCAACCAGACCGGGGCGAACATGCCCGCCGGCCACGTGGCGGCGCTCGCGGGTTCCCGCGAGCAGCGTGTGGTGCTCGAGGCCGACGAGGCGTGGCTGCCCGAGGTGGTGCGCTCAGCCCGGCCTCGAGTGGTCGTGCTGCTCAACCTCTCTCGTGATCAGCTGGACCGGGCCAACGAGGTGCGCCAGATGGCCGAGCGATGGCGCCGCTGCTTCGCCGCTCCCCAGAACGCCGACGTGCTGGTGGTGGCCAACGCCAATGATCCCCTGGTGGTCTACGCGGCCAGCGACGCGGCGAAGGTGCGCTGGTGCGACGTGGCCACACCGTGGTCGGGCGACGCCCAATCGTGCCCGCGCTGCACATTGCCCCTCACGCATTCCTCCACCACCTGGAGCTGCACGTGCGGGCTGGCCAAGCCGGTCGAGCTCACGACGATAGTGGGTGACGAGCTGAGCGTGGACGCAGAGACCATCGCGCTGGATCTCTCGCTGCCCGGTGAGTTCAATCGGGCCAACGCCGCCATGGCCGTGACGGCGCTCGTCGGCGTCGGCGTGGCGCTCGCCGAGTCGGTGGCGAGGTTGAAGGCCGTGACGGGCGTGGCCGGGCGCTACACGTGGCGCGCGTGGAACGGCCATCGGCTGCGCCTGCTGTTGGCCAAGAACCCCGCCGGGTTCGACGCCCTGCTGACGACCGTGCCCGAGGGGGACGGCGACGTCTGGGTGGCCATCAACGCCAACATCGCCGACGGGCGGGACCCTTCGTGGCTCTACGACGTGGCGTTCGAGCGGTTGGCCGGCCATCGGGTTTGGTGCTTGGGGGACCGACGTCTGGACCTCGCCACGCGGCTCGACTACGCCGGGGTGGAGTATCGAATCGCCGACGACCTGGCCCAGGTTCCGGTCTCCGATCAACCCGTCGACCTCCTGGCCAACTACACGTCCTTCCAGGAGTGGATGGCGAGGTCGACGCCGTGCTGAGCATCGCGGTGCTCTATCCCGAACTGCTCGGCACCTACGGCGACGGCGGCAACGGGCTGGTGCTGCGCGAGCGAGCGCGACGCCGAGGGCTTGAATGCTCCCTGGTCACCGTGGGCATGCGCGACCCGGTGCCCGACGCCTCGATCTACCTGCTCGGAGGGGGAGAGGACGGACCCCAGCGCCTGGCCGCCGAACTGCTGAGCGCCTCGGTCTTCGCGGAGCGAGTGGAGGCGGGCTCGTTCGTGCTCGCCGTCTGCGCCGGTCTGCAGGTCCTCGGGCGGACGTTCTGCGTCGAGGGTGACGACCAGTTCCCCGGTCTCGGACTGGTGGACGTGGTGACGACCCGCGGCGCGCAGAGAAGCGTGGGTGAACTGTGCGTCGACGTGGACGGGCGCAGTCTGGTGGGCTTCGAGAACCACGGCGGTCGCACGACGCTCGGCCAAGGCCTCAACCCGCTGGGCCGCGTGGTGAAGGGTCGAGCCAACGACGGCCTGGTCGACGGGTACCGGACCGAGCGGATCTGGGCCACCTACGCGCACGGCCCGGTGCTGGCCATGAACCCCTGGTTCTGCGACGACATCATCGCGTCGGTCCTGGGACGAGAACTCGCGCCGCTGGAAAGCGCGGCCGATCTTCTCTATCGCCAGCGCTGCGAGGTACTCAGTCGCGGCTAGGGCGGCTGATGTCGTAGTCGGGGTTGCCGCTCACCTCGCGACCCAGCTGCACGACGGCCTCTTCGATGCGGGTGTTGAAGCGGCGGATGTTCTCGCCCTCGGCGCAGTGCATCGCGGCGCCAAAGGTCACCGACACGTGGTGGCGGCGCTGGTTGGGTGCGTTGACGAACTGGGGCGCCTTGGCCCACTTGGGTCCCTGGAGCCAGCCGGCGTCGTGGATGTACGTCGGGATGACGGTGGCCTTGGTGCGCTCGGCCAGGTACGCGGCGCCGCCCTTGAACTCCTGGAGTTGGCCGGTTGGCGTGCGTCCCCCTTCGGGGAAGATCAGGAGGTTCCACCCCTCTTCCACCAGCTCTAAGGCCTGCTGGGAGCTGCGCCGGTTGATCTTGCGGCGGTCGATGGGGATGGCGTTGAAGACGAAGACGGTGTGAAAGGCGGTCCTTCGCGTCATGAAGAAGTTGTCCATGGCGGCGGCCACGATGGTCTTCTTGCGCACCTTGGTCGGCAGCGCTGTCAGCACGAGCGGGGTGTCGAGGTTGCTGGTGTGGTTGGCGACCAGGATGAAGGGGCCGTCGTGCTCCAGATTCTCCAGGCCGTTCGATTCGAGCGTGGAGATGTAGCGCGCCACGGGCGCCACGTAGAGGCGGTGGTAAAGGTTGCGGGCGAAGCGGGCCGGGTATTGCCGTCCCCACTTCGTTGGATAGTCCAGCCCGAGCTGCGTCATCGCTTGCGGCGTGGGGGCTTTTTCGGCGTGTAGCGCTTTGACTCGGCGGGCGGTTTGGGTAGCGAGGCGACGGTCTTGTCCGGTGTCTTGTACGTGCGGCCTTCCCTCTTGGCCTCCCGACGGGCTTTGGATACCTCGCGGGCCTTGGCCCCCGATCCGGCGAAGGTGGCGTCGCCGTAACGCTGAAGTCGGAAGGCGCGGATGATGAGCCAACCACCGAAGATCAAGAAGATGAGTCCGACGCGTCCCAGGGCGAGGCCGAGCAGGAGGCTGAGAACGATGACCCCGACGCGCCGGCGGAAATAGGCGAAGCCCGCCAGACCGAAGCCGACCAGCAGGATGAGCAGGAACTGCGGCAGCCAGTAGGAGGGGTGGGTGGTGATGAACTTCTCGCACACCGCCTTGGCCAAGTGGTAGCCCTTGGTGCAGGTGTTGCTCTTCGACGGCGTCGCGGTCGAGGTGATGATGGTGTTCTTGAAGAGTCGCGGCGCGCTGATCAGCGCGAGGACCAGCGCCAGGCCCGCCGCCAGCAGGCCCGTGCCCCGTTCGATCTTGTCCAGGCCCATGACCACCTCGCGCGACGCGGCGGCGGGTCGTTTCGGTCCGGGACGGAGTCGGGCGAACATGTCGCCCCTGTCTTTCTTTGGCACACGTGAAGGTTACAACGCAGGGAAACTTCGAGGCTTTGGCTCGAAGTAGTATGGCGGTCCCGGGCGCTTAGCTCAGTTGGTTAGAGCGCAGCCTTCACACGGCTGAGGTCAGAGGTTCGAGTCCTCTAGCGCCCACGGATCGTTGTCAAAAACACAACGCCCGGGACTGCGTGGGTCTTGGAGGAGCTGCTCTCGTTCGAGTTCGACGTAGACCTCGGATTTCCTGGTCTCGTCGTTGACCCTGCGCAGCACTCAAGGTTGACATAGAACAGTCTGAAAGAAGTAGGTTCAGTGATTACGAGGTTCTCATTCTGCTGGCTGAGGTACCGAACAGACCAGTAGAGCCACCGCCTCTCACCCCACCGACGGTCGAGCCTGAGGAGAGTCCGTGCCCACCCCTCCCGAACAGTTGACCCTCCGGTTGCGCCTTGAACTGGGTGAAGTTACGCCCACCGTCTGGCGACAGATCCTGGTCCCGACGAGCGTAAGAATGTCGCGACTGCACGACATGATCCAGGCCGCCATGGGCTGGACCAATTCACACCTACACGCCTTTATCGTCGGTGACGCCCGCTATGGAATGTGTTTCGACGAATATCCCGAAGGCGAGATCGACGAGCAGACCGTGACAGTTCTCCAGGCGTTGCGCGGGCAACGCCAATTCACCTATGAGTATGACTTCGGCGACGGCTGGGAGCACACCGTCACCGTCGAGGCCGAGTTCCGCACATCCCACGCACTCAAGTTCGCTCTCTGCCTCGCTGGCGAAAACGCCTGTCCACCCGAGGACTCTGGCGGACCCGGTGGCTTCGAGTACTTCCTCGAGGCGCTGGCGGACCCCCAGCACGAAGAGCACGAGAACTACGTGCGCTGGAACGGCGGCGACACCTTTGATCGCACCTCGTTCGATCTCGTTGAAGTCAATGCCGCACTTCAGAAGGTCCGGCAACGCTCCCGTCAGGGACCGGAGTTCTGGTAGCGGGGTAACTCAAGCCCGTGCAGTTGCGGTGAGTCAGAATTTCGACGTTCATGTACAGAAAGAGCTGTTGGTGTACACTGTGTACATGACTACTACCGAACCATTCAATATCACGGAGGCAAGAAGGCTGCTCGCGACGATTATTGATCAGGCTCGAGCCGACCATGAACCGGTCTATCTCGCGAGGCGGGGTCACCGAGTCGCTGCAGTCATCGACGCTGATGATCTCGATGGGATTTTGGCCCTAGCTGAGGACATGGCGGATATCCGCGCGGCTGAGGAAGCCCGAGCTGAAATGCGGGCAACTGGCGAAGCGCCAATCCCATGGGAGCAGGTCAAGGTCGATCTCGGCCTGGTATGACCTACCAGGTGGTTCTCTCGCCATCGGCAACCCGCCAGCTTCGCAAATTTGATCCGGACGCTCGTCGACGAATCCAAGCGGTTCTCGAGCTAGTGGCTGAGAATCCCCGGCCCCCAGCTGCAACGCGCCTCGTTGGTGGTGCGGGCGAGTGGAGGGTTCGGACGGGCGACTACCGAGTCATCTACGAAATTCACGAAAGACAACTCCTCGTCCTCGTCCTTCGCATGGGCCACCGTCGAGAGGTCTATGAGCGCTGAGTTTGTTCTCCGAATTTGTTGTTTGTGTCGATGGACTTTGAAACGCAACGCGGTGCCGCAGAGTTGGAAACCTCAAGTCCGATTTCCGGGCCAAGATTCCTACATTTCGGGCAATTCACAGCTTCGCGAGTTGATCGAGGCAGTCAAAAAGGTTTGAAGGCTGTCCGCTAGGGTCCACTCGGTGTTGTCAAAAGTACAACGCCGTCCCTGATGAAATGAGGGTTCGCACTTCCGGTCGCTCGAAATCGTGATGCGCGTTGACATCCGCGCCAATCAGCACCGCGGCCCGATGGCCGTTCTTCGTTATCTCAATTCTCTCGTGAGTAGAAGTCGCCTCTTCAACGAACTTCGATAACTGAGCGCGAGCGTCAGCCAAGGGCAACGTTGTCATGTACATAGTGCTAGCGTTTATTACCGTTCTTGGTCACAGGATTGTCGAGTCCAACGGTCGTTTCTTCATCACGATTGACTCGGCGAACGAGTTGCGCCCGATTGGGCCACTTGAATACTCGAAATCTCGCCCGCGAGGAGCACGTGACTGGATGCCAAGTTAATCACGAAGGCTCCATACCTCAACGGACCTCGGACGGGCTGTGGTTAAGAGTTGCGATCATGAGCTTCACACCGTCCGGCAAACCAATCCGCAAATATATCTAAGCGAAAACGCGAAGCGAAGTCGTGCGGAAGCTCAAGAAACTCCATCAACAAATCGATGAGAGTCAACTTCTTACAGGCGAGTTAAGTTCACGGTGAAAGTGACCGCCAAGATGAGATCTGATGCTTCTGCCTGACGTCAATGAACTCGTTGAATGCGCGCATTTGCGTCGCCAAGGTTGAACGCCGCCGGGTCGAAGGTACCGCCGTACCACTCGATCATCGAATCGTGTTCCTCGTTGGAAGGATCGGCCGTCGCACTCAAGAAATCCGCAAAGCGCCGTGGGCCACCACAGTCTTCTGGAGGACAAGCCCTCGCACCGTCCACACACAGTGCTTGGTTCAATGGAGAGGTCGCATCGCTGACAGATTCGACTTCAATGACATGAATCCAAGTGTCTCCGAAGTCATATTCGTACGTGAAATGATCGCCATCACCAAGTAAGGGGTGGATTCGCACCCCATCTTCTTCGAGGTCCCTCAAGTCTTCTTCGAACTCGAAATTCGAGAGACTGTAGCGCTTGTCGTAGATCTCAAAAGCGTGCTCGTGACAGTCCCCCCAACCCATTGCAGCTTGGATCACATAGTGAAGCTTCTCTAACGTGAGAGTCCCCGCAGAATCAATCGACGCCATATTGGCGGTTCAACACCTCTAAGTACCACCCTTATTTGCAAGGTGATCTTGCCGGATGAATTACGCGCCTTTTGACTCACGTTGTCAGATTAGAAGTTGGTCTCGAGTCACGCCGATGCACACGGTCACTACTTCCATGAGGAACTTGATCCTCATTGCAACGGTGTCACGTCGAACACAAAATGTGAACGTTGTGCAACCGTCGGACTTCGGGCTAGCGCATGCCAGTCGTCGCGGATCGTTCGAGGGCAAAGACGGCGAACTGACGCTCCGTGCAAGACTGATATGCGCCCCACATTGGATTGTGCTTCAGGAGACGGGGCCAAATCTCCTCGCGTTCGGATTCAGTCAACTCGTGCGCAACAACGCGTTCGGTGCTCGTGCGGGTGTCCAATTCAGCGTCGGGACACGCTCCAAGGTTGAGGCACCACGCAGGTGGCGAATCGAATCCATTGTTCGACGCCGCCACCAGAAAACGAAAGCCGTCATCAAGATAAGCAACCGGAACGGTCCTACTCCGACCGCTGCGCTTGCCAGTCGTTGTCAGCAGTCCGACGGGAACCCCGAGCAGTCTCCCTCCGAGACGGCCTCCCGTGAGACGAAAGAGGGCGCGATTGGACTTGCTGAAAAGGCGAGGCCCCCAGGCAAAGCGCAGCGCCATACGTCGTCCGCGGCGAAAGTAGTTCAATTCTTTCTGTGTCAGGCCCTCGAGACCGATCGAGCTGTCCTTCATCATTAACCTCCTTGCCATCGCCTCGCGTTCACGAGGTCTCTCCAACTCCAATTGATTCTCAGTATTTGCCTCACATTCGAGGCGAGTCGTTGCTCGTGGTTGCCAAGGCTTCGAGAAGATCGGCGGCGGACTCGGCCGGACTCGCGCCGGCTGTCGATGCTCGCAATGCCAGAGTGCGCTCCCGGAACTTCGGCTCCTTCAGCACCCGCTCCACGGCATCAGCGATGGCTCGTGACGAGGGACGGTTCGCACGAAGGTTGATCCCCGTACCTGACCAAGCGACATGGGCGGTCACCTCCTTCTTGTCCTCGCTGGTACCGGCAACAACCATCGGTACACCGTGGGCGATGGCCAGCTGTACCGAGCCGAAGCCACCGTTCGATACCATGACGTCGACGTGGGGCAGCAGCGCGGAGTATGGCACGAACCTCTCTACGACCGCGTTTGGAGGCGCATCCCCGAGTAGGGCTGGATCTGCACCGCCAGTCGTGGCGACGACGAAGACGTTCTTGCCAGCGAGTCCCTCGAGGCTTGGAACGAGCAGATCGACAGGTTCCGTGGCGATCGTCCCCTGCGTGACGAGGACAACGGGCGTTGACTCCGAGAGCCTCGGCCACCAACTCGGCGGAGCGAACTCCACCGGCTTCGCCGAGATCGGAGCGCCAACGAAGTGGACGTGGGAAGGAAGATCTGACCTCGGGTACTCGAACCCGCGCGGACAGAGCTGGATGTGCAAGTACCGGGACTGTCCGAACTCAAGGTCCCGTATTGCTACGGGAGGCAGACTGAGTTCGGCCCGGACCTCTCGTGCCGCCTTCGTGACCGGGCGAAGGAACATCGCGCGAGTCATGGCGTTCAGAGCCCTGTTGCGCATATGGCCTTCCCAGCCGCCCCGAGGTGCCAATCCCATCCCGTATGGTGCAGCATCGCGACTCGAGAATGCGAGGCACGTATCGCCGAGGGTCGCATTCGGCGGCCCACCTAGCTCGTGAAGCCAACCGCCGCCGTAGAAAGCGGTGTGGGAGACGAACACGTCGGCGGGCTCATCCTTGAGGAGCGCCTTCAGAACGGGTAGGTGCTCTCCGAGAGGTCGCACGAAGATCTCGACGAGATCGAACTGGTTCTGTTTGAGACCCTTGAGTTCGGCGCGACCGGAGAAGCCGGCGTTGAAATCCCTGTAATCCCAGTCGAGGTTTTCCGGCATGACACAAAAGCGGGCTTCGGACTCGGTGACCACCTCGGCGAAGCGACGTCCCGTGTACCACCGAACCTCGTGGTTACGTCGGGTGAGTTCCTGTACGACAGCGCTGGCAGGTGTGACGTGCCCAGGGCTCGGATAAGTTGCAAACAAAAACCGAGACATTCACCCTCCAATTTAATCATAAGTTACTTCTAATGAATAGTCTATGGCTAAGATTAAGGTGATGTCAAGGGCCAAATACCACTCCGAGCTCCGGCAAGAGCAGGCGGCGTCCACCCGCCAGGCCATTCTCGACGCAGCACGAGCCCTCTTCGTCGAGCACGGCTATGCCCAGACCACGGTTGCCGAGATCGCAGCCGCGGCACACGTAGCGGTGCCAACCGTCTACGCGAGCGTGGGCTCGAAACCGACCATCTTGGGTGAGTTGCGCAAGCGAATCCCAATACTTGCGGGCGTACCTCAAGACATTCCGAGCGCGCTGGCACCGGCGAACGATCCGCTCACGGTGATCGCTGGCTGCGTAAGGGTGATTCGTCGACTCATGGAAACCTCAGGCGATTTGATGTCCACCATCGAGGCTGCGGCGCCTTTCGAGCCGGTCGCCAACGAGGCATGGGAAGAGGGACTCGTCCTGCATCGCTACGGCTGGGAGATGGTGGTGAAGCGATTGAAGTCCCTTGGTGCCCTCCAAGCGGGGCTGCCTGAATCCAGAGCCGTTGATATCTTGAGCTTCTTGTCACTCCCCGCGGCTTGGCGGACTTTCGGCCGGGATCACGGTTGGAGTTACGACGAGATCGAACGGTGGATCAACGAAACGGCGATGATTCTGGTCACTGTTTAAAGTTCTTTACCTCGGACGAATATCCGATCTTTCAGTAAGAGACTTCCACGCAAAGAATAACGAGAACACGACGCCAAAATACGCTGCGGCCGTGCTGCATGTCCATCGCTGCTCAGATTTTTAGTTGGATCAACTTGTCAACGTAGGGTGGCAGAAATGGGTCGCGCCCCTGAAATGAAGCGTCACGCCACTGGGCAACAAATCCTTCGTCAACCTCTCACTTCAGCAGTTGATTTGAATACAAGCAGTCATTCGTGAACGGTGATGAACTCGAATTGCAATGAATGCAATTATTTTGGACAACTATGGACATTGCTGTACTGGGCTCGAGTCGATGGCATGCAAGGGGTCCGGGGTTCGAGTCCCCGTACCTCCACGGATGTCGCGAGGGATAGGTGCTGCGGTCAGTCGACGCGTCCGCTCTACAAGGGCGTAGACCGCCGAGATGATGGAACTCCACTAACTTATGGAACTGGCGCGTCGGCGCCGTGGGAGAGCACCAACCTGGAGCGGCCAAGTATCAGCTCGTGTACGGGCTCACTCTGTTGTGAGCCCGGGCGAGTGATCGCACCGTCTCGGGCCTGAACTCCTCGAGATGGCTGGCGAGGGCGAGGAACACCTGCGCGGTCGTGAGGGCGTCGCCTAGGGCGTGATGAGGACGGTGCACGGGTAGCTGCAAGTCGTTGGCCACTTCATCAAGCGTCGGTCGCGAGAATGGTTGATGGCGTTGGAAGGCCAAGAGGCGAGCGAGCTCGTAGGTGTCGAGAATGGGCTGGTGCAATCGCACCCCCTGACGCCGTAACTGCGGGGCGAGGAAGGAACGTTCGACAGTGGCCACGTGGGCCACCATCACTCGTCCGGTCATTGCTGCCAACAGGGGCTGGATTGCCTCACCGAGTGGCGGCGCGTCGGCGAGATCGACCGTCCGGATGCCGTGCACCAGCACGGACCTCTCCGGCAGGGGCTGCGTGGGCCGGCTCAGTCCGTACAGGGCCTCGCCGACGATCAGCCGACCGTCGTCGATCGGGACGGCCGCGAAGGAGATGATCTCGTCGGTTCGAGGATCGAGGCCGCTGAGTTCGAGATCGACGACGCAGTAGCGGGCGTCGTGCCACGGCGTCTTGCCAGTTGGTACTGGCGTCCGGGCGTACTGGGCCGCGACGGGCGTCAGCGGCGACTGGCGAAGCAACGGACGGGCCACGTCAGTCGGCCCAGGCCAGTTCGTTGGCGATTCGGCGCTGCACGGCCGCAATCGCACGAAAGGCCTCCTTCAGATAGCTGCGAGTGAGGGGGCTGAGCTCGTGCAGATCAATCGAGTCGTCGGGTTCCTGCCCGGCCTCCATCTGGGCGACCTGGTGGTCCAGTCGCAGTTGACAGACGAGCTCGAAGGCGGCCTGCAGGCTCTGCGCGTCCGAGGTCGTGAGCGTGCCCGAATCTCGGGCGGCGCTGATGCGAGCGGTCGTCGACGCGCACGTCACTCCCGCGGTCAGTCCCGCCCAGCGCGCGAGATCGGTGATCGGCACAACGGCGGCGCTCTTTAGGTCCAGCCGGTTGCGTCGCTCTCCCGCGAAGTCGATCACGTGGCCCCGCAGGAATCCGACGGGCGGGCGGCGAGAGAGTGCGAATTGCGCGAGGAGGTGCAGCATGTGGGGGTGCGCCGGCGCCGTGCGGAAGGTTTCGCTGATGAGCGGCTCGGTTTCAACTCCCCACACCGCTCGACAGTCCACCAAGACCGACGCCAGGATCAAGGCTTTGGACTGCGTAGGGTCAACCATGAAGGAGCGCGCTTCTTGTTGCCAGAACGACAGGCTCCGTACGAACAGCGGACTCGAGGCGCTGGCCATGTGCTCGTCCGGGCGAAACCCGCATCGCAGCAAGGTGTCGGTCACGTTCTTCGTGACCGAGTCGAAGTAGTGGTGAATCCGCTCCGGGTCTCCGGGGTCCAACCAGGCAATCGCGCTGTCGAGGTCCGAACTGGGCAGGGCCTCTCGTCGAGCCTGGCTGCCGAGGGCCAGCCACGTGAAGCGCGTGGGCGCCTCGCCGGCCCCTTCGACCGCCAAGTCGAGTGCTCGACGCGTCAGCGCGTCGGCCACCACGGAAAAGACCGACGTCACGTCGAGCGCGGCCACGCCGCCGCGGCTCATGGCGATCACCGCCGGGCGAAGCTTCCGCGACGTCTCCACGAGCTCGTCGACGGTGCTCGCGCGCGCGACCGCACGACGCAGAAGGAATGACGATCGACCTTGCGTGGCCACGAGATCGTGGTCCTCGACGATGCCGATGATCCGCCCATTGGCCGAGGTCACGGGGAAGTGCTGCACGCCCCGGTCGAGCATGTCGAGCAACACCTCGCTGCCCAGTCGATCGCCGGGCACGGTGAAGGCCGGCGCCGTCATCACCTGCGACAGTGGCGTGCCGCTCGAAAGGCCCTGAGCCACCACACGTGAGCGCACGTCGCTGTCCGTTACGATGCCGACAGTGGCGCCCAAGTCCACGATGAGGGCGCTGGCCCCCGCCGAGGTCATCTTCTCGGCCGCCTCGCGAATGGACATGGTGGGGGAACAGATAATCGGCGCCGTGCGGATCGCAGCCTGCACCGGTTCTCGGAGATGGT
Organism: Acidimicrobiales bacterium; assembly: GCA_049793015.1. Taxonomy (GTDB): domain Bacteria; phylum Actinomycetota; class Acidimicrobiia; order Acidimicrobiales; family RAAP-2; genus RAAP-2. The sequence continues at coordinate 13,333 of JBARBL010000056.1, read as the reverse complement.
CTCTCGCAATCGCTGGTGGTGTTGCGGTCCTCAGGTGGTGTCGGTCCTCGAGAATGAGGCGGGTCATGAAGCGAAGGGCTTGGGGTTCAGCCAGCACCCTCGCGGCCGCATCGGCTGGGATCAGATACGTCAGGGTGTCCTCGGAGGCGCGGGCCTCGAAGCCGGTCGGGAGTCCTGACAGCATGGAGGCGTGCCCGAACATCTCGCCGACGCCGATCTGATCGAACACTTGGCCGTCGCTCACGACTTCGACGGCGCCAGCTCGAATGACACGCAGGTATTCGAGCGGCTGCTCGCCCTTGTTGAAGATGGTCTGCCCAGCGAGGTGGAATTCGATCTCTACGGTTTGGCTCAGGTGATCGAGCACCTCACGGTCGAGCTCGGCAAAGGGTGGATAGTGCTGGAGGAAGTCGGCTATCTCCGGAGGAGCCTTCATGAAAGGCCCAGCATAGGGATGCGGTTGACGATGCGAAAGCCGCCGCGGACAGTTCCGAGAGCCTAGGTAACCGAACCGGGGAGGCTCGACGGGATTCGAAAGGTATCCTCTGACGGCGTCCGGACCTGACTCGTCAAGTCTCGGAGCCCTCGGCGACGTCAGCGGACAATTCTGTCGGTCGGACCATTACCTGGCGGCGAAACTTTTACGACGTGGTCGGGTATCAGTCGACCATGGATTAAATCGCCTGCGGTCGTTCACCGCTTCCTCGGTCCGGAAGGGCTGATGACGACACGCCAAGATTTTGCGAGATTCGTTGCAGTAAGCCGAGCAACTGGGCACGTTCCTCAGGCCCGAGGCCCATACAGATTCGCGCTTCTTGAACCATCGCCTCGGCCTGCGCCTTGGAAAGAAGCGTCTCACCCCGCGTGGTCAAATACAAGATCCGAGCCCGCCGATCCGTCGCGTGGGGCCGTCGCTCCAGCAGCCCTTCTTCCTCAAGATGGTCAACGATCGCCACCATCGTGCTCGCAGGAATCGCCAAAAGATCGCCTATCGTCTGTTGCGCCTGCCCCGCGTCGCGATGAACTGCGTGCAGCACGGCGAAGTGGCGAGGTTCGAGGCCCAGGGCGCCGACCACTTCGCCAAACTGCCGCGCGGTCTCCAGGCCGATTTGCGACAAGGAGAACCCCATCGAATTCCCTGGCATGGTCACGCCAGCCTTGTTTTTTGGTGTTGTCTCCTGGTTAGGTACGTCGGGCACGACAAAGATTGTACACGATAAAGATTCATGATAGAACTATTCGATTGAGATTAATTCGAGATCGAAGGAATTAGGATGCCCTTGCCAAGTGACGTGAAGGAGTTTTCGGTTCTGGGACGAATGGCGCGACTGGTGATCCGACATCGCCGCCGGGTCATGCTGGCCTGGCTCCTGTGCTTCGCCGCGGGTGGTTACGCCGCGTCGCAACTCACCCATCGCCTCAGCTACGACTTTTCGCTGCCTGGTCAACCGGCCTATCAAACGGGGGAGAAGATCCTCGCGTTGTACGGAAATGGCGGCAACACCACTCCTTCGGTCCTGGTGGTGACCGTGCCCACCGGCCAGAGCGTGAAGGGCGATGAGTCAACGATCGCGTCCGCGTTTTCGACCGCGCAACGGGCCAATCCCGAAGTGCGCATCGTCGACGTCGTCAATACTGGCGATCCCAAATTCATTACTTCCAACGGGCGCACGACGTACGTCTACCTATTCGCGCCGCCGGACACGAGCCTGGGAGCCGACCCGCGCATCGCCGCGACGCAAGCGAGTGTGGCGAAGGCTCTGCCCGGTGACAACGTGGGTCTCACTGGCATTGCCGCCCTGAGTTCCGGAGGGTCGTCCAAGGGTCCGAGCGTGCTGATCGAGACGCTCTTGGCGGGGGTCGCCGCGCTGGCGGTGCTGGGTTTCGTCTTCGCCTCGTTCCTTGCGCTGCTGCCCCTGCTCATCGCGTCGGTGTCGATACTCACGACGTTCCTGCTGCTACTCGGTCTGTCCTACATGACGTCGGTGTCGTTCATCGTCCAGTTTCTTGTGTCATTGGTCGGCCTGGGCGTCGCGATCGACTACTCGCTGCTGTTCGTGACTCGCTGGCGCGAAGAGCGAGCTCTGGGGGAGTCAAATGAGGATGCGCTGGTCAAGGCGATGCGCACGGCCGGACGCGCCGTGCTGCTCTCGGGTTTGACGGTCGCAATCGGGCTGATGTCGCTCATCGTCTTGCCCGTTCCCTTCTTGCGCAGCACGGGACTGGGGGGGATGTTAATTCCCCTCGTGTCGGTCGCCGTGGTGCTCACCTTGTTGCCGGCCATCCTCGCCAGCGTCGGTCCGCGCTGGGACTGGCCGCGCATTCGTAACGAACGGTCGGCGAGTCGAGGGTGGAAAGTATGGGCGACCGGCATCACCAAACACCCGTGGCTGGGCTTGATTGCGGCGGTGCTGGTTCTCGGTATCGCGATCTCTCCCGTCCTGCACTTGCGCGTTGGTCAAACCTCTGCTCAGGCGGAGGCGCAAAGTGGTCCAGCTCACCACCTTTATCAGGAACTGATTGATGGGAAGGTATCAGCGGGCGTCATAACTCCCATGGAAGTCTTGGTCGATTCATCACACGCGAATGCGACGGTGCAAGCCTTGCGCACGGTATTCGGGGTTCAATCCGTGGCTCTGGCCAAGGGCGCCGCAGGTACGAGGTCCGGTTACTCCGACGTCATCGTTGTTCCTTCGATCGAGACGCTCAACAGTGCGACGCTGGGTCCTACTCGCTCCGTGGAGAAGGCGGTGAGCACATTAAGCGGCGTGGTGGGCGTCACGGGTGAAGGACCGGGACAACAGGCCTTCACGTCGGCCGTCTACGGCAACGTCCCGCTGATGCTGTTGGTCCTGGCGATTCTCACCTTCCTCTTATTGGCGCGGGCCCTGCGTTCGATCATCCTGGCCCTTAAGGCCGTGGTGCTCAACGTCGTGTCGCTCGCGGCCACTTTCGGGATCCTCACGTGGTTTTGGCAGGATGGTCACGGTTCGTCGCCGATATTCGGTATTCCGGCGACGGGAGCGGTCACGTTCTGGGTTCCGATCACGGTCTTCGCGTTCCTTTTCGGACTCTCTATGGACTACGAGGTTTTCATACTCACTCGAGTGCGCGAGGAGTACGACGCCGGGCGCTCGACCGATGAGGCCCTCGTGGAGGGGCTCGGCCGCACCGGACGACTGGTGACGAGCGCAGCCCTGATCTTGTTTCTTGCGTTTATCAGTCTGGCGTCGGCTCCACTCACCGACGTGAAGATTTTGGCGACCGGTCTAGGCATTGGAATCCTCCTGGACGCCACCATCATTCGGGCGCTCTTCGTGCCGTCGCTCGTCGTCTTGTTCGGCAAAAGGAACTGGTGGTTTCCGCGCGCCTTCGGGCGGCTTCTTTTCGTCGGCCGCTCTCTCGAGAGTCCTTCACGGGAGAGCACAACGCAGTGACCTTGGTGCGATGGCACGTTGCGTCATTTGTTTTTGTCGTCTTTCGACGTCATCGGGGTCGTTGACGTGGCGCGTCGAGGGCGCCAGACCGGCCGCACACGCGGTCCGTGCGACTGATGGTCGGACACTTATTCGGATCGAAGAACGAGCGCCGTCGGCGTGCGTGCGGCGATGCGCCCGGGTATGGCGGCGACGAGGTTGGCGAACACCAGCGCTCCCAGTCCGATCAGCACCATCGACAGCACCGGCACCGTCGGAGCGGGGACGGCGTCGATGCTGCGGGCGAAGAGTATCCAAAGTTCGCGACCGATCTCGATGCCCAGTGGTATGCCGATCACCGTGCCGATGAGGGCCGCGACCGTGGCTTGCCAGGCGACCACCGACGCCAGTTGGCGTTGGGTGAAGCCGAGCGCCTTAAGCAACGCCAGGTCCCGCCGTCGGCGCCGCACCGAGGCACCCAGCGTGAGGCCTAGTGCGGCGATGGCTCCAAGGGCGAGGCTGGCGGCGAAGATCGTGGGAGTAGTTCCCATGGAATGAAAGTTGACGATCTCCACCGGGCGCAACACGGTGACGATCCCTCCCGCCAAGCCGTTGGACTGGGGTATGGCGTTGATCTCGTTCTCGATCCTCTCGAGGGAGCGGTAGGCCGTCGAGGGATTGATCCCCGAGCGAATACGGATGAGGATGGCGTTGGGACCCGGGATGAGGGCGTTCTGAACGTTCAGCAGTGACGCCGGGAAATCGCTGGCCGACACCAGCGCTCCCGATCCCATGCCGAGACCGTCCCCGAGGGCGGGCATGGTTGCCGTGCCGACGACGAGCAACGTGGAGGGCTTGGAGATCCCGTTGTTGAACGTTACGGTGTCGCCGACCTTCCCGTGGAGTTGGGCCAGCGTCGAGGAGCCGAGCACGATCTGGTCGGGTGCGTCGAGTCCGTGCCCCGACAGCAGGGGCGGGGCAACCGCCGCGCCTGGCCGCTCGGCCAGCATCGATACTGAGTGCCCGTCGACGTCGCCGCCGGTAAAGTACACGCCCGACCACGACGCCACGTCGTGGTCCTGCTCAAAGAAGGTGGCGGTCTGGTGGGCGGGCAGGTCCTCCGCACCGGCGAAGCTGGCCAACATCGCGTAGTTCCAGTTCCAACCGTAGAGGGAGGGATGCGAGACAAGACCGTTGAGACTGGCTCCGAACGTCACGGTCGTCACCAGCACGGTCACGGCCATCACGGTGCCCAAGATCGCGGAACGAACCGGGGTCGCGTTTCGCCCCTTGCCCGATTCGAGGGCGAATCGTACGCCGGTGACCGCCGAGATCGATAGCCCAGAGTTGGCGCTCGAACGAACGAGGCGCGGTTCACTGACCGGTGGGTTCGAGATGCTCCTCGAGGTGATCCTTCGCAGCTCGCGCCTCGCGAAGATCCACGTGAGGGCGCTGAGCGCGACGAGTAGGGTCAGGAAGCCGAGACCGAGCGCGGTCCCGTCGAAGGAGAGCCCGGCGTCCGGATAGACGGGACGAACGGGACCCAGCGGCGCGAGGGGCGATAAGGCGAACGCCGCGACGGCGGCCAACAGCGAGCCGATGATCACCGCGACCAGGATGCCGCCTACTTGGTCGCTCAGCATCGTGCGTCGATCCGCGCCGAGGGCCCGCAACTTGTTGGTCTCGTCGGATTCGACCCTGAGGATTCGCCCGATCATCAAGGCGGCGATCAAGAGAACGGCGAGCCCCGCGATGCCACCGAACACGCCCAGCGCGATGGCCTCGGGTTCGATGGCTTGCAGCGCGGAGGGCACGAATCTCGAGGTGACCTGATAACCGCCGAACTTGCTCGCGAGGGGATCGACCCGGTTCACCTCGGCCTCGACGCGGGCGACGCTAGCGTCACCACCTTTCAGTTGCAGGAACGTCTCGGTGCCGGTGGCGCACCGGGGGGCCAGGATGCGGGTGAGGGTCGGGGAAAAGATGACGGTAGGCGACCCCAGCGAATCGATGTCACTTTCGACCAGCGTCGACGGCAGGACTATCTCACCCACCATCTTCACCCGCACCACGAGAAAGGGCTTGCCCAAGGTCTGTTCGGATTTCGCGTTCTGGTTCTGGGTGTCCGTGTAGAAGGGAATCGTGATGATCGAACCGAGGTGCAGGCCCATCTCGGCGGCGGCCTGGGCGTTCATGACCGCCTCGCCGCGAAGGTCGGGATTGGCCAGCCTGCCGCTTATCAGTGAGACTCGGTCGACCTGTGACAGCTCGCCGTCCGAACTGCCGAGAAAGGTCGGAGGGGTCTCACCCGCCAGGACGTGGGAATGGATCCCCTTGATCGCCCGAAGGTTGATGTTGCCGTCGAAGATGATGCCGGACGTGGCGCGTTGGACGAGTGGTAAGTGCGCGATTTTCTCGGCCAGCCGTGGGTCGTAGCCCGTCTTGTCGCCGAGGCCGGGGTCGTCGTAGGCACTGAGGGTCAAGAGGGTGGAGGGGTTGGTACTGGCCACGTAGGTGGGGAAGGACGACTCGGTTCGGCGAGCGCCGGCCACGGAGGCGAGGGCCAGTCCGCCGACGGACCCGATGAGCACCACCACGCTCAGGTAGCCGGTCCACCGTCGGTGAAAGCCGGCTCGATACCGATACCAGGCGACGCGCAGGGCGTGGCTCATGGCAGTGATGACCTCCAAGATTCCTTCGTCCCCGACATCTCCGTGAAAGCCTCGTCGCTGCGGCGCCGGGAAGGAAGATAGGCAACCCCCAGGGGGTGCCTCGTACTAGCACCCCTCGTCGTCGGGCGTCCAATTTCCGCAACGGCGCGACGGTGCTCGGCTGGGCCAAACGGTCATCGCCGCCAACGCCGAGCGAAAGCACGTGAAGGCCGGCTGGTTAGGGCCGATATCGGCCGGATAGGGTCGATGCCATGACGCCACAAGAGATCGCCGATCTCGCGCATCTGCGTCGGGCGCGCGACTTCATCGACCGCAACTACGCCCGGCCACTCGACGTCCCCGCTATGGCGTCGGCCGCGCTCATGTCACCCGCGCACTTCTCGCGCAAGTTCCACGTCGCCTACGGGGAGACTCCCTACTCCTATCTCATGACCCGGCGCATTGAACGTGCCAAGGCTTTGCTGCGTCAAGGTCGGTCGGTCACGGATACCTGTCTCGCCGTCGGCTGCACGTCGCTCGGCTCGTTCAGCTCGCGCTTCACGGAGATCGTCGGCGCGACGCCGTCGCAGTATCGCGACCGAGACCATCGCGGCCTGGAAGACGTTCCCTCGTGCGTGAGCATGTACGCGATGCGACCACGGCGCGGCGCGCTCATCGCCTGAGCGGCAGTACTGCGAAGGTCTTCGGGAGCTGGTCGTCATCCCGGGTCACGGTGCAACGAGCAGGATTGGAGAAGCGCGCGATCAAGCGGCGCTCGTAGGATGAGCGCATGACAGTCAATCTCGCCGCAATGTTCATTCTCGTCCACGACCCCGACGAGGCGTTGGGTTTCTACCGTGATGCGCTCGGCCTCGAAGTCCGCGCCGACGTAGCCTCCGAGGGCTTCCGCTGGGTGACGGTGGGCGGGCAGGGACAGGACGTCAACATCGTCTTGTCCCAGCCGCACGGGGGCCGTTCGCAGGCCGAAGGCGACGAGCTTCTTTCGCTCGTGACGCGAGGCTCGCTGCAGGCGGCCATATTCAGTTCCGACGATCTTGACGCGACCTTCGAGAAGGTGCGGGCGTCGGGTGCCGAGGTGCTCGAGGAGCCGACGTCCCAGCCCTGGGGCGTGCGCGATTGCGCGGTCCGCGACCCTTCGGGCAATCTGGTGCGGATCCAGGAGCGGCGATGATCTCCGAGCGATCAACGTCGCAACTTGCTCGCACGACAGCGATCGAGGTCTTGGCGAAATCTCTGAACGGCTCCACTGCAGTTTCATCGAGGTTTGGTTTGAGCGGAAGAGAGTGTGACGCGTGACGACAGTGACCTGCAAACAACTGGGTGGTCCCTGTGACCATTCGCATCACGGAGAGACCGCCGACGAGGTCATCAAGGCGCAAGACAGCCACCTGAAGGAAATGGTGGCCTGCGGTAACGACACCCATGAGCGTGCCTCGAAGGAGATGAAGGGCCGGTGGAAGAATCCCATCGCTGGCATGGGTTGGTACAGGAAAGCCAAGCGTGATTTTGCCGCGCTGCCCAACGACTGAACCGTCGTCGCAGCGCGTTTCGATCTGGCTGAACGTTTGTCTTAGGTAGTTCGACGCCGCTCGCGCCCGAGTTCGCCCTTCACGTGGGACACTGGGCGGAGCATGGATCATTCAACTTTTCAATGGTTAGCCGTCGTCGGCGCGACGCTGATCGGGGGCATGATGCTGTTGCAGATCTTGCTGGCGGCTGGGTTGCCGCTCGGCCATGCCGCATTCGGCGGGGAGCATCGAGTGTTGCCAATCAGATTGCGCGTCGCCAGTGCCGTGTCGGTTCTCGTCTTCGCGGCCGCGTTCTGCGTCATCCTTGCTCGCGTTGGACTCTTCGGGATGGGCAGCCGCAAGTCGCTCCTGGTTCAAGTCGGAACATGGGTGTTGGTGGTGCTGTTCGGTCTGAGCACGCTGGCCAACGTCGCGTCCCGCAGCCACTGGGAACGCAGGGTCATGGCGCCGGTCGCGCTGTTGCTCACGATATGTTTCGTCGCGGTGGCCCTTCGTCCCTAGTTTGCGGTGACGACGAAATGGCGGGTAGGCGCGCTCGTCGCTGAGCCACGTCGAAACCGGACGATTGTCAGCTGCCGAGGACGCGACCGACCATCGCTGCTGCGTCGACCGACGTCACGGCGGGGGAGAAGAGGAAGCCCTGCCCGAGCTCGCAGCCGAAGCACTGCAGGCGCACGAACTGACGTCGGGTCTCGATGCCCTCGGCGAGCACGGACATGTTGAGCTTCTGGCCCATCGAGACGATGGCTTCGAGCAGGGTGTCATTGCGCACGCTCTCGTTGGCGGGGCTCACGAAGGACTGGTCGATCTTGATGATCCGGGGCCGCATGAGGGCGAGGTAGGACAACGACGAGTACCCGGTGCCGAAGTCGTCCAGGGCGAACCCGACGCCGAGCCGGTTGAGCCGCTCCACCACGTCCAGGGTCTCGGCGACGTCCAGCAGCGCCACGCCCTCGGTGATCTCGATGACCAGACGCTCGGGACCCAGCCCGCTCTGGTAGAGCGCGCCCTCGATGATCGATACCAGGTTGGGGTCCTGGAACTGCTTGGCGGAGAGGTTGACGGTGATGTAGGGCCAGTTGGCCTCGAGGCCCTTTCGCTCCCACTTGCTGGCGGCCTCGATGGCCTCGCGCAACGCGAAGGCCCCGAGTTCGAGGATGAGGTCGCTCTGTTCGGCCAGCGGTATGAACACCACCGGTGGCACCAATCCTCGTTCCGGGTGGTGCCAGCGCATGAGGGCCTCGAAACCGACGACCGCCGTGGTCGCCAGATCGACGATGGGCTGGTAGTTCATGGAGATCTCGCCGGCGTTGAAGGCCTGGCGGAGCTCCTGGACGAGTTCGAAGCGGTTGACCGCCTGCTTGTCCATGCCGGACTGGAAGGTGACGTAGCGTCCCTTGCCGGTACGCTTCGCCTCGAAGAGCGCGACGTCCGCGTTCTGGATGACCTCGGCCTGGTCGGTGCACGTGGCGTCCCAGATGACGACACCGACGCTGGCGTGCTGTTCGATGGTGACGTCGGCGAAGGTGAAGGGTTCGGTGAGCACCCGCAGCAGTCGCTTCGCCACCAGTTCGGCGTCCTCGGGCGTGGCGAGACCTTCGGCCAAGTACAGGAACTCGTCGTCGCCTGAACGACACAGCGAGTCCGACGAGCGAGACGATCGAGTGAGGCGATGAGCAATGGCCACCAGCAGTTGGTCGCCGACCAGATGACCGTGCGTGTCGTTGACGCCCTTGAAGTTGTCGAGGTCCATCACGAGCACCGCGCACGTGCCACCCTGACGGCTGACCCTGGCGTGGGCCTGAGAGAGCCGGTCCATGAACAGCGCGCGATTGGCGAGACCGGTCAGGGGATCGTGAAGGGCCTGGTGCGACAGCTGGGCCGTGAGGGCGCGCTCCTCGGTGATGTCGCGCTCGGAGAAGATGAAGTAGAGCAGCTTTCCGTTCTCGTCTCGCGCGGGCGCCCTCGAGACCTCGACGAAGATCACCCGCTTGTCCTTGCGCAGGTAGCGCTTGATGTAGCGGGCCTGCTCCACTTCGCCGAAGATGACGCGCCGGTGCGACTCCTCGGTGATGCCGATGTCCTCGGGGTAGGTGAAGATCCTCGAGTCCTGGCCGAGCAGTTCTTCCCTGGAGAAACCGACCATGAGGCAGAAGGCGTCGTTGACCGCGGTGATGTGATCGTCGAGGTTGGTGACCGTCATCGGAGCCGCGTTGCCGTCGAAGGCCATGTGGAAGCGCAACTCCGCCTCGGCGTGCGCCAGCTCCGCCGCCTTCTGGGCGTAGATGTCGCGAATGGTCACCACCTGCCAGGTGTCGCCGGCGAAGACGAACGGGGAGCGGTCCAGGTGCACCGCCAGCTCGCTCAGGTCGCTGCAGACCAGCGTGAGGTCGAGGTCGACGATGGTCTTGCGCTTGATGGGATAGCGGGGGTTGTCGTTGAGGAAAGTGGTCTGCTCGGTCTCCTTGAGCGACGGCACGAGGAAGTCCAGGGTCTGGCCGACCAGTTCGCGGCGCGTGTAACCGGTGATGGAGGCGAGTTGGTCGTTGGCGTAGCGGATGACGCCGGTTCCGTCCACGAAGGAGATGCCGTCGGGCAGCACTTCGAGCAGGATGTGCCAGGAGAGGGGGAAGTCGTCGAGGGACGCCGAAATGTCCTCAGGCGGTGATGAAACGCGTCCGGCGGCGTCCTGATCTGAAGCGGATCCGCTCTGACCCTTGGCGGATCGTCGCAGAAGCGAAAGTGCCATGCAACGAGGCTTGTCTCTACACATCAATCGGCGAACCATTCGCCCTCAATATGGTCACAAAATATGACGGAATGCCCTTATTTCATTGCCGTTTTAGCCGGGCCATCGCGGCGAATCTCGTCGGCCCTTGATCGAGTTGTTCGAATGGCGAAGCGGCTGATGAAGAAAATCGTGATCCAGAGCGCTCGAATGCGGGACAATTGATCCCCCTGCGAGCCCACGGATCCTCGTTCTCCGCCTGGGAACTGACGTGGGAAATACGTCAATGGGTACGTAACCAGCCAGGGCGAAATTAGGACTTTTGCCTCTACGGCCACCCGCCCGATTGCCCACAAACTTGAGGGATGGACGGGGGAAACACTCAGGAAACGGTCGCCGCAAAGCGCAATCCCATCTATATCGACGACTTCGTCGACGTGGCCAGGGACTTCGAGGTCCTTAAGTATCGCTTCAGCGGGGACGGCCAATGGCTGGCTCCACTGGCGACGGTCGCCACGCAGGACGGCGAGACCTTGCGCATGCGGATCGGTCCCTCGTGGGCGTCAGGACTGGTGTCGCGCGAGGTTCGCGTGACCATCTCGCCGCCGCGCGAGAGGGACGGCGCCTTGGTCCGCTCACTGGCGTGGGTGCCGAGCGAATGGCAATCCCTCTTCCCGCTGCTCGATGGCGACATCGAGCTCGCCCCCATCGGATCGGACTGGTGTCGCCTCTCGCTCTCGGCGGCCTACACGCCACCCTTTGGCGGGTTCGGGGTGCGCGTTGATCGCGCGATGCTGCACCACGTCGCGGCGTCGACGGTGCGGTCCTTTCTCAACCAGATGGCGTCGGGCCTTGAAGCTCGATTCGATCAGCAGTCCGACTAGGCAACTGCACTTTTCGGTGGCGTGGTGTGGACGATCGCTGCTTCGCCATGCCGCCACCGTCCGTGGCCCCTTCCCACGAAAAGTGGGTTGAAAATTCGATGTTACAATTGATGGTCCGATCCAGTGCGCGAAGAGGGAAACCGGCATCATGACGTTTCGCCTCCTTCTGCAGACCGTGCTTCATCCCACGAGGGTCGCCAAGGACCTGGGCGACGCGCCGAGTTCTCCACCCGCGGCCGGGCTTCACCGGTCCCTGCAAGTGCGCCACGTGGACGCCGGTTCGTGCAACGGCTGCGAGCTTGAAGTCACGTCCGCCTTCGCCCCGGTCTTCGACGCGGAGAGGTTCGGCGTCCGGCTCGTCGCCTCGCCCCGCCACGCCGACGCCCTCTTGGTGACCGGACCGGTCACCAAGAACATGGCCGATCCACTGCGCAAGACGCTGGAGGCGATGCCCGAACCGCGTCTGGTCATCTCCCTCGGCGACTGCGCGCACGACTGTGGCGTCTTCAAGGGCGGCTACGGCGTGGAAGGCTCGGTCGACGACGTGGTGAAGGTGGACGTCCATATCGCGGGCTGTCCGCCCCGTCCCGAGGCGATCGTCGACGCGTTGAGGGGTCTGACCGGACGGTGAACGAGGCCTGCGTGCTAACGGTGGCCCTCGCCGGCGTGGTGGCGGCCATCCTCGGTGGCGCGCTGCCGACGTCGAGCCGGGTGGGCGCCGCGGTGACATTCACGTGGGTCTCGTGCGCCGCGGCCCTGGCCGCCGCGGTGTCGGTGCTGCACAGCGCACACGTGACCACGCTGTCGACGAAGGCGATCCTTCCCCTCACCGGGGCGACGGTGGCGCTGACGCCGCTGGGCGCGCTCTTCGTCATCGCGATTGCGGTGGTGGCGTTGGCGTCGACGCTCTACTGGCTGGGTTACGCCAGTCACGGCCTGTCGACGAGAAGCGCCTCGAGCGCGCTGCCGCTCTTCGTCACCAGCATGCTGCTGGTGCCCTTTGCCGCGAGCGTCGCGACGTTCCTGGTGCTGTGGGAGATGATGGCCCTCACCTCGCTGGTGCTGGTGCTGACCGATCAGTCGCGACGGGAGGCCGCTCGCAGCGCCGCCCAGTGGTACGCGGTGATGACCCACGCCGGTGCGGCCGCCATCCTCCTGGCCATGGTGCTGCTCTCGGCCCACGCGGGCGGGCAGACCTTCGCCGACATCGAGGCCCACGCCCACCACCTGTCGGGCGGTCTGCGCGGCACGATCTTCGTGCTCGCCCTGCTCGGCTTCGGGTCCAAGGCCGGGGCGGTGCCGCTGCACGTGTGGCTGCCCAAGGCCCACGCCGAGGCGCCGGGACCGGCGTCGGCGTTGATGTCCGGGGCCATGGTCAACCTCGGCCTCTACGGCGTCATCCTCGTCGGCAACGTGCTCTTGGGCGGTGGGCCGGCGTGGTGGTGGTTGCTCGTCATCGCCCTCGGCGTCGTGTCGGCGCTCTACGGCGCCCTCTACGCGGCGACCAGCTCGGACCTCAAGCGACTGCTGGCGTACTCGACGGCCGACAACATGGGTCTGGTGCTGATCGCGCTCGGCGCGTCGGGCATGTTCGCCGCGTCGGGCCACCCGACGACCGCGGCCATCGCCATGGTGGCCGCCTTGTTGTTGATGGTCAACCACTCGGTCTTCAAGGGAGCGCTCTTCCTGGCCGCCGGGGCGGTGCAGATCGCCACGGGCACGAGGGACTTGGACCGCCTCGGCGGGCTGATGCGACGCATGCCCGTCACGGGCGTCGTCTTCCTGGTCGGCGCCCTCTCGGTGGCGGCCCTTCCTCCCTTCAACGGATTCGTCGGCGAGTGGCTGCTCTTGCAGGGCCTGCTGCACGGCCTGCCCTCGTCCAACACCTCGGTCGTCATCAGCGCGTCGGTGGCCGTGGCCGCCCTGGCGTTGACGGGGGGACTCACCGTCGCCGCGTTCGTCAAAGCGACGGGCATCGGGTTCCTCGGACGGCCGCGTTCCGACGAGGCGGCCGAGGCGCACGAGGTCGCGGTCACCATGCGCCTGGGCGCCGGGGCCTTGGCCGGGCTCTGCCTCGTGCTGGGCCTGGTGCCCATGCTGGTGC
>JBARBL010000055.1:0-2734 GCA_049793015.1 Acidimicrobiales bacterium | reverse complement strand
TTATCTGAGGTTGCGCTTCCTCACCGCCGGCGAGAGCCACGGCCGTTCACTCATGGTCATCGTCGAGGGTCTGCCCTCGGGCCTCGCCGTTTCGTCCGAACAGATCGGCGACGAACTGGCCCGCCGGCGCCTCGGTTACGGCCGGGGTCCGAGGATGCGTTTCGAACGCGATGAACTTCACCTCGAAGCCGGCGTGCGACACGGTCGCACCCTCGGTTCGCCCGTTGGGGTCGAGATACTGAATTCGGAGTGGGCCAAGTGGGAGCAGGAGATGTCGCCGGAGCCGGGCGTGCCGAGCACGAAGCTGACGAAGCCGCGGCCCGGACACGCCGACCTGGCGGGCATGCAGAAGTACGCCTTCGACGACGCTCGCGACGTGCTCGAACGCGCGAGCGCCCGTGAGACCGCGGCCCGCGTTGCCGCGGGGTCGCTGGCCAAAGCGCTGCTGGCCACCATCGGCGTACAGATTGTCAGTCACGTCGTGCGCATCGGGGCCGCCGCCTCGAGCGGACGGCGGCCCTTGCCCGCGGAACTCCCGCAGGTCGACGAGAACGAAGTGCGTTGCTTCGACCCGGCGGCCGCGGCCGCGATGGTAACAGAGATCAAGGCGGCCGCCAAGGACGGCGACTCCCTCGGCGGCATCGTCGAGGTGGTGGCCTACGGCGTGCCGGTGGGCCTGGGCAGTTACGTGCACTGGGACCGCAAGCTTGATGGCCTCCTCGCGGGGGCGCTCATGAGCATCCACGCGGTGAAGGCGGTGGAGATCGGTGACGGCATGAGCCAGGCGTCCCAGCGCGGCAGCGTCGCTCACGACGCGATCGCGGTCGACGACGACTTCGAGCTGGGAGGCGGCTACGTGCGTCGCAGCGACCACGCCGGCGGCCTCGAGGGCGGCATTTCCTCGGGTGCACCGATCATCGTCAAGGTGGCGATGAAGCCCCTGGCCACGCTCAATCGACCCGTCCTTGAGACCGTCGACGTGGCGACCGGCGAGCCGACGGTCTCCTTCAAGGAGCGCACCGACGTCACCGCCGTGCCGGCCCTGGGCGTGGTGGGCGAATCCATGGTCGCGCTGGTGCTGGCCAATGAGGCCCTGCGCAAGTTCGGTGGCGACACGGTCGAGGAGTTCGTACGCAACTTCGCGGCGTACGTGGCGAACCTCGGATCCACGGCTTCGGCCGCCCGTGGCGAGTAGACGTGGCCCGGCTCGTCCTCGTGGGGCTGCCGGGAGTGGGCAAGACGACGGTCGCGCGGCTCCTCGCGGTGCAGTGGCGCTGCGAATCGATCGACACGGACGACCTCCTGAGTGACGCGGTAGGTTGCCCGGCGCCGGAGTACTTGCGGCGCGAGGGCGTCGCGGCCTTTCGTCAGGCCGAGCTCACCGCCCTACGCGAAGCCCTCCGCGGTGACGTGGTGGTGGCGACCGGGGGAGGCGTCGTAACGACGCCCGAGGCGCGGACCATCCTCCTCAACGAAGTGACGTTGTGGCTGGACTGCGACGACGCGACGCTGGTCCCTCGTCTGGGCGGCGTCGAGCGACCCCTATTGGGCGAGGACCCGATGGCGTCGTTGCGCCGGCTGCGAAGCGAACGGGAGGCTTGGTACCAGGAAGTCGCGCGGGCGCGCGTGGACGCGTCGGGTGACGAGCGCGACGTCGCGGCGCGGGTGGCCGACGCGCTGATGGAGGTGACGAGGTGAACGTAAGAGTCGAACTGCAAGATCGCTCCTACGACGTGGTGCTGGGCGACGGGGCTCGACGCCAGCTTGAGTCGGTCCTCATCGAACGAGTGCCCCAGGCCCAAGCCTGCGCCATCGTCACCTCGGCGTCGCTGCGAGCGCAGTCCTGGTTCGACTTAGACAGCGGCATCAGCCAGCACGTGATTGAAGTGCCCGAGGGCGAGGCGGCGAAGACCCTGGACGTGGCGGGCTACGTGTGCGAGCAGCTCGCGAGCCTGCGACTCTCACGCGGCGACGTGGTGGTAGGCGTAGGGGGCGGCGCGATCACCGACCTCGCCGGCTTCGCGGCCGCGGTCTACTTGCGAGGCGTCGCACTGGTCCAGGTGCCAACCTCGCTGGTGGGGCAGGTCGACGCCGCAATCGGCGGCAAGACCGGCGTGAACCTCCTGGCTGGCAAGAACCTCGTCGGCGCGTTCCACCAGCCTCAGGCCGTGCTGTGCGACTTCGACGTGCTCGACACGTTGCCCGAGCGCGAACGTCTGAGCGGCCTGGGCGAAGTGGCCAAGTGCTGGCTACTCGAGCGCCGGGGCGCGTCGGGATTGGCGGAGACGGCGCTGGCCGACCTCATCACGTTGTCGGTGCAACTCAAGGCCGACGTGGTGTCGGACGACGAGAGGGAGGGCGGCCGGCGCGCGCTGCTCAATTACGGGCACACGCTCGCGCACGCTCTCGAGTCGCTGGCCCTGGCTCGCGACGTTGATGAGCTGCGTCACGGCGAGGCCGTGGCGATCGGTCTCGCCTTCGCCGCTCGCCTGGCTTTCGAACTCGGGCGAGTCGACGCCCGAGAAGTGCAGCGGCACGACGAGGTGCTCCTAGGGCTGGGGTTGTCGGGCCGTCTGCCGGAACGCTTCGACGTGCCCGCGCTCGTCGCGGCGATGAGCCACGACAAAAAGGCGCACCATGACCTAACCTTCGTGCTAGCGAGCGCAGAGGGATTCGACGTTGTACCCCACGTTGATCCGTCGCTGGTCGCTGACGTTCTTACGAGCTTCCGAGG
>JBARBL010000054.1:0-5358 GCA_049793015.1 Acidimicrobiales bacterium | reverse complement strand
ACGCAGGCGATCACGGAATCCAAGATGTTCGAGTTCTCCTTCACCAACCGGGCGGACGCCATCTACACCAAGGCCGAGCTGCTGGTCGACGACCAGGGCCTGCCCCAGCGCCTGCCGTGGGAGGACTGGCGCGAGGGCGAGGCGGCCATGACCGGCGGATGGATGCGCGCGACGTCGCCCAACGGCGAGGCCGCCTTCGAAGGGGTCGTGCAGTGGACGGGGGACTTAGGCGTGGGCGTGCGCGCACCCGAGGGCGGACAGTCGTCCAACCGTGACGACGAGGCCACCGGCTCCAAGCAGCTGCGCAACGTGTTCCCCAAGCACCTGCTGCCCGAGGACGTGCCGCTTGACCAGCGCGGTCTGCAGGGCATGATGAACCAGGCCCGCGCCAAGATGCCCCGGCGCCACCGCCGAGACGACCGCTGATGCTGGCCGCGACGTCCCCGGGGGCCATCGTCGTGTTCGTGGCCGCGGCCGCGTTGATCCTCGGCGGCGCGGTGGGCGTGCTCACGGTCAAGAATCCCGTGCACGCGGCCTTGAGCCTCATCATGACGCTCTTCGGCGTCGCCGTGGCCTTCGTCGCCCAGTCGGCCGACTTCTTGGCGGCGGTGCAGATCATCGTCTACGCCGGCGCCATCGTCGTGCTCTTCCTTTTCGTCATCATGTTCCTGGGCGTCGATCGGCGCGATTCGGTGCGTCTGGACCCCTTGGTCGGGCAGCGGGCCTTCGCGGCGGTGGGCGTGCTCATCACGGTGGCGGGACTCATCACCTTGATGGCGCGATCGCACTGGGTGACCGGCGCGCTCTCGGTGTCGACCAAGGGTCACGCCCTGGCCACCGGTTCCCAGAACGTCAAGCAATTGGGCACCGCCATCTTCACGACGTACCTCTTCGCCTTCGAGGCCACCGCGGCCCTGCTCATCATCGCGGTCGTCGGCGCGGTCATGCTGGCGCGCCGCGAGCGGGTCGCCGACCCGGAGGAGGTCGACGTATGAACGTCCCCGCCGCCTGGTACCTCATACTGGCCGCCGTGCTCTTCGGGGTCGGGGCCTTCGGCTTTCTGACCAAGCGCAGCGCGCTGATCATGTTCATGTGCGTCGAACTGATGCTCAACGCGGTCAACCTCACCTTCGTCACCTTCGCGCGCACCTTGAGCGACGTGGGGGGACAGGCGACGGTGTTCTTCGTCATGGTCGTCGCGGCCGCGGAGGTCACGGTCGGTCTCGGCATCGTGGTGGCGGTCTTTCGACGACGCTCCTCGACCTCGGTTGATGAGCTCTCGGAGATGAAGGGCTGATGGCGCACGTCGCGACGCTGATCCTGCTCATGCCACTGGTGGGCTTCGCGCTGGTGCTGCTCAACGGCCCGCACCTCAAGGAAAAGCAGGTCGGCTACCTGGGGACCGGTGTCGTCGCGGTCAGCTTCGTGCTGAGCGTGGTCGCCTTCTTCCTGCTGCTGAACCGTTCGCCGCATCAGGTGACCGTCAACCTCTTCTCCTGGATCAGCGTCGGCACCCTGCACGTGCCGGCCGCTCTGCTCATCGACCCGCTCTCGATCACCATGTGCCTCTTCGTCACCGGCATCTCGGCGCTGATCCACCTGTACTCGATTGGCTACATGCACGGGGAGAAGGACTTTCGAAAGTTCTTCCTCTACCTCAACCTCTTCGTCTTCTCGATGCTCCTGCTGGTCATGGCCAACAACCTGGTCCTCACCTTCGTGGGCTGGGAAGGCGTGGGCCTCTGCTCCTACTGGCTGGTGAGCTTCTACTTCGACCGCGACGCGGCCGCGTCGGCGGGCAAGAAGGCCTTCATCTACAACCGCGTCGGCGACGTCGGCATGCTGGTCGCGATGTTCCTGCTCTTCTCGCGCACCGGCACCCTGACCTACCTCACCATCTTCGACAAGGCCGGCACGCTCACCCCGACGGTCGCGACGTTGGTGGTGCTGACCCTGCTGCTCGGCGCGACCGGCAAGAGCGCGCAGATACCACTGTTCAACTGGCTGCCCGACGCCATGGAAGGCCCGACCCCCGTGTCGGCGCTCATCCACGCCGCCACCATGGTTACCGCCGGCGTGTACCTGCTCTGTCGCATGTCGCCGATCCTCGCGCTCTCGGTGCCGGGGCGCACCACGATCGCCATCGTCGGCGGCGTCACGGCCTTCGTCGCCGCGACGATCGCCTGTTCGCAGAAGGACATCAAGAAGGTCCTGGCCTTCTCCACCGTCTCCCAGATCGGCTACATGGTCCTCGCGGTCGGAGTGGGCGCCTACTCGGCCGCCATCTTCCTGATGATCAGCCACGCGTTCTTCAAGGCCCTGCTGTTCCTCGGATCGGGATCGGTCATCCATTCGCTCAACGGTGAACAGGACCTGCGAAAGATGGGCGGCCTTCAGAAATTCCTGCCGCTCACCTTCCCGACGTTCCTGATCGGCTGGCTCACCATCTCGGGCGTGCCGCCCTTCGCCGCCTTCTGGTCCAAGGGCGACATCCTGGCCAACGTGTTCGAGTACTCGAAGCTGCTGTGGATCCTGGGCGTGCTGACCGCGTTGCTGACCGCGTACTACATGAGTCGACTGTTCGTGCTCACCTTCCGGGGCAACGAGCGCTTCCGCGAGGTGACGGCCGGGCACGATCCCCACGAGTCGCCGTGGGTGATGACCACGCCCCTGGTGGTCCTGGCGGCGCTTTCAGTGGTGGGCGGGATCCTCGACCTGCCGTGGATCCATCACAACTCCTTGAGCGGCTTTCTCACGCCGAGCTTCGGACTCATTCCGACGATCAGCCACGCCAGCGGCCTGGCCCAAACGGGCCTCGCGGTGGTGGACGTGGCGGTCGCGGTCCTGGGCATCATGGTGGCCGTCTCGATCTGGCGCAAGGGTCCCGACCAACCGCGCTACGAATCCTCGTTCTTAGAGCACGTGTGGCACTGGGATGACTTCTACGACGCGACCATCGGGCGTCCGCTCACGGCCGCGTCGCAGTTCGGCGACGACGTGGTCGAGCCCAAGGTCATCGACGGGGCCGTCAACGGCATTGCGGTGAGCGTGCGTCGCAGCGCCGATGGCCTGCGCAAGGTGCAGTCCGGCTTCGTGCGCCAGTACGCGCTGGCCACCGTGCTGGGCCTGGCCGTCATCGTGGTCTACCTCGTGGCGAGGGTCGGATAGCCGTGCACTCCTCGCTGTGGTTGACCGCTCTCATCGTGGTGCCGCTCATCGGCGCCGCGCTGGCCATGCTCGTGCAGAAAACCGACGGCCGCGCCTACGGCGTCGCGGTGGTGACGGCGAGCGTCGAGATGGCCCTCACCATCGTCATCGCGGTCCTCTATAACAATCACATCGCCCAGGCGTCCACCTTCGACTTCGCCACCCGCCACGTCCTGTCGGCGCCCTTCGGTCTGGCCTACGACGTGGCGCTCGACGGCATCTCGCTGGTGATGGTGGTGCTCTGCGCGCTCGTCCTCCTGCTCGCCCTGCTCGGCGCGCGCGACAAGCGTGACGAGGGCCACTTCGTCGCGTGGCTTTTGCTGCTCACGTCCTTCACCATGGGCAGCTTCGTCGCGCACGACCTGCTCGAGTTCTTCATCTTCTTCGAGCTCACCCTGGTCCCGAGTTACTTCCTCGTCGCGATGTGGGGCGGCGCCCAGCGCGCCCAGGCCGCGCTCAAGTTCTTCATCTACACCTTCACGGGGTCGGTCTTCCTGTTCGTGGGGATCCTCTATCTGGGCTTCGCCCACCAGCACCAGTTCCAGGGACCGCTGAGCTTCGCTTACAGCACGCTGTCGGAGACCTCGATGAGCCACGGCACCGCCGTGTGGCTCTTCCTGGCCTTCGGCGCCGCGTTCGCGGTCAAGTCGCCGATCTGGCCCCTGCACACCTGGTCGCCCCTCACCTACGCCGAGGCGCCGACGGCCGGGTCGGTGGAGCTGTCGGCGCTGTTGGCCAAGCTCGGTTCCTACGGGTTGCTGCGCTTCACCATCGGGCTGCTGCCGCTGGCCTTCGTGACCATGCGCCCGATCATCCTGACCCTGGCCGTGATCGGCATCCTCTACGGCTCGGCGCTGGCCTGCGTCACGCCGGACCTCAAGCGGCTGGTGGCCTTCTCCTCATTAGCCCAGATGAGCTTCATCACCCTGGGGCTCATGACCGGCTCCAAGATCGCCATGGTCGGCGCGGTGCTGTTGATGTTCAACCACGGCGTCATCACCATCGGCTTCTTCCTCATCATCGGCTTCGTCGAGAAGCGCCGCGGCACGGCCACCATCAAGGACCTGACGGGACTGCAGGGTCCCGCCCCGGTGATGGCCGCGATGTTCACGGTCGTGATGCTGGCCTCGATCGGCCTGCCGGGTCTGTCGGGCTTCGTGAGCGAGTACCTCATCCTGATCGGCACCTTCGCCACGCACGCGTGGTGGGGGGTCGTGGGGGCCTTCGGCGTCGTGGCCGCGGCGGTCTACCTGCTCTGGGGCTACCAGCGGGTCTTCCACGGGCGCGCGACCGGTGAGAACGCGGCGATGAGCGACGCCACCACCAAGGAGCGCTGGGTCATCGCGCCGGTCATCGCGCTCATCGTGGTGCTCGGGGTCTTCCCTCACCCCGTGCTCGAGCGCATCTCGCCCTCGGTGCAGCAACTGATCGAGCACGTGGCTCCGGGCGGGGTGAACAAGTGATCGCGTCCAGCGTCGCCATCCCGTCGATCCACTACCTGGCGATACTGCCGGTCATCATCCTCTTCGGCGGCGCGTTGGCGCTGCTCCTGGCGACCGCGCTGGTGCGCAGCAAGGTCACCATCCCCGTCGCCAGCGTGGTCACCCTCCTGGTGTCCCTGGCGGCCTTCGCGGCCACCTTCTGGCAGTGGCGCTGCATCGCGCGATCGGGACCTTCGACCACCATCGCGCACGCCATCGTGCTCGACGGCTTCTCGGTGGTGGCCACCGGCGTCATCGCGCTGGGCTTGGCGATGACCACCCTGGTGGCCCACGACTGGGCCCTGCGCGAGAAGGTCCAGGGCGCGGAGTTCCACATCCTGGCGCTGGCCTCGAGCGCCGGGGCGGTCCTCATGACCCAGGCCAACGACCTCATCGTCATCTTCCTCGGCCTCGAGATCCTCTCCATCGGCCTCTACGTGCTGGTCGCCTTCGATCGCCATCGCGCGACGTCGGCCGAGGCGGCGCTCAAGTACTTCCTGCTCGGCGGGTTCGCGTCGGCCCTCTTCATCTACGGGGCCGCCCTCGTCTACGGGGCGACCGGGTCGACCAACCTCTCGTCGATCTCCTACTTCCTGGGCGCCAACGTGGTGCTGCGTCCGGGCCTGCTCTACGCCGGCGGCGCCCTGCTGCTGGTGGGTTTCGCCTTCAA
>JBARBL010000053.1:0-40528 GCA_049793015.1 Acidimicrobiales bacterium | reverse complement strand
GCCCAAAGGCAGCCGGCTCTCTGAAAGTAAAAACGTGGCCTACCATTCTCAGTTAGTTTCTAGGACGTTGCATCATTCATGAGAGGCCTTGATGGCTAGTTACTTTGCGCTCGGAATCTTTACTGGCCTCATCTACTCGATGGTTGCACTGGGCTACACCCTGGTGTACGGCGTGCTGCGTCTGATCAACTTCGCGCACAGTGAAGTTCTGATGAGCGGCGGCTTCGCGGGTTACTTCTTCCTGCACTACACCATGAAGTCCAACGGCGCGGGCACGCCCGAGCGTGTCCTCATACTTCTCGGCGCCATCGTGGCCAGCGGCGCGGCCGGCGCGATCGTGGCCATCGCCATCGAGCGATTTGCGTATCGCCCATTGCGGCGACGAAACGCTCCAAAATTGACCTATCTAATCTCTGCCATCGGCGCTTCGTACTTCCTTTTGAATCTCGCGGGCAAGGAGTTCGGCCGCGACCCTTCGGCGACTGCCCAGCCGATCACGCAAAGCTTCTCCATTCAGGTGTTCGGCGCTCAGATCACCGCCTTTGATCTGGTACTCCTGGCGGTGACGGCCGTACTGTTCTTTGTGGTCAACACCCTCGTGTCGAAATCAAAGGTCGGGCGCAGCATTCGAGCGGTGGCCCAGGACGCCGAGACGGCGAGCTTGATGGGGGTGAACGTCAATACGACCATTGCGTCGACGTTCGCCATCGGCGGCTTCATGGGCGGCGTGGCGGGCCTCTTCATTGCCATGAGTTCGAACGTTGACTACAACATGGGCTTCACGCCGGCGTTGCTGGCCTTCACCGCCGCCGTGCTCGGCGGGATCGGCAACATTCGCGGGGCCATGGTGGGCGGTGTCGTGCTCGGAATCTTCATGTACGTGCCGATCTACTGGATACATCAGCCTTACTTCGAGCCGGTCATCGGTTTCGGCGTGCTCGTGATGGTCCTCCTGGTTCGTCCTACCGGGCTCTTCGGTGAGAGCCTAGGGAGGTCGGCATGAGATTGAAAGAGAGGATCGCCTTCCTCAAGTTCGACACTGACGACCTGCGACTCGGCCTCACTTGTTTCTTCGCCGGTGTGCTGCTGGCCATAATGACCGGCCCAGAGGGGAACCTCGCGCAGCCGGTCTACGCCGTACAACATTCGTTGTTCAGCAGCCACGTGTGGGGCTTTTTGATCTTCGGCCTACTGCTGGGCGCCGCTTCGATCTATCGGCGAAAAATCCGCATGGGAGTCCTTGGTTCCGGACGGTCCACACCTCGCCGCTCGCTAAGGGCGTGGGTGTCCGACCTGGTCTTTGATCCGCGTCTGATTACCAAGATCACCACCGGTCTCATCGCTTTGATTGCGGCGCTTATCATTGCCGACTTCACGGGTCCGTTCGTGCCCGACAAGATGTCCTTCGGTCAGATCTTCGACCAATTCACCCATACGCGGACGTACGGTTACATCGCCATCATCTTCTGGTTGTTGTACGCCTATAGGGTGCGAAAGCACCCGCGGCCGGACTCGACGCGAGGGCCATCGTTCATGAGTGCGCCCTGGGCCAAGGTCGTGGGCGGTGCCGTCGGCGGGCTCATCTTCGCGTTGTGTGCTGATCCCTGGCTCCCGGTTCGATTCAGTTGGTCCTATTTTGCCCTTCACGGTCCCAGTAACAACGTGTTCTTCCATCACTGGACGACCTACCTCTGGACGATCGTCGGTGCGCTGGTGGGATTTCAGGCGGCCCACACGCACTACGTGGCGGCGAAGCCGAGCGTCTCGCGCATCCGCCGGGTTCGGCCGATCAAGGTCAGCCAGAACACCCGCCTGGCGCTCTACGGCGGCGCCCTCTTCGTGGCCGTAGAGGCGCCAAAATTCATCTCGCCGTACTGGCAGGAGAGCATCTTCCAGCAGATCGGCGTCTTCTGTCTGCTGGCGATAGGGCTCAACGTCGTGGTTGGTTTCGCCGGTCTACTCGACCTCGGATACGTAGCCTTCTACGCGCTGGGGGCCTATACGAACGCCTACCTCACGAACGCGCTGCCGATACACCCGCCCATCGTGGTGAACGCGTTCTTCAGCATCCCCTTCGCCATCTTGGTGGCGATGGTGGCCGGTGTCCTGCTCGGACTTCCGACCCTGCGACTTCGAGGCGACTACCTGGCCATCGTCACCCTCGGTTTCGGAGAGATCATCTACGTGCTGGCCAGCAATTTGACCAACATCACTGACGGTGCCGGCGGCACGGGCGCCGTCGGGAGTTTCTCCATGAACTTCTGGTTCGCCCATTTCGCGCTCAACGGATTGGCCATCACCGACGATCTCAACTTCTACTACCTCTTGCTTGCTTTCATCGTGCCCATTCTCTTTCTCTTCAACTCCCTCAACCACTCCAAGGTGGGCAGGTCGTGGGCGGCTATTCGTGAAGACGAGGTGGCGGCCGCGTCGCTGGGCATCAATGGACTTAAGTACAAGGTCATGGCCTTCGCCATCGGGGCGTCCACCTCGGGAGTGGCGGGGGTGCTGTCGTCGACCAAGTTGGGTTCTCTCTTCCCATCCGACTTCGCGCTGCAGGTGTCCATCTTCGTGCTGGTCCTGGTGATATTCGGTGGCATGGCCTCGATCACCGGCGTGGTGATCGGCGCGGCGTTCATCGGTTGGATACTCCAATACCTGATCTTTCACTCCTTCATTGACTACCAGGACGCCGACAAGTTCATGTACCTGGGCGCGATCTTGGTGCTCACGATGATCTTCCGTCCTCAGGGGATGTTGCCGGCGAAACGCCGCTTGCGCGAGTTCCAAGACACGGAGGCGGGACTCGGAACGGCGGACGCCATGGGGACGGCGCCCGAAGGACCGCTGACATGACCAACGAGAACATCGTCGAGGTGAAGGACCTCACTCTTCGCTTCGGCGGCGTCACCAGTTTGAACAACGTCTCGTTGGTGCAACGCCGCGGCGAGATGCTGGCCGTCATCGGTCCCAACGGCGCCGGCAAGACCTCGCTCTTCAACTGCGTCACCGGTGTCTATCGGCCACAGGAAGGGTCCATCGAGTTCCACTCCGCCCACCGCGACGCCGTGGACATCGTGGGCCGTCAGCCCCACCGCGTGAACCAGTTGGGCATCGCCAGGACGTTCCAGACGAGTCGCATGTTCAACGCCCTCACGACCTTCGAGAACATAAAGATCGGCGTGGAGTCGAGGCAGAAGACCGGACCCATCGGGGCCATGCTTCGCCTGCCGAGGACGCGACGCGAAGAGCACGAATCCGACGAACGGACCCTCGAGCTGCTCGAGTTGGTCGAGCTCACCCATCGAATGAACACCCCGGCCGACTCGTTGCCCTACGGTGACCGCCGGCGATTGGAGATCGCTCGAGCGCTGGGCACCAATCCCGAGCTCCTGCTGCTGGACGAGCCGGCCGCGGGGACCAATCCCTCGGAAAAGCTCGAGTTAGCGCAACTCATCCGCAAGATCAACGTGGAGATGGGAACGTCAATCCTGCTCATCGAACACGACATGCGCCTGGTCATGTCGCTGGCCGAGCGAATTTACGTACTCAACTTCGGGCTGGTCATCGCGTCGGGCACGCCGAGCGAGATCCAACAGAACCCCGAAGTAGTCGCCGCGTATCTCGGGACGACCGAATCAGAAGGTGCGGAACAATGAGTTCACCCATGCTGTCAATTGAGCACGTAGAAGTGCGCTACGGGCCGGTGCCGGCCATTCGCAACCTGTCGCTGAACGTCGACGAGGGGGAGATCGTCACGATCCTGGGGGCCAACGGCGCCGGCAAGACGACGACGCTTCGAATGATCTCCGGTCTCCACCGGCCATATTCGGGCAAGGTGTTCCTCGAAGGCATGGACATTACGACGACCCCGGCTCACAAGCTGGTGGACCTGGGACTCAGTCACGTTCCCGAAGGACGTCGGATCTTCGCGACGATGACGGTGATCGAGAACCTCGAGATGGGCGCCTTCCGCCGCAAGGGCAACTACCAAGAGGAGTTCGATCACATTTTTGAGTTGTTCCCCGTGCTGGGCGAGCGGCGCAAGCAGTTAGGCGGGACATTGTCCGGTGGGGAGCAGCAGATGCTCGCCATTGGTCGGGCCATGATGGCCAAACCGCGCCTGCTGCTCTTGGACGAACCGTCGCTGGGGCTGGCCCCCAAGATCATCGAAGCGATCTTCTCGATCATCGTGCAGATTCGATCCGAAGGAGTCACCGTGGTGTTGGTCGAGCAGAACGCCAACCAAGCGCTCAAGATCGCCAACCGCGGCTACGTCCTGGAAAATGGCACCGTGCTCTACGAGGACTCGGCCCCCGCCCTCTTGGGTGACGACCGGATTCGTCGTGCGTACCTCGGCACCGAGTAACGAAGCGACCGGCCCCGTCGCCTGGCGTGCCGGGTGACGAGCGAGTCATGAGCGAAAGTGAAGGACTGCACCCTAGCGCTCAGCGCGTGGCGGACGTCTTGACGTCCCGGGGTGCGCGGGGAACCATTCGCGAGTTCGACGTGCCGACCCGGACCGCCGCCGACGCGGCGGCCGCCCTCGGTTGCGAGGTGGGGGCGATTGCGAGCACGCTGGTGTTCATGATTGATGATCAACCCTCGGTCGTGATTAAGAGCGGGGCCTTTCGCGTCGACCTCGACCTCCTCCGTCAGCACGCGGGTGCGCGGGCCGCGCGACAGGCGTCACCCGACGAGGTTCGTGATGCCACCGGCCAGGTCATCGGGGGAGTGTCGCCGGTCGGGTGGGTCAAGGAGCTGCGTACCTTCGTGGACGATTCGTTGTCCGAGTACGAAGAACTCTGGGCGGCCTGTGGGACGCCGCACGCGGTGTTCGCCACGACGTACTTTGAACTGCTCTCGCTCACCGGCGGCATGCCCATTTCACTCCGCCCCCAGTAGGGAGCGTCCCCGGACGTCCTTGGCCGCCCTGGAACGTCGAAAACCCCTTGTTTATTGGGATATTCTCCTTGAAAAAAACTTGCAACGAACACCTGTTCGCTTTAATATATACGAACAGGTGTTCGTTCTAGGCAAGGGTGTCGGAAATGGCTGCAGTCGAAATACGTGAAGAAGAAGTACCCGGTATCGGTCGCCCTCAATTACGGCTGGTCACGATTGAGAGCACTCCACCCATACGGCGTTCGGGTCCTCCCCTCGCGCAACGTCGAGCAGCCCGAACGCTCATGCTCAAACGACGACGTCGAACCCTCGTCGTGCTCGCGCTGCTCGCGGGTCTCACGATCCTCGCCCTGCCGGGAGTGGCCTTCGGGGGTATAGAGGGGGGCGGCCTCTCCAGCGATCTCAACAACAACGCAACGCTCGCCGCGGGCATGGTGTACGTGGTGCAGCCGGGCGTCACGCTGGACTCGATCGCGCGGATGGTGAACCCCACCGACCCCCGAGAGGCCCGCACGTCACTGGTGCGCGAACTTGGTTCGTCGGTCGTGGTGACCGGCGAACACGTCCTAATTCCCTGAGATTTCAAGGTTTTGGGTGTATCGTGAAGTCCATGCGCTGTCCTTTCTGTGCCGCAGATGACGACCGCGTCGTCGACTCCCGGCTGGCCGAAGACGGGGTGGCGATACGCCGGCGGCGCGAGTGCTCCGCCTGTTCGCAGCGCTACACGACGTTCGAGCGGATTGAGGAAATTGGGGTCTACGTCGTCAAGCGTTCGGGCGAGCGCCAGCTATTCGATCGTTCCAAGATCCTCAGCGGTGTGCGGGCGGCCTGCAAGAACCGTCCGGTCGACGAGGACGCCTTGGAACTCCTGGCCATGGGGGTCGAAGAGTCGATGCGACTCCTGAGTCGAGACGTGTCGAGCGAGGAGGTCGGACTCGTCACCTTGGAAGCCTTGCGACCGGTGGACGACGTCGCCTACGTGCGCTTCGCGTCCGTCTACAAGGGTTTTGAGGGCACCGACGACTTCGCCCGCGAGATCGGCATGCTGGTCAAGACGACCGCCCCTAAATTGCACGGGTAGCGATGCGCGCCCTACGACTGGAGCCACACTCGGCGATGGCGATCTACGCCCATCCGGACGACGCCGACGTGGCGGCCGGTGGGTTGCTCGCCCAGTGGGCCAATAATGGCTGCGCGGTGCACCTGGTGGTCGTCTGCGACGGCGCCAAGGGTTCGCACGGCCCCCAAGCCGATTCGGTGGCCGTGCGGGGCGCGAGGCGAGAAGAACTCCAATTGGCTGCGGACCTCCTGGGCGCCACCAGCGTGCTCGGATTGAACCGGGCCGACGGCGAAGTGGTGAACGATGACGAACTGCGTGCCCAGCTGGTGGGATTGGTGCGCAAGTACCGTCCCGAGGTCGTGCTCGGACCCGACCCCACGGCGGTCTTCTTTGGCGGCGTGTACGTGAACCACCGCGATCATCGCGAGACCGGCTGGGCGCTGCTCGACGCGGTCGCGCCGGCCGCGGCCATGCCGCTGTACTTTCCCGACCAGGGCGAGCCTCACCAGGTTCGCCATCTCCTCTTGAGCGGCACGCACGAGCCCGACGTGGTCGCGGACGTGTCGGGGACCATCGACACCAAGGTGAAGGCGGTGCTCGCGCACGCCTCGCAGCTCGCTGGCGACGACGAGGCCATCCGTGACCTGGTCTACGGCCGGGCGGAGCAGGCGGGCCGTTCGGTGGGGGCGGCTTTCGGTGAAGCCTTCCGCAGCGTTGAACTCGCCTTCTGAGGACCCCTCGGTCGACGAGGCGCCCCTGCTGCACATCGACCTCGACGCGTTCTTCGCGTCGGTCGAGATCCTCGACGACCCCACGCTGGTGGGCAAGCCCGTAGCCGTCGGGGGACCGGCCAGCCGGGGGGTCGTGGCGAGCGCGAGCTACGAGGCGCGACGCTTCGGGGTGCGCAGCGCGATGCCCACGGTGGTGGCCCGGCGGATGTGCCCCGACCTCATCGTGCTGCCCGGTCGATTCGATCGCTACGAGGTGTACTCTCGCCAATTCCACGACGTCATTCGAGACCTCACCCCCGATTTCGAACCCTTGGGGCTCGACGAGGTCTTCGCGGACCTGCGCAGCCTTCGAATGCTCAACGTGCGACCCATCGCGGCGGCTGAGGAGCTGCGCCGACGCATCAACACCGAGCTGGGTCTCGAGTGCGGGGTGGGCCTCGGTCGCAACAAGCTCTTCGCCAAGCTGGCGTCCAAGAAGTCCAAGCCCCGGGTGGTCAAGGGCCAGCTGGTGCCCGGCGCGGGCGTCGTGTGGGTGAGTCCCGACCTCGAAGCCCAGTGGCTGAACGAGCTGCCCGTGCGGGCCCTCTGGGGCGTAGGCCCCGCGACCGCGGCCAAGCTGGAGAAGCTCGGCCTGCCCTGGGTCCGCGACCTCCAACAGGTCGACGAACGAACGTTGGCCAGCCACGTTGGCCCGTCCTTGGCGGCCACGCTCTGGGCCTTCGCCCACGGAGAAGACAACCGCGAGGTCGTCGTCGATCGACCCGTCAAGTCGATCGGCCACGAACAGACGTTTCTGCGGTCCCGCCAGGGGATGGCGGAACTGGTCGTCGAGGTGCGAGCCCATTCGGCCGTGGTGGCGCGGGCGCTGCGCGCCCAGGGGCGCGTGGCGCGCACCATCTCGATCGTGGTGCGCTTCGACGATTTCACCTCGATTACTCGGTCCCAAACCCTCTCCTTCGGCATCGACGACGAATTCGCCATCACGGCCATCGCGGAGGCGCTGCTCGCGTCGGTGGACCTGCACCGCTCCGTTCGCCTCCTGGGGGTGCACGCGTCCTCGTTCCTCGAGCGCAGCAACAACCAGGTCCAGCTCACCTTCGGGTTCGAACCGTCCTCACTGGACGCGCGCCAGCGGGCCGAATTGGTCTCGCAGGAGCGCCAGATCAGTTACGAGGCCCTGCGTGACGCCGTGGACGACGTGCGCCACAAGTTCGGCAAGGCCGCGGTCGGCACGGCCAGCGAGCTCAAGGAAAGCGGCGTCGAGATCGAGACGCAGCGGGGGCGCCACGCCTTCGGTCCCGAAAACACCTCCTAGGGTCTAGGTCGTCTCGACGGTGACCAGCGTGCCGATCGGCGTGTGGGGCCATATGACGTGCGCCGACGCGAAGGGCATCTCCACGCAGCCGAGGCTCTGGGGCCACCCGTAGGAGCCGCGGATGAATCCGTGCAGCGCGGAGCCCCCGTCGAAGTACGAGATCCACGGGATGCCCGGGTCGGCGTAGTGCGAGCCGTCGGGATTGGTGCCCGACATGGTCTGGGTCAGGTAGCGCAGGTAGACGGGGAAGGTGCCGAGCGGGGTGGGAGCGACGGAGATTCCGGTGTTGGCCAGGGTGTGGAAGGTGGGCCGGCCCGCGACGTAGAGCCGCACGGTCTCGGGTGACGTCTCGCTCACGGTCACGTAGTTGTAGGTGCTGGGGTTCTTCACGCCATTGCGCGCGGCCTTGACCAGGAGATGCCACGTCGCTTTGTCGAGGACGCCGGTGGTGGGAAGTTGGTGGTCGTTCTGGAACGCCATGAGCGCCCCGCGCACGATGACGTTGTTGTTGCCGACGCCCCAGAGGTCGAGGATCGATGCGGGGAGCCTCGGGTAGGCCCAGGTGTAAAAGCCGCTCGATAACGACGCGGGATCGCTTTGGGGCGAGAGAGAGGTGAAGGTCGCGGGAAGGTAGTTAAGTTCGCCCAGCAGTTGCTGCTCCCACATCGAGCCCGCGGGCGAGACGACACTGTGCCGGCGTTCAGCCCCGAAGCTGCACTGGGAACGGCAGCGCAGCAGGGACGGCAGGTCGATCACGTACGTGGTGGCCGGCTGGACGAGCCCAGTCGCCACGGCCTGCACCTCTTTGGGTCCGACCTGCTGCCACGACGTGGCCAACTGCGGCTGGGTGGTGAGTGGGGGCAGGTCGGCCACGTTGACGGCGTGGGCGAAGCTAAGGCGCACGAGGGGCATCGACGAGGTGATCGTCGAGGCCACGGTGCCGGTGATTCGCGTCGAGACAGCCGCGCCCGCGCCCACCGCGGGAAGCATGCAGGTCGCGACGAGCGTCACGACAAAAGTCAGACTCAGTCGAAGGCGTCGTGTCACCTCTCAAGAATAATCTTCCTTGGCACTGTCCTCGTCCGCCCTAGCATTGAAGGAGATCAACGGAGGAGTCCGAGTGGGAGTGCTAGGCATTGCGTTGCTGGTCATCCTGGCTCTGGTCGTCATCACCACGATCGTGTCCCTCGTGAGTACCGTCGTCTCCACGTTGACCCTGGTGTTCGAAGTCGTCGTGGTGGTGACGCTATGCGTGCTGGTCTGGCGGTTTTTCCAGAAGAAGTGACGAAATTGACCGCCGAGTAGGATGGTCAGTTCTGGCGGCGTGGCCGAGTGGTTAGGCAGGGGCCTGCAAAGCCCCGTACTCCGGTTCGAATCCGGACGCCGCCTCAAGTTGCGCTTTACCCCGTGACAGCCGCGGATATCCGCGTGCTCAGTGTGGTGACCGCGCTCAGGGTCAGCTTGACACGCGACCTTGGTCATGTCCCAATTGATCGCCAAGTGGTCTAGGTTGCGGACAGGAGTGATCGGCTGTCGGGGCCTACGACCGGTCGCTCCGTGAGGACGAGGTGGATGAGTGCCTATTTTGGCGAGGCGGCTGACCAGCGCGAAGCGCCTGCTGGCGACCACAGTTGCAATGGTCGTCGTCATGGCAGTCTTTCTTGCGCTGGTGCGGCCGAACTCACAAAGCTCAGCGGCGACGACAACAACGAGCGTCTCTACAGCCCTCACCTCGAAGACGGTCGTCCTCTACCTCGATATTGGTGCATCGGTGTCGGTCGGCGTTCAGCCAACGCCCCGCGACCCTAAAGGCCAACCGACCAATCGGGGCTACTCGAATCGTCTCGTCACCATCGAGGCTGCCAAGGGCGTCGCACTAAGACTCACGCAACTGGGTTGCCCCGGCGAGTCAATCGCGACGATGCTTCACGGACCCGATCCGTGCTACGTGGCTCCCGACACCCAGCTCTCCGACGCCGTCGCCTTCCTGCGCATACACCACAATGCCGTCACCCTCGTCACCGTGGATCTAGGCTTCAACACCCTCGACGTCTGTCTGCATCATGTCGACATTGACCTTACGTGCGTCACGCGTCAACTTGCGCTGCTTCGTCAGCAACTTGGTCAGGTGATGCGCGTCCTCACCAACGCCGCAGGACCCAAAGTCACTTTCGTGGGCCTCGGTCATTACAATCCGTATCTAACGTTGTCGACTAAAGAGGGAGTGGCGGAGGTATTCGCCGTGAACAGTGTGGCGGCCCTGCGCCAAATGAACCGATCGCTTTCTTTGGTCTACGGTTCCTTCAAGATGCCTATGGCGGATATTACCGCTGCCTTTCACGAAGGGGA
The DNA here is from genome assembly GCA_049793015.1 of Acidimicrobiales bacterium. Lineage (GTDB taxonomy): Bacteria > Actinomycetota > Acidimicrobiia > Acidimicrobiales > RAAP-2 > RAAP-2. Next base: position 30,168 of record JBARBL010000053.1, on the reverse strand, counting down.
CACGCGCGTCGTTCGAAATTCCAAGAAGGAAGTGACCTCCGTGAACGTTCAGTACGAGTGCAAATTTACGTGGATGTGTGCCCCCCGGCCCTTCGGCCCGAACATCCACCCGAACAACTCCGGTTACTTGGCGATCGCCAAGGCAATCGCGGCGGTACTGCCACCGACGCTGTGACGTATACCCTGGGGTGGCCACAGCGTCGCCCGTTACTCTCCGGACAGGCCCCCAGCGCCGAACCCGGCAAAGCAGAGCGGTGCCACAGACTGGCGGTAGAGACCGTCGAGACTCCTTGGTGTCGGAGTGACGCGAAGGAGGGTGTGCAACCTCGAGAGGAGCGGTTCCGCTCGTCGCCCCAGCTCGAGGCCATCGGGCCATCGTCGGAGTGAAGCCGCTCCCGGTTCACGGATGAGTGGATCATGAAGAGGTTGAGCACGCGCTCGAGGGCGCGACAGCGCAAAACTCAGGCGAGTCAGGTTTCGTCTCACCTCCACGGGTTGCATCGTTATCTGCACGAGGGTCACGCCATTCGATGGTGATGGCACGTGCGGTCTTGGGCGTTGGGCTCTGAACCCCTTACAGCGTGTGTCCTATTTGGACCCACCGGTTCGCCTTGACCAACGGAGCCTCGTGGCCCAGCGGTGCTTGCTCACCGTCCGACTTCCCAGATCAACTTCTATCCGAGTACTCGGTTCCGACCCAGGGCCCTCATCACGTTGCCGTGAAGGTTGTGCGGGTGACGATCGGCTCTTCCCGCGTGCTTCGCGGTGCAGATCCCCTTGGGATCAGGCTGTGGAGACAAGCGCAGCGCGCGTCGGGTCCAACAGAGTCACTGCGGAGGGCTCCTTGGGTCGCCAGCGGGCCAGGTTGATGGCCGCGTTGAGGTCGCGGTCGATGACCAGATCGCAGGCCCCACACGAGTAGGTCCGAGTCGATAGGTCGAGGTCGCTTCTGACCACGCCACAGCCCGAGCACGTCTTGGAACTCGGGAAGAATCGGTCGGCGACGCGGACCTCGACCCCGTGCCAGCGGGCCTTGTAGAGGACCTGGCGCGAGAGCTCTCCCATGGCGGCGTCCGAGATGGACCGGGCCAGGTGACGGTTCCTCAACATGCCCGCGACGTTCAGGTCCTCGATCGCGAGGACCTGGCATCGGTCCACGAGGGCCTTGGAGGCCTGATGGACCAGGTGTCGTCGGGTGTTGGCGACCTTTCGGTGGGTCTTGGCGAGCCGAGCTCGTGCACGTTGGCGGCCCTTGGACCCCGGTGTGGATCTGGCCAGGGCCTGGTTGGCCGCCTTGAACGTGGCTTGCGCTTGCTTCATTGTTTTCACCCCCTCGAAGCTCCCGAAGGGAACACCGTTGGCGTCGGCGGCGACAGCAAGGGAGGTGATCCCTCGGTCGACCCCGACAGCAACGGCGTGACGGTTGGTGCGACTGCGCTGCGCCTGGTGGAGTTCAGCGGCCACGCCGGTCAGCGACACGGTCCACCGACCAGCACGCTGGGTCAGCGTCGCCGAGTACACGTGGAAGCGACCGCCGTCGATCATCCGGCGGACCTTGCGGGTGGGCCCAAAGAGCTTGACCGGTCCGAACCTGGGTAGTCGCAGGTGCGAGGGGTCACTGAGCCGGATGGGCTGGCTCGAAGGCGCCATCCCTGGTGTCGCGCGATTGCGCAGCCGGAAGCTCGGCGTCACCTTCCCCTTGGCCTGGAAGCGGGGAAACCCGACGGGTGATCCACTGCGCTCGCCACGACGCGACGCGGAGAAGTTCTCCAAAGCCCGGGACGCGTCCACCGACGCACACTCGAAGACGTCATTGGGGAGTTCGTGTCGCCAGGCCAGGCCCAGAGTCCCATCGTCGTTGACCGGTGAGTCCTCAGACTGCCCGTTCTTCCAAGCGTTGAATTCGTTGATGAAGGAGAAGGCTGCCCAGGACAGCGAAGGAGTTGATGGCTCAGTCCACTCCCCAACTTCGCCGAGAACTTCCCGCTCGGCCGATCTGGCGTCCAGGTTGGCCTTGACCTGTGCCAGGTGATGGTTCACCGTGAAGCGACGGGCGCCCGCGCACTTGGCGAGAAGGATCCTTTGCTCGGAGTTCGGGTCAAGGGTGAACTGGAACGTGACGGCCCGCGACAGCACCTGACCAGTGTGGGAGATAGGTGCTGTCATTGGCGAGCGTGCCACCCCATTATTATTGGCGTGACGTGTGACACGTCGTGGGGCGATAATGATGTTGTGGAAGATTCGCTGCCGCAACACTCATTGACTGACGGTGTCGTGGTACTCAGACCACTTGCCACCAATGACGCACTCGCATGGCTCGCCGGAGAGGACGAAGAGCAACGCAGATGGTTCGAGGCTTCACGCCCGTCGCAACTTCCCGACGTGGAAAAGTTCATTGCTGATTGTCAAGAGTCGTGGCGAACGATGGGGAGCCACCGTCATTGGGGTATTTGGAGTCGTGGCCCAGAAGTCTTGGTGGGCGGCATCGACCTGCGAGCACTGGGCAGTGACGAGGTGAATCTCTCGTACCTTGTGTTCCCTGAGAAAAGGCGACGCGGCTTCGCTCTTCGAGCGGCGCAGCTCGCGTTGGGGTACGCCAGCACATCAATGAGTGCCAAGGCCGCCATCATCAAGATGTTGCCCGGGAACGAAAAGTCCCGCAACCTTGCTCTCGCCCTTGGGGCTCGGTACGTTGACGATGAACCGTCTGACGGTGGTGCCACTTTTCACGTCTTTAGGTTGATGCTTCACGACACGCCGGGGGGAGAGTGAGTCGCTTGCTGAATGGGAAGTTCAGCACAGCACTCGAAGGACCTCGGTGATTGAGACGACGTGCAACCATCCGGTGGCCGAGATCACGGTGTTCTCAAAGCAACGTGCTAGGCGGCGACGGCGCACCAGATGTCCGTGGGACACTTCGACGCGCCAGGCGTGACGAATGGGGCGAAAGATCTTGGCACCGTGCTCGTTGCGAGGTGGTTCGTCCCACCCGACCCGGCGGACCTCGCAGTTGAACGTCGCCGACATCCGCGTGGCTTCGGATTGCGAAGTGCCGCGGTCGACGAGCACAAGCTCCAGTCGTTCGTTCGCACCGGTTCGGGCCAGGTCGTCGAGTATCTGTTCGACGGCACTGGCCTCGGACGTCGAGGCGGGAACAACGCGCACGCAGAGCGGCAGCCCCGTGACGTCCACGCAGACGATGCGCTTGGCCCCGTTGGTCCGACCATAGGGGCCACCCTGGTTATGGAAGGTGGCACCCCCGTTTGAGGCTCCTCGCGCGAGGTGGGTGTCGATGACCGCCATCGAGGGTCGCGGTTCTTTTCGGCCAAGAGCAGTGCGCGATGACGCGTGAAGTGAAGTGAGTACCCGGGTCCAGGTCCCGTTCCTCGACCACCGACGAAATTGCGACCAAACCCGGGTCCATGGTCCGAACTCGTCAGGCAGGAAACGCCACTGGCACCCAGTATGCGAGATGTAGAGCATCGCGTCGACGACGTGTCGCAGGTCGGCCCCGTGCTTCGGACCTCGTTTGGAGGGGAGCAGCAGCAGGGGTTCGAGGAGGTTCCACTGGGCATCGGTCAGATCGCTTGAGTAGGCCACGACTTAATGGTGTCGGTCGTGCTCATTGGCGCACTCGCCAAATAGAACACACGCTCTTAGGAACCGTCACCGTCTCGAATTTGGTCTCTGGCCGCTAGCGGATGAGTCGTTGGTGGTCAGGTGTCACGTTGCGCACCACCCCGGTCATCCGAAGTGGAGTGTCCCGCGGACTCTCAAGAACTCACCAGCAGGGAGTTCAGCTGTTCTTTATAGCGTTGAATGTTTCGTGCCTTGATTTCGCCGAAGCCTCGAATCATCGTGGGTAGTTTGGCGAGTTCAACAGCGCGCGCGTGGTTGTTGGTCGTGAGTTCCACGCTCAGCTGCTCAATCATCGCCATGTAGTTGTCTCGAACAAGCCGTTCTTGGCGGCGGTAACGCGAACGCCCGAAAGGATCGAGCTTCGTGCCGCGGAGCCGACGCATTCTACGTAGCAGATGAAACGTCATTCTGGCGCTCGAACGTAGGTGGAACTTTCGATCCAGTCCGAAGGTGCGTAACACGGGTGGTGTCAGATGATAGGTAACCCGGCCGGCTCCGAATTCGTGCTCGATCTCAGCTCTGGCGGACTGCGAGAGTTGCAGTCGAGCGACCTCGTATTCATCCTTGTAGGCCATCAGTCTGTGCAGTTCTACGGCCACGGCGGCACTAAAGGGTCCGTCGGCCGGGCCAAGGCCGGCTTCGGCGTCACGCGCGCGCTCCAGTACGTCGGTGTAGCGGCGCGCGTAGGTGGGGCCCTGATATTCGATCAGATCGATGACTCGGGTCGTGATGAGTGACTCGAAATCGTTGTCCTGCTGTCCGCCATCCGATTGAACGACCGTCAAGGCATTCGAGTCGTTCGTCAGACCCGCCGAATCGTGTGTCGTCACTGGACCTAACGAATCGAGGTAAGCAACCACCTGAAGGCGCCCAAGGCGAAAGGCCCGAAGATTGTCTTCGACGGCGACTCCGTTCAACTCGATCGCCCGCTCGATGGCCTCAACGCTCAAGGGCAACGCGCCTGACTGGAAGGCGGCTCCCAGCAAGAGAATGTTCGCGTAGGTGTTCGCACCGAGTTCATCGTGAGCAAGCCGTTGGGCGTCGAGCCACACGTTATGGGCGGGACGGCTACGGCCGTCGATTCGCTGCCTCATGGTCTCGAGCGACGGCGACGCTATCAGAGGATCGGCGACCTGGCGTCCCGTGGGTACGGGCGACGTTGACACGACCGCGATCGTGGCGCTGACCTCGGCGACGTCGAGATTCTGTGAGGCGGCCGCGACCAAGAGGTCGCAACCCAGATAGAGGTTGCACTCGCCGTCACCCAATCGGGGAGTTGTTTCCAATGCCCGGTCGCTGATGCACAGATCGGACACGACGGCCCCGCCCTTTTGGGCAATACCTGTCTGGTCCAGTTCACGAATGTAGCGTCCCTGAAGGTGAGCGGCCATGGCCACGATCTGAGCGACGGTGAGCACGCCGGTGCCGCCGATACCAGTGAGACGCATCGTGAAGTGGTCGCTCGTGAAGTGCTGTGGGGGCTGCACCAGACGGGTGAGATCGACGTCCATCGGCAATCGGCGGGACCCACGCTTCATATTGAGACGAACGGTGACGAAAGCGGGACAGTCCCCTTCGAGACACGAAAAGTCGAAATTGCAAGAATCCTGGTCAATCTGCGTCTTGCGCCCGTAGGGCGTCTCCACCGAACGCAGCGAGAGGCAGTTCGATTTTGCTCCGCAGTCGCCGCATGCCTCACACAACCGCGTGTTGACGAGAACGTGTTCTCGTGGCTCGCGAACAAGACCGCGCTTGCGTTTGCGCCGCAGCTCGGCCGCGCACTCTTGGTCGTGCATTAGAACTGTGACCCCGGGGATGGTCGCTAGGAGCTTCTGGGCTTCAATGATCCGACGACGCGGCCAGACTTCCACACTGGCGGGCAGACCCTTGGTGGCTTCTCGACGTGGATCGTCGGTCGTGATGATGATCCTTTTCACGCCTTCGGCCAGTAGCAGTCTGGTCGTGTCCGCGACGCCACGCCCGCCGGCGATCGGTTGTCCCCCGGTCATGGCGACCGTGGAGTTGACAAGGAGCTTGAAGGTGATGTTGACCTTGGAGTCCACCGCGGCCCGGATTGCCAGGGAGCCGGAGTGCGCCAGCGTGCCGTCACCGATGTTCTGAACGAAGTGCGGGGTCGTGACGAAGGGGGACATGCCATTCCACATGGCACCCTCACCGCCCATCTGAAACCGACCGACAACGTTGCCGACCTGACGGGGACTCATCTGTATGGCGAGACCGTGACAGCCACTGCCTGAACCCACGTAGGTGCCGTCGGGAACCTTGACCGAGGTGTTGTGAGGACAGCCCGAGCAAAAATACGCGCCGCGGGCAATGGGGAGGGGTGCGATGGTGACGGGGCGGGCTCGTGAGCGCCATTCGCCTACTGCGCTGACGTCACGGTGCCGTTGAATGCGATCGGCGAGTAGAGGCGCGAGTGTGTTGGCGACAACTTCGCCGGTGAAGGGAACGAGCGCGCGACCGGCCTGGTCATGCTTGCCGACGACGCGTGGCGCGTTCGCCTCGCCGCAGAGGGCGCTCTTGAGCAGGGTTTCTACGAATGGTCGCTTGTCTTCGACGACCATGATCTCGTCTAGGCCCGTGGCGAACTCTCGCACGAGATCTTCATCGAGTGGGTAGGGCATCGAGATCTTGAGCAGCCGCACGCCGGCTGGCGCCAAGTCGGATTGTGAAATACCGATTCGTTTCAGGGCGCGGAGCACCTCTAAGTACGTTGAGCCGGCCGCGACGATGCCGAGAGTGTCGCCCTCGGACCTGGCCGTGACACGGTTGAGTGCGTTGGCAATTCCGTAACGGCGAGCGATCTCAAGGCGAGCACCGTAGAGTGAACTTTCCAGTTCAATGAGCTTCGCTCCAAGGAGCTGCGCGCTCACCTGGTGGGTGAAGGGAGCGCCATTGAAGTCGAGGTCTGGTGGAATTGGACGTTCTCGTGCGGCACTGAACTCCACGGACTGGGTCGAATCGGCGACGGTGGCTGGAATCCGCAGTCCTACCCAAAGTCCCGACGCTCGCGAGAGGGCGAAGCCGTGCAAGCCGAGCTCGAGGATCTCCTGAGGATCAGCCGGCGTCAGTATCGGCATCGCAAGTGCGAAGAGGGTCGGCTCGGAGCTGGAGGGCACGCTCGAAGACTTGGCCTGGGGGTCGTCACCGACGCACACCACCACGCCGCTGTGAGGACCAGTCCCCATGAGGTTCCCGTGTCGAAACGCGTCAGACGCACGATCCAGGCCGGGGGCCTTGCCGTACCAGATCGCGAAGACCCCGTCTTTGGTGTGGTCCGGCTGGCCCAAGGACAGCTGGCTACCGGCTACGGCCGTGGCCGCTAACTCCTCGTTCAGGGCGGGGCGATGGACGATACTCAGATCGGCCAAAAGATCGGTGCGGCGCGTGAGTTCCAGGTCAAGGCCGGCCAAGGGGGAACCCGGATAGCCGGTGATGAAACCGCCCGTGTTCAACCCCGCCTCGAGATCCCTTCGCCGCTGGTCCATGGCCAGGCGAACGACGGCCTGCACGCCGGACAGCAGGGCACGACCTTCTTCCAATCGATAACGGTCGTCGAGAGCCACTTCCGGCAACGACGGAGTCGTTAGGAGGTCCACTTAGTGAAAGTACCGCGTCCCGAAGGATTGGAATAGGGACCATAGTCCCAACGACGTTCCAGGTTTCGAGATCTCGGACCGTTGCCGAGGTGCTCGTCTATTTGACGACGATTTCGCCGGCGTTGGAGGTTGGTTGCCGACCGCGGGCCACTCGTGTCCTGCGCGATTCTTACGCCATTCACAGATGCCTCTCCATCGCCATAGATAGTTTGGTACTAAACGATTGGTAGGTCACTCGGTGAGAAGTACCTTCGTTAACGCCGTCGGGTGACGAGGAGGCGTCATGTCATTCAATGAGAACTATCTGGACCTGCCGAACCGAGTGGAAAAACCGCGTCGCGCCGGTCTCACCATGGCGATCGATAAGGGCACCCCCCGCCACCTCTTCGCCGACATCGTCGAGAGTCAGAGCGACTACGTCGACTTCGTCAAGTTTGGCTGGGGAACCTCGATTGTGGACAAGTTCCTGAAGGAGAAGTTGGCCGCGTTGAGCGCAGCGGGAGTCGACTTCTACTTCGGCGGCACGCTATTTGAAAAATACATCCTCCAGGGCCGGTTCAGCGAGTTTCGCGATATGTGCTGGTACTACGACTGCCAGTACGTTGAGGTGTCGAATGGCACCATCGCCCTGAGCGACGCGATGAAGTCCGAATACGTGGCCGCTCTCGCTAAGGATTTCAAGGTGATCTCCGAAGTGGGTTCGAAGGACCAACTCAAGTCGGAGAACATGGCACCGTACAAGTGGATCAGCTACATTTCCGACGATTTGGATGCCGGCGCGACACTGGTCACCTTGGAGACCCGTGAAGGCGGTCGGTCGGGCATGTGCCGACCGAACGGCGATTTACGGATCGGTCTCGTAGAGGAGATCCTGACGAGCGGGCTTGACGTCGACCGACTGCTTTTCGAAGCGCCTACGAGCGATCTGCAGTGCTACTTCGTCAAGCGTGTGGGACCGAACGTGAACTTGGGCAACGTCGCCCCGGCAGATTTGGTGGGGCTGGAGACGATCCGGCTCGGTCTACGAAGTGAGACGTTGCTGGAATTCGAGCCGCTCGGCGTTGGATCGCCCTCTAGTCGTGTTTGAACGAGGTGGAATCAGCTGACGATCGGGCGCGGTGCTCGTGGCGGCGCCGCGAGGTGACCGTTGCCTCGATCGTTGCCGGGGCCCAGTGGCCAAGTACGTCGTCGGCGCTGCGTGATCACCGATTGGTCGTGTGTGGGTGTTCGCGGAATTGGCCGGACCCCGCCTCGAGATAGTCTTGCCCCTTTCGAAGCGGTCGGAACGTACTAACTCTTTTTGATCGTGGCGGCGGGCGCGTTGGCCGGACCGGTTCCGGCGGCATTGCACGGGCGCGGGTCGTAGGGCGCGAGCGCTTGGTTGGTGGAGCTCGGAGCGCTGAAGGCGTTGTTCGTGCTTACGCCGGGCGGGTCGTAGATCGTGGTCGTCGTGGTGGTGCTCGACGTCGTGGCGGACGTCTTCTTCGTGGTCGTGGTCGTTGAAGTCGGAACCCGGGGCTTGACCGTCAGGTCGGTGCCCGTTTGCACGGTCACGACGGTGCCCGGCGCGACTTTGGCCGGGTCGTAGCCGAGGATTGCGGGACCCTGGAGTTGGGCCAGCACGGATTCGGCTGCCGCGAGCCCGGAGCTGGTCCAGTTGCCGTTGGCGGGCGGGGGAGAACCTCCGTACCAGACGACGGTCTCGCTGACCGGCCCGTCCGGACGCACGGTGGCGGTCGACTTGACGACGAAGCCTTTGTTGCCTAACTGCCGAGCGACCAAGGCGGCCTGGTTGGCGATCCCGGTGCCGTTGTCGATCGAGAGGGCAACACTCGAGGGCGCCGGAAGTGCTGCGTTGGTGAACGAGTCGGTGCCGCTCGACACGCCGAAGATCTGGTCGACGGTATTGACGCCGGTCGGCTGGACCGGGAATTCGACGTCACCGTAGTAGTAGCCCTGGTAGAGCAGCGAGCCGGAGAGCACCTCGATGACCGGGTAGGTCAGTTGCGGAGCGGTGGAGATATCGGTGTGGGCGAACGTCTCGGCGAGGCTGACCATCGCCGACTCTGAGAATCCGCTGTCCACCGTCAAGTCCGGTAACACCGCCGTGGCGATGCTCTGGTCGGTTAGGGGGTTGCCGAGACCGCGTGCGGCCACCTTCGCCGCTAGGACCCGCAAGAACTCGTGGGTCCGGCGAATGCGGGCCAGGTCCGAAAGGGCCTCCTGCGGCCAGGTATGGGGATCGTGGTTGGAGGGATTGGGCTGGATCTGAAGGTGTCGGGCCCGGACCAGCTGGAGGGCGTGCCTCCCGTCGAGCAGGTAACACCCGGGTCGTTCGATGTTGAGGTCCGACTCCGCATCGTAGATCGGAGTCGGGAAGTACATGTGCACGCCGCCGAGCGCGTTGACCACGTTGGCGAAGGTGTCGAAGTTCAATTCCACGTAGTGATTGATCGGAATGGCGAGGTCTTCCTCGATGGCCGCCACCAGCTGGCTGGGCCCCTGGTACAGCGCGGCGTCGATCTTGTTGGCGCCATCGGTGCGCGCGTTGGGGATGAAGAGGTCTCGGGGAATGGACAGGAGCGACACCGATTTGGTGCTCGGGTCGAGATGGACGATCATGTCGATATCGCTGTTCACGCCGGTGACGCCCTGGGAGCAGAGCCCGTAGGCCTTGTTCTGCACCTTGAGGCCGCATCTGGTCGTCGATCCGATCAACAGGATGTTCTCCGTGGCGCCCGCCGATTGGAGATGCTTCACGTTCTGTTTGTTGATGAGCGACCCGAGGTAGAAGTAGTCGGCGGCGACCCCACCGACGATGAGCACGATGACCACGCCGATGGTGATCACGCTCCGACGAATCCAGACCCGGCGTCGCGTGCGCGGCGTCCGGCGCGACGATCCTCTTTCCCGGCGATTGACTGCTTCGCCGAGGGCTATCAGGCGCTCCTCATTGGCGATTCTCGTTCGGGGCAGCCCGCGGCCCTCTTGATTTGTATCACGGGCCATTGATGCATTCTAATGTGCGGTCCGCCTGGGCTACTGCTTTGGCGATTCGTCGATAATCCACCTCCATCAGCGGAAAGGGACAGCGTCGAGTTCGCCAAACGTGATTGTCGTGTTTCTGGGTGCTGGCGGCAATGTGTTGAGTGGAACGCCGTGTGACAATGGTGGTGCGCTAGGAAGCGTCGTAGTTGGCGTCTCGTTTGGCCCCCGGCGCGTGAATCACGATGAGGAGTGAACTCGCAGGTCGTTTACGGCCGTTCACTCTTTGACGTCGTCTGTGACGGTTGCAAGCTCGCAAGGCGTCCGCTATTCCAGAGGTCCCGGAACACGTCCACCACCATTTGGTCGTAGAGAACTCCCGAACCGCTCTTGAGTTCACCCAGGACCTTCTCGATCGAAAGGGCGGGCCTGTAGGGACGGTCCGAGTACATCGCATCGAACACGTCGGCCACCGCGATGACGCGGGAACCAATCTTGATCTGCTCCCCTTTGAGCCCCTGGGGGTAGCCCGAGCCGTTCAGTCGTTCGTGGTGCTGGAGCACCATTTGGCGAGCGCACTCGGGGAAGCCGACGCGTCCGAGCATGTCCGAGCCGATTTGCGCGTGTGTTCGGATGAGCGCCATCTCCTCTGACGACAGCTTTCCCGGGCGCGAGAGGAGCTCGGCCGGGAGGCCTATCTTGCCTACGTCGTGGATTTCTCCGGCCAGTTCGATCGATTCGATTTCACTTTCTTCGAGGCGCAACTCCTTGGCAATCAGCCCGGATATTTGAGCGACGCGATGCTCGTGGCCCGAGGTGTAGGGGTCGCGCATCTCCACGGCTCCCGCCAATGCCGCCACCACGGAGCGATTGAGGCGCACCTGGCTTTCGTACAGCCGCTTCTGGTCTGAAATGTCCACGACGACGGTGCCCACGCCGATGACTTCATCTTCGATGGTCACCGGATACAGGTTCGTCAACCAGGTGTGCGAGACCCCGGGTTCGGCGGCCGTCACTCCTGAAACCTCATGGTTGACGACGGGCTTTCCGGTCTCGACCACCGACTTGTAGAGGGGCTCGAGTTGGGGCCAAAGTTCGGGAACGATATCTTGAATGGTGCGGCCCACCTGGTCCTTGGCGAGTCCACCGTGCACAGCCGCCAACATGGGGTTGACGCGCACCAGGCGATTCTCCGTGTCGGAGAAACCGAGTCCCACGGTGGTAGTGGATTGGTACGCGTCGAGAATGGACAGCGCTTCTGCTGACGCCCGTTCCATTTCGCGTACGCGTTCCCTCACTCGCCGCAGTTCGGCGTCAGCCTTGGTCGTCTCGCTAAAGTGCGTGTGCCGCGATGCCGCCCACGTTGACGATGCCGGTGGGGTTCGCCCGCTCAATAGCTTCATCTCGTACAACGATGAATCGGCGGCGCGAACGAGCTCTTTCGCGGTAGGTCGCAAGGCGCTCAGCGTGGCGTAACCGACGCTGGCCGTAACAGGAGGGCCTTCGGTTGATACGAGTGACTTCCTCACTCGCTCGGCGATGATGGCCGCGTCGTGAGCCCCGGACGCCGGCAGGACGACGGCGAACTCGTCACCGCCCACTCGTCCGATGACGTCGAAACTGCGGCTTACGCCCTTGAGGGTGGCACCGATCCGGGCGAGCGCCTCGTCGCCCGCCACGTGCCCGTGCGCATCGTTAAAGGCCTTGAAGAGATCGACGTCGATCATCAGGAGGCTCAAGGGCTCCTCGTTTCGAAGGGAGCGATTCACCTCCGCGTCGAGTCGTTCGTAGAAGGCACCATGGTTGAGGCACATGGTGAGCGCGTCGGTCCGCGCGAGCACCGACAATGTCGATCGCATTTGCTTCTCTTCGACTTGCCGACGCGTCCGGGCCGTCGATGCTACGACGGCGAACACGGCAAGTCCGAAAAGCGCGGTGGCGAATATCGCCGTATCGGACGTCCCTTGCTGCTTGAATTGGCCGCTCAACCATATGTAGCCAAGCTCGATGAATGTGGCCACACCACAGATCGCGACTTTACGCGGTGTGAGCGCGATGGCGGAGCTCGCAATAGGGAGAATCAACATGAAGATGAGAGGGCTGTCGATGCCGCCATCTAGGTGGGCCGATACCGCCGCCAACAATCCGGCGGCGAGCGTCCACGCGAAGGCGAAATCTGATCGCCATTTGCTCGACGCGATGCGCTGGACGAATGGCGTCATCGCCACGACGGCGAGGGTCGCGATAAGGGCGATCGAAAAAATGACCGGCCGATGTGCGCCGCGCGGCGTCAAGATGCAGTAGATCATCGTGGCGATCGTTTCTCCTGCGATCACGAGGAGTCCCACCTGCAAGACGCTTGACCAAAACCTCTGGATGTGAGCGTGACTATCGAAGTCACTGGATGTCGCGTGGCCCGCTTCTAATATCCGCGGTAGATCGGGACGCAGGTCGACGTTGACGGCGGCCTCACTGTCCTCGATGGCTGATTTCTCTGTGTTCTTCATCGGCAAGTTTCTCTCTCACATTTGAGAGTCTGCAAAGGTCTTGCCCGCGAGCCGACTCCCGTTCTTGATAGAAAGTTTGCTTTCTGTTTTGACGGGACCACTAGGGCCCTTTGACCATTTTCCGGGGCACCGGCGAGCGCCAGGTGGCAAACTGCGCCACGCCGCTGAGCTAATGCGCCGATCAGGCAGGAAGCGCGTCCTCGTGTTCACGCCCGTGTCGGCTGGGGCGGCCAGGCCGCCCCTTCGCAGGACCCGGTCAAGGTTGGCCAGGCGAGACGCCGTGAAACGAGCGTGAATGAAGCGGTCGGCGTCGCGGGCCGGATGTGCGGCGTGTCACTTGGACTTGGGAGGTTTATTCGTACCCGAGAAGCGCATGGGTTCCAGGATCTGAACCTCGAGCAGGTCCGGCTCCAAGGGGTGTGAGAACAGAAATCCCTGCACCTCGACGACATTGCTCAAACGGAGCAAATCCATCTGCCCAATGGTCTCGACGCCCTCGGCGAGGGTCTTGAGGCCGAGGTCCTTGCCCAATTGGATGAACGTCTTCACTAAGGCCTGCGACTCGGGCGACGTTGTGATGGCGCTGGTAAAGGACTTGTCGATCTTGATGCAATCGATGGGGAATTGGCGCAGGTAGCTGAGCGAGCAGTATCCCGTTCCGAAATCATCGATGGCAATGCTCACGCCAAGGTCCTTAATGGCTTGGAGTCGAGTGACCGACATCTCGACGTCGAGCATGAGCGCCGTCTCAGTGACCTCGATGACCAGGGAGGCGACGTCGAGCCCGCTCACGCGGAGGGCCTCGCGTATCTGGTCGATGATGAGATCGCTATCCAACTGGCGTGCCGAGACGTTCACCGAGATGTTGATTGGGTGGCCTCGGTCGTGCCAGGCGGCCATCTGCAGACACGCCTCACGCAGGACCCATGCCCCGACCTCACGGATCTGCCCGTTCTTCTCGAGGATCGGGATGAATTCATCGGGTTGGATGACACCCTGCACCGGATGCCTCCATCGAAGGAGCGCCTCGACGCCAACGATGGTGAGGTCGTCCAGGTTGTAGATCGGCTGGAAGAGCAGGAAGAACTGTTCTCCTACGAGCGCCGAACGCAGGTCGAACTCCAAGACCATGCGACGGTTGACGTCGCTCTGCATCTTCGCGTCGAAGAACATGTACTGGTTCTTTCCGGCCGCCTTCGCCTGGTAGAGCGCGACGTCGGCGTCACGAAGGAACTCCACCCCGGAAGGGCGGTCCCCCAAGGCGATGCCGATGCTGGTGGTGACGACCAGGGGCGTGTCGGAACCGCAGATCGTGAAGGGCTGGCGCATGACGTTGAGCAGCCGTTCCGCCACCAATTGCGGCGATGCAGCCTCACCGCTGCCGTCGATGAGCACGACGAATTCGTCGCCACCCATCCGTCCAATGGTGTCCGCTCCGCGCAGCGTGTTCTTCATCCGCTCCGCCACGGCGATCAGCAGGCGATCACCGGCCTCGTGGCCCAGTGTGTCGTTCACGTTCTTGAAGTCGTCGAGGTCGATGTACAGAGCCGCTCCGAAGGTGCCGGTTCGCCGGTTCCTTTCCAGGAGCTGTTCGATGCGATCGACGATGAGGGCGCGGTTTGGCAGTCCCGTGAGGGTGTCGTGCATGGCTTGGTGGACCAGTTCGTTGGTCCGCTCTTCCACCAGTATCAGCGAGCGAGCCCGCCCGGTCCCCAGTGCGAAGATGAGCGCCGCGAGGAGAAGGTTCAGTGCGAGTCCTGCGAAGAGCAGCGCGAGGGCGCCCCCGTCGCCCAGCAGCCCACCGCCCTGCACCGCGTCGAGCGTTTCGAGCGTCCATCCGTCGTGAAGGTTGATGTTGGAGGTCTGGGAGTGGGCGTCGGGCACACCGCTGCGAAAGACCTCCCCGGAACCCTTACCTCCATATTGGAAGGCGACGGCCATGTTCATATGCCCTTCGCGTGCCCTTTGTAGGAGGATCTTGGGCTTGAGGATCAGGCCGACCAATTCGGCGAACGTCGACCTTCGAGCGGCCACCGTAGTCGGCAAGGTTGCTCCACGATAGAGGGGAGTCTCGAGGCCCAAAGTGTGCAGGCCGAACTCACTGAAGGGCAGCACGTTGCTCGCGCCGGTGTCGCGCGACTTGAGCAGCACCGCCCGCAGGTCCGTGGCGCAAAGGTCGATGTCCTTGGGCAGCACCACCTTCTTCGTGCGGAAGAAGCCGAATGGTGCCAGGCAGTAGAAGCTTCGGCGGCCGGCGGGGACGATCTTGAAAGGCGCAGATTGGGTCAACGAGTCCTGTCGGGCGTAGGCGCCCAACTGGGAGGCGGGAACGATCTCGATGACGCCCAGACCCACGAGTTCGGGATAGTTGCTCAGCACGTGAATATTGTCCGCCCACGACGTGAACTGGGCTTGCGTCGTATGGGCGTTGCCTAGGAGGAACGACTCCGTGCTGTTGATCAGGTCTTGCTCGTGTTGGATCGAGAGCTTGAGATTCGCGGCGATCTCATTGGATGAAGTGATGAAGGCCTTGTGGCTCTTCTGGTCAGCGGAACGCGCGACCGAGGTCGCTCCCAACCACGAGCCGAGGGAACCCGCCACGATAATGAATACGACCATGGCGGTCCACGTTCGGTACTGCTTGGAGCGACTCCTTGGCACGATCCGACACGGCTTTCTGTCCACGATTCAATCGACAAATCACAGAATTCAGCGGCGCTGAGGTGCTATGCGAAGTCAATAAATCAAGTCTCCCAAATGGGCGCGCGACACATGACGATACTCACCCACGCGCGTCACAACATTGAAAGCATCCCGTCGCCATATTGTCTGTTTCACCTGGTGGCCCGCTCTCGCGAATAACTTGTTCAGAAAACGGGCGCAGACAGCGGCGCGTGTGGCTACTTCTTGGCTGCCTCGTAATAGGGATTGGTACCCGAAGCGTGGTCGGTCACATCAACGATTTGTCGTATTTCCTGCACGGATTCTCGCAGCGCCACTTCGATGCCCTGGCTCAAGGTGACGGCCGCCATGCCGCAACCAGCGCAACCGCCGCTCAAGCGAAGGTAGGCGATTTCTCCTTCGACGGCGACCAGGTCCGCCCGGCCCCCGTGGGCCGCGATGCTCGGGTTGATCTGCTGCTCGAGGACCTGCAGTACGCGTTGCGCCACGTCGCCGCTCAGATCGACGGGCGGACCCGAAATGAGGGGACTCGCCATAGTGGGCCTGGGCGGGCGGTTGGGGTTCTCGATGAACATCCCGCCTTGCGCCGCGTCCGGATTCACGTCGAGCACCGAGCCTCGGACCTTATCGACACTGTCGGCGGGAACGACCAGCGTCAGCCCTCCTTGTTCACCGGACCAATCGCCGTTGGACACGTCGTTGGCCGCCTGGAAGTAGATGTCGTAGGCGTAAGCGTTTCCTGAGGAGCCCGTGACCTCGATCCACAGAGCCAGCTCCGCCGCGCTCTCCTCGTCGGCACGAAGGGCGAGCACCATGGCCAGGGCCGCGTCGGAGACCTTCAAAACGCCGCGCACTTCGGTGTCGAATTGAGTCATAGTTTTTCCGTTGCTACCTCACTGTTGCGGCCATCATAGAGGGGTGCGTCGAATCTTGTTGCTGCTCCCGACCGCCACGTATCGGGCGTCCGACTTTCTGGCCGCCGCAAGCGCTTTGGGAGTGGAGGTGGTGGTGGGCTCCGAACATCGACAGGCAATGTCGCGCTCGATGGGCGATCGCGCCATCGTCGTACCGCTGCACGATGTCGGCCGCGCCGTCGAATCCATCGACGATCTGAATGCTCGATTCCCGCTCGACGCAGTACTGGCCGTGGACGACCAGGGACTTCTGATCGCGAGTGCCTCGTCATCTCGTCTAGGTCTTCGACACAATCCTTACGATGCGGTCGCCGCCGCTCGCGACAAGGTCATCATGCGTGATCGATTCGCGTCGGCGTCGATTCGCCAGCCCGGGTATCGGGTGGTCGCCTCTGGTGGCGACGTGAGCGCCGCCGCCTCCGACCTCGGTTTTCCGTGCGTGGTGAAACCCGTCTCGCGTTCGGCGAGCCAAGGTGTCATTCGAGTTGACGACGCCGAGCAAGCTCGCTCGGCCGGTGCGCGCGTGCGAGCGCTTCTAGGTTCGCCGCAGGACAGTCTCCTGGTCGAACAATTCGTACCGGGCGAGGAGGTGGCCGTGGAGGGGCTGCTGGTCTCGGGTCGCCTCGAAGTCCTGGCCGTGTTCGACAAGCCGGACCCGCTCAATGGCCCCTTCTTTGAAGAGACCATCTACGTCACGCCCTCGCGCCAGGACCCCACGATCCTGGCCAACGTCGAGAAGGTCGCCGCCGATGCGGCCGTGGCCCTCGGTCTACGAGAAGGCCCCGTTCACATAGAGCTTCGAATAGGTCGTGATGGGCTTATCACCGTCCTCGAAGTGGCCGCACGTTCGATCGGGGGCTTGTGTTCGAGAGCCTTGAGATTCGGAGCCGGAGTAAGCCTTGAAGAATTGATCATTCGACACGCACTGGAGCTTCCTCTGAACGACCTTTCGCGAGAAACTCAGGCCTCCGGCGTCATGATGCTGCCGATACGTGCGCCCGGCGTCCTGGAGGGGGTGCACGGGCAGGATCGGGCGCGGGCCGTCGACGGGGTAGTAGGCCTCACCATTACCATCGCGCCCGGAAAGACGTTGACGCCGCTGCCCGAGGGCGACCGTTATCTGGGGTTCATCTTCGCCCGCGGGCCTACGCCGGCGTTCGTCGAACGGGCCTTGCGTCGGGCGGAGGCCTGCCTCGACGTTCGGCTTCGATGAGTTATTTGATACCGCTTCCGCTTTTTTAGTCAACGACGATCTGAGAATTGCTGGTTGCGCGGCACGCCAAGCGAGCCGTTCGTGAAAATAGTCGTCGCTTCGATCACTCAACGAGTGGTCCCGTGGCGGCGACGTTGACGCGCGCGGCCGAACGAGGATTGAGGTCAGAGAGGGCGGTGTTGAAGGTTCATCCACCTCGCGGCCGCGTGCAATAGTATCGGGCAAGTTCTGTACGAAGTAAGAACAGCGAAGCGGGCGCCAGCTCGCATCGTGAGGGGGAGGGAAAGTGACCGTAACCGTAGAACCTGCTGACCGCGCGGCGGAGAAGGGGCTCAAGAGCGGGGCACTGGGACTGATCTCCAGCGTCGTCATCGGTATCGCCTCGACGGCCCCCGCCTACAGCCTGGCGGCGACCCTGGGCTTCGTCGTGGTGGCCATCGGCGTGCAGGCCCCCATCGTCGCCATCCTCGCGTTCGTGCCGATGTTCTTCATATCGATCGCCTTCCAGCAGATGAACAAGGCGGACCCCGACTGCGGCGCGACGTTCACCTGGGCGACGCGGGCGTTCACGCCCCGCGTCGGCTGGATGGGCGGATGGGGCTGCGTGGCCGCGGACATCATCGTGATGGCCAGCCTCGCGCAGATCGCGGGCCAGTACGTCTTCGACCTCTTCAACACGTCGAGCATCGGCGACACCGCCAACAGCGTCTGGGTGCTGCTGGTCGGCATCGCGTGGATCGTTGCCATGACCTGGATCTGCTACGTCGGCATCGAGGTGTCGGCCAACTTCCAAAAAGCGCTGTTGGGCATCGAATTGACGATGCTGACCGTGCTTTCCATATGGGCGCTCGTGCGCGTGGGCGACGGCTCCGCCCCGGTCGGCCACCTGAGCCCGGCCCTCAATTGGTTCAATCCCTTCGCGGTGAAGCATTTCAGTGACTTCATCGTGGGCCTGGCCGACATGCTCTTCATCTATTGGGGCTGGGACACCGCGCTCAACCTCAACGAGGAGACCGACAACGCCCAGATCACTCCGGGCAAGGCCGGCGTGATCTCGACGTTCTTCTTGCTCGGCATCTACGCGCTGGTGATCTTCTCGGTCCAGTCCTTCGCCGGCATCGGCTCGACCGGCATCGGCCTGGGCAACACCAACCACGCCAACGACGTGCTGTCGATCCTGGGTCCGGCGATCTTCGGCCATTCGACCTTGGCCTCCATTCTCGATCACCTGCTGCTGCTGATGGTCCTTTCCTCAGCCGCTGCGTCGACGCAGACCACGATATTGCCCACCGCGCGCACCGTCTTGTCGATGTCGGTCCACAAGGCGATGCCGAACGTGTTCGCCAAGATGCACAAGCGATTCCTCACTCCGACCGTCGCCACCGTGAGTTTCGGGCTGGTGTCGATCGTGCTGTACGTGGTGATGAACTCGCTGTCCGCCGGCCACGTGATCAGCGATTCGGTCGACGCCCTGGGCGTGATGATCGCCTTCTACTACGGTATGACGGGCTGGGCCTGCGTCTGGTACTACCGCAAGAGCCTGACGCGCAGCGTGCACGATTTCTTCGTCCTGGGGGTCCTGCCTCTCGTCGGCGCCATCATCCTCTACTTCATCCTCGGTTGGTCGTTCTGGTACTACTGGAACCCTGACAACAGCTATACGACACTGCGGGTCTTGGGGCACACCTTCGGCGGCACCTTCGTCCTGGACGTGGGGACCCTCCTGATCGGGGTGATCTTGATGATCGCCATGAACATCTTCCGACCGGCCTTCTTCCGAGGGGAGACCCTGACGCGCGATACACCGACGCTGGTCACCGAGGACTACGGCGCGGCCAAAGGGGAGGCGCACTGACGTGCCCACCGCGTGCGCAACCGAGCAATCGATCCATCAAGAGGAGCTAAACCATGCCTGACACCGCAACCCCTCCCAGAATCGTCGTGGGGGTCGACGGTTCCCCGCTCGCCCGCGCGGCGCTCGAGTTCGCCATCGACGAAGCTCGGCTGCGCGGCGCCAGCCTCCAGGTCACCTACGCGTATCCCGTCATCGGCTCACCCATCACCGGCTCCACCGGTCACGACTACTACGAACAGGTGGAGGGCGAAGCGAGAGCACTGCTGCAGGGACTGATCGCGGGAGCGCCCTCAACCGAAGGCGTCGAGACGGAGTGGCTGGCCGTGCCCGGCAACCCGTCGGAAGTCCTCATCGAGGCCAGCAAGGAGGCCGTGTTGCTGGTGGTCGGCTCGAGGGGTGTCGGCGGATTCCTCGGACTGGTGATGGGCTCAGTGTCGACGCAGTGTGTGCACTATTCGCACTGTCCGGTCTTGGTGGTGCGCGAAGAGCATTGATCCTTCGTCGGCCCCGATGGGCGCGGCGCGTTCTCGTTTCTCGAACCACTTGAACTGGGAGTGCGAAGGCGCACCGGGCCTCGAGCAAACGGGCGAGCCAGCACGAATATGGTGGAAGACGAGGTCACGTAACGAAGGCGGTGCCCTGTTCACAGGGCACCTTGGGGTGCGGAGTCAACGGAGGAAGAGATGCGAGTACTAATCATCGGAGCGGGCGGTGTGGGATCGGCCATGGCTCGCACCGCGATCAAATGGAATCTTTTCGAGCGCGTGGTGGTGGCCGACTACGACAAACAGAGGGCCAAGCGGGCCATCGCGGACGGCGGTGATCGCTTCGGGGCGTACAAACTCGACGGCAGCGATGAAGACGCCATCGTGGCCCTCATCAAGTCCGAGAAGATCGACGCCGTGGTCAACGCGCTCGATCCGCGTTTCGTCATGTCGGTCTTTCGCGCCGCCTTCACCGCCGGCGCGACCTACCTCGACATGGCCATGTCGCTCTCGCACCCGCATCCCACCGATCCCTACACCCTCACCGGCGTCAAGTTGGGCGATGAACAGTTCGCCATGCAGGATCAATGGAAGGAGCGGGGGTTGCTGGCGCTCGGGGGCATCGGCGTCGAGCCCGGCCTCTCGGACATCTTCGCCCGCTACGCGTCGGACAAGCTGTTTTCGTCGATCGACGAGCTGGGGGTGCGCGACGGGGCCAACCTGGTAGTGGAGGGCTACGAATTCGCTCCCTCCTTCTCCATCTGGACGACCATCGAGGAGTGCCTAAACCCGCCGGTCATATGGGAAAAGGGCCGGGAGTGGTACACCACGGCGCCCTTCAGCGAACCCGAGACATTCAACTTCCCGGCCGGGATCGGGCCGGTCGAGTGCGTCAACGTCGAGCATGAGGAAGTCCTGTTGATGCCGCGCTGGCTGGAGGCCAACCGGGTCACCTTCAAGTACGGCCTGGGTGACGAATTCATCCAGGTGCTCTCGACGTTGCACAAGCTGGGGCTCGATTCAACCACGCCGGTTCGCGTGGGAGACGCGGAGGTCTCACCGCGCGACCTCGTAGCGGCCTGCCTGCCGAACCCGGCGGAGTTGGGTGACCGCATGACCGGGCTGACGTGCGCGGGTACCTGGGTGACGGGGACCGGCCTCGACGGCCAGGCGCGCGAGGTCTACCTGCACCACGTGGTCGACAACGCGTGGTCGATGTCGGAATTCGGATCGCAGTCGGTCGTGTGGCAGACGGCGATGAATCCGATCATCGCGTTGGAACTCCTCGAGTCGGGCGCCTGGTCGGGCGAAGGGGTCCTCGGCCCCGAGGCCCTTCCGGCCGAACCGTTCCTCGATCTGGTGAACTCGCACGGTTCGCCGTGGGCGTGCGACGAGCGCACCCCTTCAAAGGCGTGAGGCGACGTCGAGGGCGTTGAGCGTGCCCGTCACTGAATCGTGACGAGCGTACCTATCGGCGTGTGCGGGAAGAGGATCGCCGCGTGCGCGAAGGGCATCTCGACGCAGCCCAGGCTCTGCGGGTAGCCGTAGGCCGAACGGATGAATCCGTGCAGCGCGTCGCCGCCGTGGAAGTAGGACACCCACGGGATGCCGGGGTCGCTGTAGGGTTTGCCGTCGGGCTCGACGCCGGACATCGTCGTGGTGAGGAATCGCTCGTAGACGGGGTACGTGCCGGTCTGCGTCGGCGCCGCACTGACGCCGGTGTTCACGTAGGTCTCGTAGGAGATTCTCCCGTTCACGTAGAGCTTGAGGAGCTCTGGCAACGTCTGACGCACGTAGACGTAGTTGTAGGCCTCGGGATCGATCTGATTCTTGAGGGCCGCCGCCACCAGCTCGTGCCACGTCGCCGGATTCATTGAACCGGTGGTCGTGAGGTTGTGTCCTAGCTGGAAGCTCATGAGCGCGCCTTGCAGCACGACGTTATCGCTACCCACGCGCCACAGCTGTTTGATGGTGCTCGGCAACGTCCGGAATCGCCACACGTAGGTGCCCTTCAGAAGCTTGGTCGGGTTGCTGATCGTCGCCGCGGGGATCACCGGCAACGTCGTGGTCGTGGTGGTCGACGAGGTGGTGGACGTCGTCGACAACGTCGTCGTGGTCGTAGACGTAGTGGTCGTGGTGCTGGAGGACGAGGTGTTCACCTCAAACGTCACGGGAAGGTAGCGCAGAATGGCGAGCAGCTGGTCCTCTAGTTTGACGGTGAAGACCACGTTGGCCACCTGCGACCGGGGAGCGGCGACGAGGTCGCGAATCGGCGGCGCAGAACTTGCTCGGCTGCCGTCCGCCGCCTGTGCGATTGGCGACGAAATCAGGGTTCCTACCACCATCGAAGCTGCCGTCAGCGCGTAAAGAGTCAGGCGTTTCTCAAGCTTCATTCGTTAAAGGTTATCGGGTGGGTGACGTCAATTCGCCAATATGACGGTTCTGTTACCGACGGCGACGGCGACGGCTGTTGGCACTGGCGAGGTGGGAAGGCGACCAGCCGGCGTCCTCGGGGTTGACGTTGGTGCCGGGCGCGACGATCTCGTCAATGCGGTCGAGGAGGGCCTCATCGAGTTGCACTTCGGGCGCCGTCAACTGCGACTCGAGCTGCTCCATCGTGCGCGGTCCAATGATGGCCGAGCTGATGGTCGGGTGTTCGAGCACGAAGGCGAGGGCCATTTCGATGAGGCTCAGACCCGCGTCGCCTGCGAGAGCCGTAAGTTCGGTGACGGCTTCGAGCTTGCGCTGGTTCCCTGCCAGCGTGAGGTCGTAGCGGGCGGGAATGCGTTCGGCGCGACGGCTGGAGTTGTCCTTGCCCACTCCAAATCGTCCCGAGAGCCAGCCGCCCGCCAGCGGACTCCAAGGAATTACGCCCATCCCGTAGGCCTGGGCCGTCGGGAGCACGTCGCGCTCAATGCCCCGTACCAGGATGGAGTAGGGGGGTTGCTCGGTCTGGAATCGCTCCCGACCCCGGCGCTGCGCCACCCACTGGGCCTCGACGATCTGCTCGGCGGGGAACGTAGAACTCCCGAAGGCCCGGATCTTGCCAGCGTGCACCAAGTCGCTGAGGGCCCCCAGCGTCTCGTCGATGTCGGTCGAGGGGTCCGGGCGATGTATCTGGTAGAGGTCGATGTAGTCCACGCCCAGCCGCCGCAGGCTGTGGTCACATTCGGCCATGATCCATCGCCGAGAATTACCCTGCGCGTTGGGGTCGTCGCCCATGTTCCCGTGGACCTTGGTGGCCAGCACGACTCGGGATCGGTCGATCGTCGACAACGCGGCGCCGACGATGGTCTCCGACTCGCCCTGTGAGTACACGTCGGCGGTATCGATGAAGTTGATGCCGGCGTCCAAGGCTCGGTGGATGATGCGAATTGATTCTTCATGGTCGGGGTTGCCCCAGGCACCGAACATCATGGCGCCCAGGCACAACGGACTCACTTTGATGCCGGTGCGACCGAGAGTGTGTAGTTTCATGGGCTCACCTTATGGCTCGGCGCGCCGATTGGTTCCCTGAAGGTGACCGGTGCCCGAGTCGGATCAGTGCTGGAGGGCCGGCTCGCTGGCCCCCGTTGGACGGGAAGCGACGAAGTCTTTGCTTCGGATGAGCAGGACGGAGCACACGGCACCAACCAGGGCGATGACACCGCTGACGATTAACAGGTCGTTGATCGCGCCAGCGAAGGCGCCGTGGATCGCCACCACCAATTCGCCCCGTACGCTGGCCGGCACGGCACCTATCACTTGGGCGGCGTTGCCCTGCTGGATAGCCCCGACGATTTGCGTCCCGTGCCCAGAGAGTGGGGTGACGGCGAGGGAGCGGTCCAGATGTGAGCGCAGTGAAGAGGTGAATATCGATCCGAAGGCGGCGATGCTCGTGGCGATGCCGATCTGGCGGAACGTCGTGTTCACTCCCGACGCCATGCCCGAGCGCTCGGGCCTCACCACGCCGACGGCAGTGGACGCCAACGGGGGATTGACCATCCCGGCTCCGATACCGCTGATGATGAAGCCGGGGATGAGGTGCGTCCACGAGCTCGTGCCGGTGATCCCGGCCATGAGCAGTAGTCCTATTCCGACTAGGGCGAGGCCGGGGCCGATCAGCCATCGCACGGGCATGGAACTGCTGAGTCGACCCGCGATCATGGCGGACACCAGGGTGCCCCCGCTGATGAGCACTATTCGCCCTCCGGTGGCGAGCGCCGAGTAGCCGAGGTCGTCCTGCATGTAGAGCACGAGGTATAGCAGCATCGCGAACAACGAACCGTTCATGGTAAATGCTGCGATGAGCCCGCCGGAGAAAGTAGGTACCCGAAAGAGCGAAAGGTCGAAGAGCGGATGAGCCGTTTTTTTCTCGATGAAAAGGAAAGCGCCCAGCAGGATTACGGCGGCACAGATGCAGGAAACGACCCTCGAGTCGCCCCAGCTGGTAACGCTCGCCTCAATGAGTGCGTAGACCAGCGAGACGAGACCCGCGGTGAGAACGACGAAGCCCAACCAGTCCGGTCGCGTGGCGTCGAGCGTCTTCGATTCCTCCACTTTCCACATCGTGAGGGCGATGGCGATCACGCCGATGGGAATGTTGACAAGGAAGATCCCCCGCCAGCTGATTTCGCTGGTGATGACACCACCGAGAATCGGTCCGAGCGCCACGGCGACACCGGTTACCGCCCCCCAGACACCGAAGGCCACGCCGCGGTCCTTGCCACGAAAGCTGTGGGCGAGCAACGCCAGGGACGTCGCGAACATGATCGCTCCGCCGACTCCCTGAGCGCTCCGCGAGAGGATGAGCATGACCGGTGATTGCGCGAGGCCGCAGGTCAACGAGCCCAGGGTGAAGATGATCAGCCCGATGACGAACAGAAGGCGCCGACCATAGCGGTCGGCCAGTGCGCCGGTGGTGAGAAGGAGGGACGCGAGGGTCAACGCGTAGGCGTCGATCACCCACTGCACGTCCGAGAACGTGGTGTGTAATCCTTTCTGAATGACCGGTATGGCAACGACGACGATGGTGACGTCGAGCAAGAGCATGAATGTCCCGGCGCAGACGACGATGAGGGTCCACCACTTCTTATCCACAGTTCTCATTTCGATCGATACTCGGAGCTAAGCAATCAGGTGTGACATTCGTTAGGTGCTCGTCGGCGACGAGCTTCTCCCAATTTGCCGCAAAGGGGCAGACTAATGGGCTCCATCGAATCTTCGACAACGCACAAGGGCATTTTTGTGATTTTACTGCGGTCGACTCGCCGAAGGCGATCGGGGGATCCGCCGGATATCGGACATTCTGCGCCGCCGGCAGGTCGTGTCGCAGGAGGCTGCAAAGATGGTCCGGTGACCAAGAGATATCTTCAGGTTCCCGAGTTCATAGTTGGCTTTGACACCGAAACCACCGGGCTTGATGTGACCGTGGAGAGGGCAATCTCGTATGGATTCTGCGAGTATCGCTACGGTTTGCCCGTTTCGAGCGAGCACTACTACGTGCTCCCGGACCGACCCATCACTGAAGGAGCCCGACGGGTCCACGGTCTCTCCATCGAGGACCTTGAGTTGAAGCGCGGGAGCGACGTGGTTTACTCCGTGGAAGCGGGACTTCGTCATACCCTGGACGTTCTTCGCCGTTACGAGGGCCTAGGGGCGTTACTCGTAGGGTCCAATATTTCGCAATTCGACATCGAGATGTTCCGATGGAGCTATCGTTCCATCGTTGGTCGCAATCCGGAACAGGACGGTCTTCATCTTTCAAAATTGCGGATCATTGACGTGGTCGAACACGACCTCGTGATTGAACCGAGCCGATCCAGTCGACCTCGACGGGGGCTTGATTATCTGTGCCGTCACTACGGCGTTCAGCCCGGCGGTCATGACGCCCTCAACGATGCTCGGGCGGCGGTCGAGGTCTTCTTTGAGCAGGTGCTGCACAACAACGCTGGCCAGTTGTCCCTTGACATCGTGGCCCAGCCAATGCCTCTGCTGCGGGCTCAAGATCACCACGAGGCCTGAACGTCGGGCGGGCCAAAGGAAATCGACTGAGTGGTAAGGTTGCTGACTCGGGGGCCGTTGGCGCAGTCTGGTAGCGCACTTGCATGACACGCAAGGGGTCGCAGGTTCAAGTCCTGCACGGCCCACCACTGCACGACCCACCAAATTTCTCCTTATTTCATAAGGCTTTCCGGATCTTCTCTAAGACTCTCAAAGCCTCTCCGACCGTTGTGTCAGCAACGGTGTCAGCAACGCGAAAGCGACGGGGAAAATGACGAGCTCGAAGGGGAATGGGGAGAGCTCGATCTATCAGTGATCTTCCGATGGCCGCTGGCTCGGCGTGCTCACCTTGGGCTAAGGGAGTAACGGCGCCTGGTCCGAAAGACGGTCAGCGCGAAGACCCGGGCTGAGGTCGTCAAGAAGCTGAAGCAGCTCCAGCGCCAACTGGATGACGGCCTTCCCTTGCCCGACGCGACTCTGACCGTCGCCCAGCTGCTTAACGGTTGGTACAGCCACGTACTACGCCACCAGGTGGCTCCGAGTGCCTCATCGAACTACAAGAGCGTGGCCGATTGTCACATCATTCCTGCCCTTGGCCGCCAACAGGTGGCCAAGCTGACCGCCGCCGACGTCGAGCGACTCATCTCTCAGAAGATTGACAGTGGGCTCTCGGTCTCTTTCGTTCAGCGCATTCGGTTCGTTCTGGCCCAGGCCATCGACCAGGGAATCCGATGGGGCAGTGTTACGCGCAACGTCGCCCGACTTTCAAGGGCTCCAAAGGCCAAGAAGTCGGAAGGTCGGACCTTGACGCCGGAAGAGGCTCGCATGCTCCTGAAGGCTCTGAAGGGCCACAGAAACGAAGTCTTGTACTCGCTCACGCTTTCTACGGGGCTTCGCCGAGGCGAGGCCCTGGGACTTCAGTGGAAGGACTTCGATGATGACTTCGCACTCTTGTGCCGGGAAGAGCGGCAGCGAAAACAGCCGCTCAAACGCTACGTCTTATCGTCGTCGCCGTTCGGCGCCCAGAGGGGTAGACGGACGTTACTCGTTGGGCCGGCCCATCCCAGTTGTGATCAAGCTTTGCAAGCTTTCGTGGACATAGAACCCCCACGCGTTCGAACAGTCGTTGAAGCACTCAATCGTTGGAACCAAGCCACGGTGGGTGAAGCGGATTTCTGTCTGACCGCCTTTCGTGGAGATGTCGAAGGTGATCTCCGTCTCGTTCCATTCGGTGGTGTCCTTCACAAAACTCAGAAAACTGTCTTCCACGAGCCAGACAACCTTCTTGTCTGGAACGAGTTCGGTGATCCGCTGCTTTGAAAAGTGAACGTCCTCGTACCGATACGTAAATTCATCGCCGAGCTTGTCGGTGTCGCCGTCAATCTCTCCTGACCACCACGCGCGAACGTTGTTGATCGCGGCGAACGCCACACCCGGGGTTTGGTCCACCATGAAGGATGTGGTGAAACTGCGGGTGCCGGCGTACTCATCCTCTGGGTCGTTGCCGATTCCTTGTTCGGTCGCGCTCACTTCCACTGCACTTTGCTCGATTGTCATACTTCCCCCTTTAGGACACGGGCCGTTCGTGACTACGAAAGCGGCAGGTTTAATTGCATCACGATAGAGAACGTACCATTAGAACTTGCGTGATGCAAGTCAAAATAAAGATATTTTAGGATGACTTGTATGACGCAAGTATTAGTAGTCTGGAGTGATGCTCGGTCGATTGTACGAATCACAGAACTGCTCCGCGGCACGAGCTCTAGAGCTCGTGGGGGAGCGATGGAGCCTGCTCATTCTCAGGAACGCCTTTTTCGCGGGCCAGACACGCTTCTCAGAGTTCGAGCGCCGACTGGGGATCGCTCCGAACATCCTCGCTTCACGATTGGAAGGCTTTGTCAAGGCGGGGCTCATGGAGGCTCGTCCGAACGAGGGGCACAAGGGTCAAAGCGAGTACGTGTTAACCGAGATGGGTCGCGACTTTGTCCCGGCGATTGTGGCCTTGACGGAGTGGGGAGACCGTTGGTCTGCGCCGGACGGACCGCCAATAATTTACGAACACGATGGGTGCCAGGGCGAAGTCCAGGTGGAGCTTCGTTGCGACGCCTGCAATGAGATTGTGGCGCCGGAAATGGTGAAGGCCCGGCCCGGCCCTGGATTCCGCGATCTTGACTCCATGAGATGAATGGTCCGGATGCGAAGCAGCTTTCGGCGAACGAGTCGACGAGATCCTTCCAACCCTTAGATGGCCTCAGCGGCCAAGGGCGGCCTCGCTCCTTGACCAAGGGCATCCGGACCGAGGCGTCAGGATGTCGAGATTCTGCCGATCAACTTAGTGAGTGAGTCCAGAGGGTTCGAAAGCTCTCCGCTACGGTCAACCTCCGCACGGCCCACGCTGACCGTATCGCCCATTCATTGAAGACCACGAACCTGGCCGTCACGGGCGGCCCGAGACACGGCCCGCTAGAGGCATGCTTCGGCGTGTCGATCAGAGTTTTTCAGCGAGCTTGGCGAGGGCGGCGATGGTCGACTTCGACACGCTCTTGGACTCCACGTCCGCTCCAAAGTACGTCGTGCCGTTAACCACGCCGGTGATTCCCTGACCGGTGATACCCGACTCGGTCAAACTGAAGTAGAAAGCCGGCACGCCGAGGCCCGAGTACGCGCTGAACTTGAACTTGGCCAGCGTGCTCGCCTTGGCGAGCGATTGCTGAAACTCGGCCGAGGTGAGCGGCTTGGAGATGGTCTCAATCGAAAGCGTTACGGCCTTGACAATGGTCGCCATGCTCGTCTCCGCCCCGTAGGTGCAGGTCGTCTCTTTCCCGGAGATCTCGTAGTTCTCCTTGGTCGGCTTGACGCTTAGGGTGTAGGCGACGCCGGCGGGAACTTTGTAGCCGATAATTGACGATACCGACGCGGCGCTCACCTTGTTGCAGATCGACGACACCCGCGCCTTGGCGTCACCTGGGGCGTTGTGGCGCGCCTGGTTCGTGCCACCGTGCGCTGTCGCCTGGGCGACCGACGGGACGGCCAAGAGCGTCAGGGCGCCGGCGATGCCAAGAAGCAGGACGCGGGAGCCGAGCGCCGAATGAAAGCGGCCAGTGGGCCGGGGTGCAGTGGTGGTAGCCATCGTGGAGCCTCCCTCGTTCGGTGGCCGTCGCCACTTGGAGAGAACGCTACATGGTAGTTGACGATCGAATCGTTCAGCCGTGCTGGAAGTGTGGATTTGCTCGCGCGGGAGAGGGACATCGTCGGTCGAAGCTCACCAGGGTCGCACCTTGCCAAGTCGGCTGACACCGAGAAGAATGGCCAGGGCCGCGCAGACCTGCACCAGCGCCAGGACCATGGCGTGCTGATGGGAGCCGTAGAAGACGGCGCTGTAGAGGGCGATGGGCATCGTGGTCGCCATAGGCACCGACCCCGAGACGATCATGGTCGCTCCGAAGTCGCCCAGGGCCCGGCCGAAGGCCATTGCCACGCCCGCCACGATCCCGCGCCGCGCGAGCGGCAGCGTCACCAGGAACGCCGTCCGCCATCGGGAGAGACCCATGGCTCGCGCGGCCTGCTCGTAGCGGGGGTCGACCACCGCGATGGCGGTCCTGGAGAATCGAAGACAGTACGGGAACGATTCGACGATCTGCGCGACGACGATCCCCGTGAACGTGAAAGTCAGCGGATGGCCGAAGAGGTGAACTTCGGCGTCGCGGATTGGTCCCGGGCCACCCAGCCGGGTCAGCAGGTAGTAGCCGACCACGGTGGGTGGCAGCGCCATCGGCAGGCTGAACACGGTCTCGATGGCGCCGCGTCCGGGGAAGTGGCCTTTGGCGAGGAGGTACCCCAACGCGACGCCGGCGACGGCGACGACGATCGTGGCCTCGAAGGCCGCGTGCAGCGAGATCGAAAGCGGGTTCCACACCCATGGCGGTATGCCGAGGTCGTTGAGCCACGAGCGCGGAATGAGCCCGATCACGCCGGACCATTGCTCTCTGGCGCGCCCAGCGTGGGTTCGGGAGGCGCCGGACGCTCGACGGTCCGGCTCGACGTCACGCGCCCTTCGTCGTAGGCAATGACCTGGTCGCCCAGCACCTCCGCCTCCTCCTCGTCGTGCGTCACGAGCACGGCGGGAACACCCGACGAGACGATCACCGCACGGATCAGGTCTCTCAGCTCGCGGCGCACCGCCGAGTCGAGCGCGGAGAGTGGTTCATCGAGCAGCACCAGCGCTGGGTCTCCCGCGAGGCCTCGCGCCAAAGCCACCCGCTGACGCTGGCCGCCCGAGAGCGACC
>JBARBL010000052.1:0-17432 GCA_049793015.1 Acidimicrobiales bacterium | reverse complement strand
CGCCTCGCCCGCAAGCGCCGCCGCCGCCGCCGCGGTCCGGTGGACCTGCGCCACACCGTGCGCCGCAGCCTCTCGACCGGCGGCGTGCCGATCGACCTGCGCTTCAAGCCGCCGCGTCCGAGCAAGCCCGAGATCATCGTCATCGCCGACATCTCGGGCTCCGTGGCCTCCTTCGCCCGCTTCACCCTGCACCTGGTGCACGCCATCAGTTCGCAGTTCTCCAAGGTGCGCAGCTTCGTGTTCGTCGACGGGCTCGACGAGGTGACCAGCCTCTTCGACGGGGCCGACGATCCGAGCGACGCCGTGGCGCGCATCAACTCCGAGGCGGACGTGATCGCCTTCGACGGCCACTCGGACTACGGGCGCGCGTTCCTGACGTTCCACGAGCACTTCGCCGACGCGGTCACCATGCGCACGACGATCCTCATCCTCGGCGACGCCCGCAACAACTACCACCAGGCCCACGCCGAGGTGCTGGCCGACCTTCGCTACCGCGCCAAGGCCCTCTACTGGTTGAACCCGGAGCCGACCAGCTACTGGAACAGCGGCGATTCGATCGTGAACCAGTACGCGCCCTACTGCGACCGGGTGATCGAGTGCCGCACGTTGCGACAGCTCGAGGCCTTCGTCGGGGAGCTGGCGTGAGTCCCACGCCGAGCCCGCCGCCCGGCTTTCGCACCCGCGGCGACGAGCCCACGGGCACCCGCCTGGTGCTGATCCGCCACGGCGAGGCGTACTGCAACGCCCGCGGCGTCGTGGGTGGCCCCCTCGGCTGCGGCGGCCTGACCGAGCGGGGGCGGGCCCAGGCGGTGGCCCTGTGCGAACGGTTGGAGAAGAGCCGAGAGTTCGACGACGCGGTGGCGCTCTACACCTCGGTGCTGCCGCGCGCGATCGAGACGGCCCGGCTGCTCGCGCCGGGTCTGCCGGCCGGCCTGGTGGCGATCGAGGACTGCGAGCTCTGCGAGCTGCACCCGGGTGAGTCCGACGGCATGACCTGGGCCGAGATGGTGGCCACTTTCGGCGGACCCGACTGGGACCGGGACCCCGACGAGCCCTTCGCGCCGGGCGGGGAGTCGTGGACCGGCTTCTACGAGCGGTGCCGTCTTGCCCTCGAACGCATCGCGCGAGCCCACGAGGGCCGGCGCGTGATCCTGGTGGTGCACGGCGGGGTCATCGAGCAGGCGATGAAGATGGCTCTGGGCTGCCGGGCCGACGAGCGGCTAGGACTTCGCACGGAGAACTGCTCGATGAGCGAGTTCGAGTTCGACCACCAACGACGGCGGCTGCTGCGTTACAACGACCTCGCGCCGCTCGCGGCTAAGTAGCTCTGCAGGAACTCAGCGACGTGGAAGGCCATGTCCAGGCTCTGGGTGGCGTTGAGGCGCGGGTCGCAGATCGTGGTGTAGTTCGACGTCAGGTCACCCTCGTCGAGGCGTGACCCGCCGCCCAGGCACTCGGTGACGTTGTCGCCGGTCAACTCCACGTGCAGGCCGCCGGGCCAGGTGCCCAGGGCCTGGTGCAGGGTGAAGAATCGGCTGGTCTCGGACATGATGTCGTCGAAGTGGCGCGTCTTCTGGCCCCCCGCGGCCAGGAAGGTGTTGCCGTGCATCGGGTCACAGACCCACAGCACCTGACGGCCGTCGGCGCGCATGGCCTCGACCAGCGGGGGCAGCTTCTCCTCGATGCGGTCGTGGCCCATGCGCGAGATGAGCGTGAGGCGTCCCGGAATGTTCTGCGGGTTCAAGACGTCACAGAGCGTGCGCAACTCGTCCACCTCGAGCGTGGGGCCGACCTTGAGTCCGAGGGGGTTGGCGACGCCGCGCAGGAACTCGACGTGCGCCCCGTCGAGCTGGTGGGTGCGGTCCCCGACCCACAGCATGTGCGCCGAGCAGTCGTACCAGTCGCCGGTGAGCGAGTCGCGCCGCGTGAGGGCCTGCTCGTAGGGGAGGATGAGCGCCTCGTGGCTGGTGTAGAAGTCCACGCCCTGCAGCGCGCTGTCGTCGTGCAGGTCGATGCCGCAGGCCTTCATGAAGAGCAGGGCGCGCTCGATCTCGTCGGCCACCATGGCGTAGCGCTTGCCCTCGAGGGAGTTGGCGACGAACTCCTGGTTCCAGGCGTGCACGCGCGAGAGCGCGGCGAATCCTCCCGTGGTGAAGGCCCGCAGCAGGTTGAGCGTGGCCACGCTCTGGTGGTAGGCGCCGAGCATCCGCTCGGGGTCGGGCCGGCGAGCCGCCGCGTTGAATTCGTCGCCGTTGACGATGTGGCCGCGAAAGGCGTCCAGGGTCTGGCCGTCGCGCTCCTCGAAGGGGTCCGAACGGGGCTTGGCGAATTGGCCCGCGATGCGTCCCACCTTGATGACGGGCACGCCCGAGGCGTAGGTCAGCGCTACGGCCATCTGCAGGATTACCTTCAGCTTGTCGCGGATGGCGTCGGCCGAGCCTTCGTAGAACGACTCGGCGCAGTCACCGGCCTGGAGCAGGAAGGCCTCGCCGTCGGCCACCTGGCCCAGGTGTTCACGCAGTCGGCGCACCTCGCCGGCGAAGACCAGGGGCGGCTTGGTAGCCAATTGGCCTTCGACGCGCGCCAGATGGTCGTCGTCGGGCCAGGTGACGCCCTGGGTGATCGGGCGGGCGCGCCACGAGGTGGGCGTCCAGTCGCTGGTTGGCTCGGTCATCCGTCAAGGTTAATTGCTGGGCGAGCGACGCGACAACCGGCCCTAGTCTTGCTTCGTGACAGTCCGGCGCCTTGGTCTCTTCGGAGGGACCTTCGACCCGCCCCACTTCGGTCACGTGGCCGCGCTCGAAGCGGCCGCGTCCACGCATCGTTTCGACGTCATCGAGGTGACCGTCGCGGGCGATCCCTACTTCAAGAGCGCGCAGGTTGCCTTGCGCCCCGCGTCGCTTCGCCTGGCCATGGCCCGCGCCGCCTTCGGATTGCTCGACTTGGTCGAGGTGTCGAACCGGGAGATCCTTCGTCCCGGGCCGTCGTACACGATCGACACCGTGCGCGAACTGCTCGAGGACGCCGACCAGGTCGACGTCATCGTGGGGGCCGACCTGGCCCAGCAGCTCGACGACTGGCACGAGGCGGACGCGTTGCGCACGCTGGTCCGCGTCGGCGTGGTACCGCGCCCGGGAGGGCCGAGCCAGGTTCCCGAGGGCTGGGAAAGCTACGAAATACCCATGGATCCCGTTGATTTGTCCAGTTCATTCATCCGTGAAGTGCTTCCGACTCACGAAAATCTGCGGAAGTTCGTGCCGGAGTCGGTAATTCCGCTCTACGAGGGCGTGCAGGGCTAGAGTTTGTCCAGCATGGCGGTTCGAATCTTCGACCTGACTGAGACGCAGTCCCCGGGACTGACGGTTTTGGAAGCGGCGCCTCTCAGGCGCCACGATCTACGACGTAGCAAGCGTCGCTACGCGGCACTCGGCATCGCCGCGGTCCTCACCCCGTTCGTTGCAGCGTTGTGCGTGCTCGGAGTTACCCACTGAGTGAAGTAACGACCAGTGGCGAGTTCGCTCGCAGCTCGTACAGCGGATTTGTCACCACACTCCTGCGAGCGGCCCTGCACGGCGCGGAAGAGAAGTTGAGCGTCGACACGGTGGTGCTCGACCTGCGCGAGCTGGTGGACTCCTTCGACGCGCTGGTGGTCGCGGCGGGTCGCAACGATCGACAGGTTCGGTCCATCGCCGAGGAAATCGAACGAGTCATCGACACGGCCCTGGGTGTCAAGCCCACGCACATCGAAGGCTGGATGGACGCGCAGTGGATCGCGCTCGACTACGGCGACGTGATCGTGCACGTCTTCGACGAGGAGACCCGCGACTACTACGACCTCGAGCACCTGTGGAGTGCGGCGCCGGCCTACCGTTCCGAACGCAGCGCCTAGCTTCAGGTCGACCTAGGGCTCGAGCAGCGTCTGGCACTCCTTGGCGGTGACCAACTTGGTGAAGGACCCGTTGGGCAGCATCGACAGCTGACTCACCCCGGCCACGGAGATCTCGATGCCGTCGGTCGCGCCGGCGTAGTAGGCCGTGAAGACCAGTTGGCCGACCGCCAGAGCCTCTTCCTCGCGCCCGACGGTGGACAGCGACTCCGAGACGTCGATGTAGGCCACCTTGCCCCTGATGCTGGCCTGGAGCACGATGAGGCTATTCGGCAGGTCCGACGCGTAGCCGGCTGACGCCTCGATACTGGTGGGCCCGACGATGAGCTGACCGAGCACCGACGTCAATTGGGCGGGCGCGGTGACGATGCGGCTCTGGGGCGCTAAGTGTCCCGTGGCGTCCACGAGGTAGACGGGCTGGGTGATGAATCGCACGCGGCCGTTGTTGGTGCCGGGGATCGTGCGATTGAGCAGGTTGAGCTCCACTTGGCTCGAAGGAATGACCACGGGCTTGCTCGAGGTCGGAATGAGCGAGCAACCACTGAGCAGCATCGCTCCCACCAAGAGCACGGAGAGACGTCGGAGCCTCTTCATTCCTCGACGTCCTCTTCGAAGGGCAGGGAGATCCGAAAGCGGGCCCCGCCTTCGGGACTCTCCAGGACCGCGATGGTGCCGCCGAAGGTGCGCACGTGCTCTCGCACCATCGCCAGGCCGAGACCCGTCCCGCGGGCGATGCCTCGGTCGTGGGCCGCGCGGCCGCGGAAGAAACGCTGGAAGACCTGCTCGTGCTCCTCGGGCGGAACGCCGGGCCCCGCGTCGTCGACGTCGATCACCAGCAGGTCGTTGGCAACGCTGATGCGAATGGCCACGGCGTCGCCCGCGTAGCGGTGGGCGTTGTCGATGAGGTTGGACATGACCCGCTCGAAACGTCGCCGGTCCACGTTGACCTGGGGATCGTGCACCTCGTCGGCGACCTCGACGGAGGGAGCGGCGATAGCGTGGTGCTGGGACGCGGAGCGCACCGACTGGCGCACCAGTTCCACCGCGGGCACCGTCTCAAGGAGCACGGTGGCGGCCCCCGCGTCGCTTCGCGCGATCTCGAGCAGGTCCTCGACGAGCGATTGGAAGACCGCGAGATCACCCACCAGGAGATCAAGGCTCTGCTGGGCGATCGGGGAAAGATCGCCGCGGTGCTGGGAGAGCACGCTGGCCGAGGTGGCCAGGGTGGTCAGGGGTGAACGAAGCTCGTGGCTGACGTCGCTGGCGAAGCGCGCGTCGCGCTCCAGTCGGTCGACCAGCTGGCTCACCATGGCGTTGAAGGAATCGGTCAGCTGCTGCACCTCGCGGTCGGTGTTGCCGGTGACCAGGCGGGTTGTCAGCTCGCCGCCGGCGATGAGGGCCGCCGCCGCCGACACCCTCTCCAAGGGGCGCACGGTCCTTCTGGTCACCCAGAGGCCACCGCTGATGCCCATGAGCGAGGTGAGGATCGCACCCGCGCCGATGAGCAGCAGCAGGATCCCCAGCGTGTGCGACAGCGTCGAGAGCTGGAAGACCTCGAAGAACTGGGTCTCGACCGCTGGGATCGGCAAGCCGACCACGAAGATCTCCTGGCCTCGGAACGTAAGCGTCTGTTCGGTGGCGTGGCCGGAAACGGCGGCGTCGATGATGGCGCTCGAGACGTCCTGAGTGACCGCCCCCTGGCTCTTGGAGAGCCACTGATTGTGCGTCTGGATGAGCACGTTGGAGTTGGTGGCCTTCTCGATCGAGTTGAGCAGGTTGGGCAGCTCGGGGGGCGAGGTGTACAGCGTGCTGCGCACGAGCGCCGCGTTGGCGAAGCTCTGGTTGAGGTCGGTGCGCTGCTGGTTGGAGATCAACACGTGCTTGATGCCGAGGTAGGTGAGCGACGCGAAGAAGGCGCTGAGGATGAAGGCCCCCAGGCCGAAGGTCACCAGCAGTCGAAGTCGCAGACTCCGACGATGCATCAGAGGACCAGCTTGTATCCGGCTCCTCGCACAGTCACCAGATAGAGCGGATTCGAAGGATCGGGTTCGATCTTGGTGCGCAGCCGACGGATGTGCACGTCCACCAGGCGGCTGTCGCCGAAGTAGTCGTAGCCCCAGACCCGCTCGAGCAGGTCCTCGCGGGAGAGTATCTTGCCGTTGGCCGTGGCCAGGTCGGTCAGCAGTCGGAACTCGGTGGACGTCAGGTGCAGTTCGGTGCCGTCGCGGTGCCGCACGACGCCTTCGTCGGGTATGACCTGCAGGTTGCCGAGCGCGAAGGCCTTGGCGCTCTTGTCGGGGCGCCGGCGAAGGTGCGCCCGTACCCGCGCCAGCAGCTCCTCGGGCACGAAGGGCTTGGTGACGTAGTCGTCGGCGCCCGACTCGAGGCCCAACACCACGTCCGCGGTGTCGTCGCGCGCCGACACGATCACGATCGGCAGGTCGCTCGCGGCGCGCAGGGCCTGGCAGGTCTCGAAGCCCGTCATGGCCGGCAGCATGATGTCCACGATGGCGATGTCGGCCGACATCCGATTGAAGAGCGCGACGCCAACTTCGCCGGTCGGCGCGTCGTCGACGTCGAAGCCCTCGCCCTCGAACATCAGGCGAAGCGCGATGCGGATGCGGTCGTCGTCTTCGACGATCAGTATGCGAGGCACCAAGTCTCCTTTACGAATCTCGAATAAGACTAGTGAGCACGCGCTTGGCGCCACGCCCGGCGTAGCCTTGAGACGTGCCGAAGGTCCTTATCAGCGCCCGAGCCAGTGAAACCTGGAACCTGCCCGGATTCTACGCGACCTTGCGCGCCGCGGACCGCTCTCCCTCGACGCTTCGCGCCTACCGTAGCGACCTCGAGCAGTTCGTGGCGTGGTCGCTCGAGCACCACTGCGACTCGCCCTCGCGGGTCACCAAGCGCGTGCTGCGCGAGTATCTCGCGCACATGACGGCCCGGGGCGACGAGCGCACGTCGATCATGCGCCGTCGCGCCTCGTTGCGCAGTTACTTCTCGTGGCTGGTGGAGCGAGGTCACCTGCCCGAAAGTCCCGCGGCTCGCCTCTCCGCGCCGCGCCCGCCGGCGCAGTTGCCCAAGATCGTCATCCGCGAGCAGCTCGAGAGCCTGCTGGACGACGATTGGGGCGATGACGAATGGGCCACCCTGGACCGCGCGGTCTGCGAGGTGCTCTACGGGTCCGGCCTGCGGGTGAGCGAGCTGTGCGGGCTCAACGTCAACAGCGTGGACTTCGCCCAAGGCCTCCTGCGCGTCTTGGGCAAGGGACGCAAGGAGCGCATCGTGCCGCTGCACACGAGGGGCCTGGCGATGCTGCAGCTCTGGCTCGACGGCGACCGCGACGACGTCGCGCGGCCCGACTCGCCCCCCGAGGCGCTGTTCTACAACCGCCGGGGCAAGCGCCTAGGCCCGCGCGACGTGCGCCGCATTCTCGACAGCCGCGTGTCGCGGGGCCACATCCATCCGCACGCCCTTCGCCACACCTACGCCACCCACCTCCTCGAAGGCGGCGCCGACCTTCGCGTGGTCCAGGAGTTGCTCGGACACGAGAGCCTCACCACCACGCAGCTCTACACGCACGTGTCGAAGTCCCGGCTGCAAAAAGTCCATCACCAGACCCACCCGCGGGGCTAGTTCCGCGCAACGACTATCATGGACTGGCTCTCCCACCGTGGGGGAGTTGACGAAATGTCCCTGTGGTTTCGTACGGTCGCCGCTTGCGGTGCACCGCAGGGATTGAGTAACCGAACGGAAGGAAAAGTTACGTGGCACTTGTCACTTTGCAGGAACTGTTGGACTCGGGCGTGCACTTCGGGCACCAGACCCGTCGTTGGAATCCCAAGATGCGTCGCTTCATCCTCGGTGAGCGCAACGGCATCTACCTGATCGACCTTCGCAAGACCCTCGCGGGCATCGAAGCGAGCTACGCCTACGTCCGGGACCTGGTGGCCGACGGCGGCATCATCCTCTTCGTGGGCACCAAGAAGCAGACACAGGGCCCCATCGAGGACTACGCCAAGGCCTGCGGCATGCCCTTCGTGAACCAGCGTTGGCTCGGCGGCATGCTGACCAACTTCGCGACCGTGGCCGGTCGCGTCAAGCGCATGGTGGAGCTTCGCGGCATGGAGCGCGCGGGCGACTTCGACAACATGCCCAAGCGCGAAGCCCTGCACCACAGCCGCGAGCTGGAGAAGCTCGACCGCAACCTGAGCGGCATCTCGAACCTGGACCGGGTGCCGGACGCCATCTTCGTCATCGACACCAAGAAAGAGCACATCGCGGTGACCGAGGCTCGCAAGCTCGGTCTGCCCGTGGTGGCCGTCGTCGACACGAACTGCGACCCCGACGTCATCGACTTCGTGATCCCCGGCAACGACGACGCCATCCGCGCGGGCGCGCTGCTCTGTCGATTGATGGCCGACGCCGTCACCGAGGGCCGTTTCATCCGCGAGAACCGACCCGTCGTGTCGCGAGCGTCTGCGGTGCCCGTCGCCCCCGCGCCCGTCGAGGCGGAGAGTGTCGTGGAGATGCCCGTCGAGACCGAAGCCGTCGTGGCGACACCGATCGAAGAGGCCGCCCCCGCGCCAGAGGTCGCCGACGTCGCTGAGGTCGCCGTCGAGGCGCCCGCAGAGATGTCCGTCGAGGACATGACGCCGGTCGAGACCGAGGCGGTCGTAGAGCCGCTTGTCGAAGAGGCCGCCCCCGTCGACGAAGCAGCTGAAGCACCCGCCATAA
The DNA here is from genome assembly GCA_049793015.1 of Acidimicrobiales bacterium. Classification (GTDB taxonomy): domain Bacteria; phylum Actinomycetota; class Acidimicrobiia; order Acidimicrobiales; family RAAP-2; genus RAAP-2. The sequence goes on along the minus strand of JBARBL010000052.1, from coordinate 8,806 downwards.
ATTAATTTGACAGAAGCGATTCAAAGAGGAGAACCAAGGTGTCGATCACCGCGAAAGACGTGCAGGCGCTGCGCCAGTCCACTGGCGTAGGAATGATGGATGCCAAGAAGGCACTCGTCGAGAACGACGGCGACATGCAGGCGGCTACGCAGTGGCTGCGAGTGCACGGCCTGGCGTCGGCGGCCAAGCGGGCCGACCGTGAGGCGGGCGAGGGCGCCGTGGCCGTCGTGCGTGACGGCAACGTCGCGGCGATCGCCGAACTACGTTGCGAGACCGACTTCGTCGCCAAGTCCGAGGACTTCGTGTCACTGGTCGACGAGATCGCCGCTCGCGTGGCCAGCGAAGGGGTGGGCGCGACCGACCAGTTCAAGGATCGGATCGAGACGCTGCTCACGACGCTCAAGGAGAACATCTCGATGGGACGCGTGTACCGGCTCGAGGCGGGCGACGGCGAGGTCGTCGACACCTACATCCATCATCAGTCGGGCCGTGGCGTCAACGCGGTCGCGGTTGTCGTGAAGGGTGCGTCCGAAGAGGTGGCGCACGAGATTGCCGTGCACATCGCCTTCACCAGGCCCGCGTACCTGCAGCGCGCTGACGTGCCGGTGGACGAGGTCGAGGCCGAACGCAAGACCGTCGAGGAGATCTCACGCAACGAGGGCAAGCCCGAAGCGGCGCTGCCCAAGATCATCGAGGGCCGACTCAACGGGTGGTTCAAGGATCGGGTCCTCTTGGAGCAGCCCTACGTGAAGGACGAGAAGCAGACGATCGAGCAGTTCTTGAACGGCGCGACGATCACGGCGTACGCTCAAGCGGTCATCGGCAGTTAGGCGATTCGCGTGCGTCGAGTCGTCCTGAAGCTCTCGGGCGAGGCTCTCGCCTCGGCCTCGAGCGACGAGACGATTGACGCTTCCACGGTGGACTTCCTCGCTCGCGAGATCGCCGACGCCATGGAGCGCGGCGGACTGGAACTGGCGGTCGTCGTGGGCGGCGGCAATATCTGGCGCGGGGCGACCGGCGCGATGGCGGGCATGAATCGCGCCAACTCCGACCTTATGGGAATGCTTGGCACCGTCATCAACGCCCTGGCCCTGCAAGACGCCATCGAAAACCACGGGCGCCCCACCCGCGTGATGTCGGCGATCGGCATGGACCAGGTGGCCGAGCCGTACATCCGCCGTCGCGCGGTGCGACACTTGGAAAAGGGCCGCGTGGTCATCTTCGCCGCGGGCATGGGCAATCCGTATTTCACGACCGACACGCCCGCGGCGCAGCGCGCGGCGGAGATCGAGGCCGAGATCGTGCTCAAGGGCACGCACGGTGGGGTGGACGGCGTGTACGACGTGGACCCGCGCAAGAATCCCGACGCCGTAAAATTCGACGAAATCTCCTTCGACGAGGTCATCGCTCGTAACCTACGGGTCATGGACATGACGGCGATTACCTTCTGCAAGGACAACCACTTGCTGCTGCGAGTTTTTGACCTGATGGCGGATGGAAATCTCGGTCGCGCGCTCGACGGTGTCGCCGTCGGTACGCTGGTGAAGTAATGGAAGACGAACTGGTGGAACTCGTGTTGGACGACACGCGCGATCGCATGGCTCGGGCCATCGAACACGTGAAGGCCGAGTTCGCCACCGTGCGCACCGGGCGAGCGTCGTCCTCGCTGGTGGACAATCTGCTGATCGACTACTACGGCACCGAAACGCCGCTCAAGAGCCTTGCCAATTTCTCGGTGCCCGAGCCACGGTTGCTGGTGGTCTCGCCGTTCGACAAGGGTGCCATGGCGGCAATCGAAAAGGCCATCACCAACGCCGATCTCGGACTCAACCCCTCCAACGACGGCATCGTTATCCGCCTCACCTTCCCCTCGCTGACCGAGGAGCGACGCAAGGGCTTCGTCAAGCTCGTGCGCACCAAGGCCGAGGAGGGCAAGGTCGCGCTTCGCGGCGTGCGCCATCACGCCCGCAAGGAGATTGAGAACCTCGAGAAGGAAAACGGGATGTCCAAGGACGAGGTCGAGCGCTTGGAGAAGATCCTCGACAAGATCACCCAGGACGAGGTCGCCGCTGTCGACGTGCTGTTGCACAACAAAGAGCAGGAACTTCTTGAGGTCTGACGACGAGACCGACGAGGGCGAGCCCACCGGCGAGATGCCCCTGGTGAGCGCCACGGACTCGCGCGTCACCGTCACCGGTGCCGAACTGGCCGCCGAGGCGTACGACGAGACCTTCGAGGAGGCGCCGATCATCGACGAGGCGACGTTGCTGCCGCACTGGACGGACGCGCCGACCGGGCAGGTGCCGATCGTGGTCGCGAGGGAAGCGGCCGAGAGCGACGATCCCTGGGCCGCGGTCCCGGCGCCCGCGTGGCGCGAGGGCGAGGCCGATTGGGTGGCCCACGAGGAGCAGTTCGACGCCTCGTTCCTGGCCGGCGCGGCCAAAGAGGACGCCGACGCCCGACCGTGGGAGTTCGTCGGCGAGACCGAGGTCGTGGTCGAGGAAGAAGTGGTGGTTGAGGCCCCCCGGCCCGAGCCCAGCCGGGTGAATCGCACTCGTCGCACGGTCTCGCAGAATCCCTTGGCCGGTCGCGCGGTGCGGCAAAGCTCGTCGAGCAGCGTCTCGAGGGCCACCTTGACCGGCGTCATCCTGGCGGGCGTCGTCTTCGGCGTCTTCTTGGCGGGCACGCTACCGGTCGCCATCATGGTCCTCGTGGTGCTCGGCCTCGCGGCGGCGGAGGCGTACGCCGCGTTCCGTGCGGTGGGGGCGCACCCGGCCACGATCCTGGGGATCGTGGCCGTGCTGACGTTGGGCGTCGCGGTCTACAACAAGGGCCAGGGCGCGTTCGGCGCCGTGACCGTGCTGCTGCTGATCTTCGGATTCGTCTGGTACCTCAGTGCCCCCAAGAAGATCGACGTGCTGGACGGGTTGGGCGCCACGATCTTCGTCTACGTGTGGATCGGCGTGCTCGGCTCTTACGCGCTGCTGCTCATCGCCCCGCGTTCCTACCCCGATCGCCACGGCCTGGCGTACCTGTTCGGCGCCATCGTCCTGGCGATCGCCAACGACACCGGCGCGTTGTTCATCGGTCGTTGGTTGGGTCGTCATCCGCTCAACAAGGAGCTCTCACCCAATAAGACGATCGAGGGGGTGGTCGGGGGAACCATCATCACCCTCATCGCGGGAGCGGCGATCCTCTCGCTCATCCATCCTTGGACGCGCACGCACGGCGTCGAGGCGGCCGCGGCGCTCTGCGTGGTCCTGCCCTTGGGTGACTTGTTCGAGTCGTTGGTGAAGCGGACGTTGGGGGTGAAGGACCTTGGGCGAATTCTTCCGGGTCACGGTGGGTTGATGGACCGCATCGACGGTCTCTTGTTCGCGATTCCCACCATGTTCTACCTGGTGCACATCCTCAAGTTGGGTTAACGGTGTCGTCGGCGCGGCCCCGCGTGGCGCTTCTCGGTGCGACGGGCTCGATTGGCAGCCAGACCCTCGAGGTGCTGCGTCGCGAGCCCGAGGCCTTCGAACTCATCTCGATCGCGGGTTCGTCACGGCTCGAGGAACTGGCCGCCATCGCCCGGGAGTTCCATGTCTCGCGCGTCGGCGTGGTGAGCGAGGTCGACCGCGACGTGCTGAACGAACTGGTCGGTGGGGCGCTCGACATCGTGGTCGGGCCGAAGGGACTCGAAGATCTCGCCGAAGGGGCCGATATCGTGGTCAACGCGGTCGTGGGCTTCGCGGGCCTGCCGGTGACCATGGCCGCGCTTCGCGCGGGACGGCGCCTGGCGCTCGCTAACAAGGAGTCGCTCATCGCGGCCGCCCCGCTGGTGGCCAAGGTCCGCACCACTCCCGGGGCGGAGATCATGCCGATTGACTCCGAGCACTGCGCCGTGCATCAGTGCCTGGCCGGCTCGTCGGCTCACGACGGCTACCCCGACGTGAAGCGACTTATGCTCACCGCGTCCGGCGGTCCGTTCCGTGGGTGGTCCGCGCTGCGCCTCGCGTCGGTGGCGATCGACGACGCGCTCAATCATCCGACCTGGAAGATGGGCCCGAAGATCACCATCGACTCGTCGACGCTGATGAATAAGGGCCTCGAGGTCCTCGAGGCGTCGGCGCTCTTCGGCATCGGCGTCGATCGCGTGGACGTCGTGGTGCATCCCCAATCGATCGTGCACTCGATGGTGCAGTACGTCGACGGCTCCATCATCGCCCAGCTCTCCTCGCCCGACATGCGGCTGCCCATTGCGTACTGTCTCGGCTCGCCCGTGCGCTTCAATCACGACTGGGGCCAGCTCGACTTCACTGTGGGCATGGACCTGAGCTTTGAACCACCGGACCTCGAGGCCTTCCCCGCGCTCGGCCTGGCCTACGACGCCGCCCGCCGCGGCGGTGCGGCCCCGGCCTGGTTGAGCGCATCCAACGAGGTGGCGGTGGAGGCCTTCCTCGCTGGTCAGATTGCCTGGACCTCGATCATCGAGACCGTGGCCCGGGTGATGGAGCACTACGTGGACGATCCGCTGTCCTCGCTGGAGGACCTGCTCAGCAATGACGCGACTGCCCGGCGACTGGCGCACGGTATTCTCAGCCAATAGCCATGACGACGACCTCGACCGAACGGCGTTCTCTCATTGCGTTCCTTGTAGGCGTGCTCCTGCTCGCGGCCTTGCTGGCCCGACTGGGCGGCTGGGCCCTGCCCTTGGTGATCGCGGCCGTCGTGCTCATGGTGATGGGCCACGAGTTTGGCCACTTCCTGGTGGCCAAACGCTCGGGCATGCAGGTGACCGACTTCTTCGTCGGCTTCGGTCCGGTCGTGTGGTCGACCACCCGCGGGGAGACACGTTACGGGGTGCGCGCGTTGCTGCTCGGCGGCTACGTCAAGGTTCCCGGCATGTCCTGGGACGCCACGGTCGACCCGGCGCTCGAGGCGCGGACCTACCGCGAGTCGACCTATCCGCGCCAGGTCCTCTTCGCCTCCGCCGGATCGTTGATGCACGTGGTCATGGCGCTCGTCCTGGCCTGGGCCTCGCTCACCCTGGTGGGCCTGCCGTCGGCCAGCCACGTCGAAGTGACGGGCTTCACCCAATGGCAGGGTCATAACAAGAACGCCGCGCAGCTCGCGGGTCTCAAGATCGGCGACGAGATCGTGTCGGTGAACGGCAAGACCGTGACCCTCAACAACATCGACGCCTCGATTCGTCCCGAGTCGGGCAAGCCCCTTACGCTGGTGGTCGACCGGGGCGGGCACGACCTGACCCTGCACGTGGTCCCCGTCAACGGTCAGACCTTGAAGGTGGCTGGCAAGGTCCTCACCCCGGGCACGAAGGCGGTGGGCTACATCGGGGTCGGCCTCAACGCTGCGCAGGTTCGCTCCTCGTGGCTCGGCGCCGTGCCCGCGTCGTTCGCCAAGATCGGCGCGACCTTCTCCGCCGCGGCGCACGCCATCGTGCACGTCTTCTCGCCGGGCGAGTTCCGGAGCCTCTTCCACCAGATCGCCTCGCCCAAGGCCGCCAAGAACCGCCACGACCAGTTGACGCGTCCCGTGTCGATCGTGGGCGCCGTAAGGCTGAGCGTGCAGGGAGCCCAGGCGGGGACCGGCACCCTGCTCGAGATCCTGATGATCCTCAACATCTTCGTGGGCATGCTCAACATGCTCCCGATGCTGCCCCTCGACGGCGGGTTCGTGGCCATCGCCACCTACGAGCGCCTGCGAAGCCGGCGCGGCCAGCGCTACCACGCGGACGTCAACAAGCTGACGCCGGTGATTTACGCCTTCGTGGGCGTCCTGTTGGTGCTGTTCGCCTGCACGCTCTATCTCGACATCGCCTTTCCTATCTCAAATCCCTTCAGCTAGCTGATTCGTCGGCCCCAGTTTCCGGGCAGAATGGAGGGGTGGATGTCACCGCCAGCGCCCTCAGCCCCCGTCGTCTCACCCGCCAGATAAGCGTCGGCGCCGTGAAGGTCGGCGGCGACGCGCCCATCTCGGTGCAGTCGATGACGACCACCAAGACGGCCGACGTCGAAGGCACGCTCCAGCAGATCTACGCCCTCGCGGGGGCCGGGGCGGACATTGTGCGCTGCACGTGCAACGACCGTGACGCCGCCGAGGGGCTCGCGCAGATCGTCCCGCGCTCGCCGGTGCCGATCGTCGCCGACATCCACTTCCACGTGGAGATGGCCCTGGCCGCATTGGAGGCGGGCGTGCAGGGACTCCGGCTCAACCCGGGCAACCTGCGAAAGCCCGAGGAGATCCGACTGGTCGCCAGCGAGGCGCGCGACCGCGGCGTGCCGATCCGCATCGGCGTCAACGCCGGCAGCCTGCATCCCGCGATCTACCAGCAGTTCGGCGGCGCCACGCCCGAGGCGCTGGTCGAGTCGGCACGCCTCGAGCTCGCCTACTTCGAGGAGGTCGATTTCTCCGACGTCAAGATCTCGGTGAAGGCCTCCTCGGTCGCGACGATGATCGCCGCGTATCGCCTGGCGTCGGCGACCTTCGACCATCCGCTTCATTTGGGGGTGACCGAGGCGGGGCCGCTGCCGGGCGGCCTCTTGAAGGGCACCGCCGGCATCGCCACCCTGCTGGCCGAAGGCATCGGCGACACCCTTCGCTACTTGCTCACCGCCGATCCCGTCGAGGAGGCCAACGCCGGGCGCACGCTGCTCGAGGTCCTGGGGCTTCGTGAGCGCAAGGGCCTCGACCTGATCGCCTGTCCCAGTTGCGGCCGCGCTGAGGTCGACGTGATCAAGGTGGCCAACGAGGCCCAGATCGCGCTCTCGGCGCTGGACGTGCCCATCCAGGTCGCGGTGATGGGTTGCGTGGTCAATGGTCCGGGCGAAGCGCGCCACGCTGACCTCGGCATCGCGGCGGGCAAGAAGCGCGGCCACCTCTTCATCCAGGGTCAGATCGTGCGCGTGGTGCCCGAGGACGAGATGGTCGACGCGCTGGTCGAGGAGGCCAAGAAGATCGCCGCCGAAGGGGTCGAAGCACGCCTCGCGGCCCGCGACGTGACGGCCGAAGCCGAGGCCGCCAACGACCGCGCGCTGCTGCTCGACGACCGCGGCAGCGACGCCAACCACGACCGCGAACGGATCGAGAAGATCCGCCGGCGCACCGGCGACTAGGGCGTTTTCGCTAGTCTTTCTCAACCTCTCAAAAGGAGATGTGTGGCGTCACCCAATGTCCTGACCCCTCAGGCGGCCGACTTCCCCCGCTGGTACCAAGACGTCGTGGCCAAGGCCGAGATGGCCGACAACGGCCCGGTGCGCGGGACCATGGTGATCCGACCCTACGGCTACGCGATCTGGGAGCGCATCCAGTCCGGCATCGACGAGCGGATCAAGGAGGCCGGCGCGCAAAACGCCTACTTCCCACTCTTCATACCCCAGAGCTACTTCGCCCGCGAGGCCGAGCACATCGAGGGCTTCAGCCCCGAACTGGCGGTGGTGACCTACGCCGGCGGCGAGCAGCTGGCCGAGCCGGTGGTGGTGCGACCGACGTCCGAGACGGTGATCGGTGAGTTCATGGCCAAGTGGATCCAGAGCTACCGGGACCTGCCGCTGCTGCTAAACCAGTGGGCCAACGTGGTGCGCTGGGAACTTCGTCCGCGGCTCTTCCTTCGTTCCTCGGAGTTCCTCTGGCAGGAGGGCCACACGGCGCACGCCAGCGCCGACGACGCCTCGACCTACGTCAAGATGATCCACGCCGAGGTCTACAACGACTTCCTGGTAAAGGTGATGGCGATCCCCACCTTCCTGGGCATCAAGCCGCCGAGCGAGCGGTTCGCGGGGGCCATCAACTCCATGACCGCCGAAGGCATGATGCGCGACGGCAAGGCGCTCCAGCTGGCCACCAGCCACGAACTCGGACAGAACTTCGCCAAGGCCTTTGACATCTACTTCCAGAACGAGGAGGGGCAGGCCGCGCTCTGCTACACCACGTCGTGGGGCTCGTCGACGCGGATCGTGGGCGGGCTCATCATGGCTCACGGCGACGACAGCGGCCTGGTGCTGCCGCCCAACCTGGCGCCGACCCAGGCGGTGGTGATCGCGGTGCGCGACGAGGCGGACGTCAACGAGGCCTGCGAACGCGTGGCGCGCGACTTAAAGGCCAGCGGCGTACGCGCGGTGCTCGACCGGGCGCGGGGGAGTTTCGGTCGCCGCGTCACCGACTGGGAGATCAAGGGCGTGCCGTTGCGCGTCGAGGTCGGTCCACGCGACCTGGCCCAGGGCGTCGTGACGTTGGTGCGCCGTGACAATGGGGCCAAGAGTTCGGCTTCCCTCGAGGCCGTGAGCGACCACGCCGCGCTCCTGCTGGCCACCATGCAAAGCGAGATGTTCGAGGCGGCGCTCGCATTCAGGGACGGCGCCACCCACGACGTGGCGTCGATCGGCGAGGCCACGGAGGCGGCCCAGGACGGCTTCGCCCGTCTGCCCTGGGACCTGGTGGGCAGCGAGGGCGAGGCGCAGCTGAAGAAGGACGCCATCACCGTGCGGTGCCTCCAGCGCGCCGACGGGTCGATGCCGACCTCGGACGAGGAAGAAAATCTGATCTGCATCGTGGCCAAGTCGTATTAACGGGCATGGCCAGAATTTCGCTGTAAATTGCTTGTGAATCGTGGCATTTGGGGGAGACGGGGTTTCGTGCGCGCCGTTGTCACTATTCGCGCAAAATGCTACAATTGTCTCCGACAGTCCGCCTAGGACGTTTGGACTCGTTTAAGCGCGGGCCTCTGGCCCGCGCTTTCTTATTGTCTGACGTCCGGTGACACAGAGAGGAGTGATGGCCATGGATTTGGAGACACCACTGC
>JBARBL010000051.1:0-20288 GCA_049793015.1 Acidimicrobiales bacterium | reverse complement strand
CGTTCGAGCTGCGCCATCTCGTCGCGGTTGGCGTGCATCACGTCTAAGTCCTCGGGCAGGGGCTTGCGCACCGACTTGGCCAGCGCCCGCGCCCCGCGGTCGTCCACCAGGCGCTCGCGGATCACCCGTTCGACCTCGGCCTTGAGCCGCTCGATGAGATGACGGGCCTCGTCGCGCGAGAGGCGCTGGGCCAGCTCGTCGCTGGTCGGGCCCCGGTCAAAGGACATCGCGCCGAGGCGCTGTTCGAGTTCCTCGAGGTCGAGGCTGCGCAAGGTGCGATAGAGGTAGTACGTGCCGCCCACGGGACGTCCCGGCTCCATCCCGGCGTAGCGGGTGACCGCTTCGCCGGCCGCCTCGCGCAGCGCGCCCTCGTCGCCGTTGGCCAGCGCTCGAAAGAGAAGGTCGGCCAGCTCCTGGGCGGAGAGCGACGAGGAGCCGCCGCCCATACCTCGGCGCTGTCCCGGACCCTGCGCCCCGGCCGCGCCCTGACGACTGGTCTCGTCGTCGTCGGGGTCGGCCTCCTCCAACAGGTCCTCCACGCTCTGCCAGGAGCGCGTGGCGAAAAAGACGTCGAAGGCGGTGTAGAAGACCGGCAAGTGATCGCCGTCCTTGACCAGCGTCGCGGCCAGGGACCCTCGCACCTCGCCCCGTTGGCCCAGGTCGATGACCTCGACGGCGCGCGCGGCGTCCACGTGCTCGCTCATCGACACGGGGATCCCGGCGGCGCGCAGTTCGGCGATGAACTCGCCGAGCAGGTCAAGCAACGGGCTTCGGGCGACCCAGCAGTTCCTTGGTCGCCCGCTCGATGTCGCTCTGGTACTTGAGCAGGATGTGCAGCGTCGCGGCCGCGTCCTCCTCGCCGATCTCCTGGCGTCCGAGCACCACCAGCGTGCGGGCCCAGTCCAAGGTCTCGGCGACCGACGGGGCCTTCTTCAGGTCCAGGGCCCGCAGGGACCGCACCACCGTGGCGATCTGCTCGGCCAGGACCGTCGATATCCCCGGTACTCGCAGCAAAATTATCTCGCGCTCGCGTTGCACGTCGGGGTAGGCCACGTAGAGGTAGAGGCAGCGACGCTTGAGGGCCTCGGAGAGTTCGCGGGTGTTGTTGGACGTCAGGAAAACCATGGGGATCTGCTTGGCCCGCACGGTCCCCATCTCGGGGATCGACACCTGGTACTCCGAAAGGATCTCGAGCAGCAGGGCTTCGGTCTCGAGTTCGACGCGGTCCACCTCGTCGATGAGCAGCACCACCGGATCGGTGGCGGAGATCGCCTCGAGCAAGGGACGCGTCAGTAGGAACTCCTCGGCGAAGATGTCCTCCTCCAGGTGCTTCCAGTCCTCGACGCCCGAGCCCTCGACGCGCCCAGCCTGGATGCGCAGCAGCTGCTTGCGATAGTTCCATTCGTAGAGGGCCTTGGACTCATCCAGTCCCTCGTAACACTGCAGGCGGATGAGGCGAGCGCCGATGCCGTCGGCCACGGCCTTGGCGAGCGCGGTCTTGCCCGTGCCGGCCGGGCCCTCGACCAGCACCGGCTTGGCCAGGCGGTCGGCCAGGAAGGTCACCGACGCGATGGCCTCGTCGCTCAGGTAGTCGTGCGCCGCGAGTCTCTCGCGCACGTCGCTCGGCGAGGTGAAACGCGGCGGTGGCACCGTGTCCAGACCGAGGCGCTGGGCCAACTCTTCGCGGGGGTCGAGGGCGCTCACCGGACCTGTCCCTCCCCGCGCACGACCCACTTGAGACAGGTCAACTCCCGCAACCCCATCGGTCCGCGCGCGTGCAGCTTCTGGGTAGATATGCCGACCTCGCCGCCCAGGCCCAGCTCGCCGCCATCGATGAACCGCGTCGAGGCGTTGACCAGCACGGCTGCCGCGTCGACGCGGCGGATCCACGCCTCGGCGTGCTCGATGTTCTGCGTGACGATCGCCTCGCTGTGCCCCGTGCCGTAGCGCGCGACGTGCTCCACCGCCTCGTCGAGGGAAGCCACGACCTTCACGGCCAGGATCAGTTCCAGGAACTCGTCTTCATAGTCCGCCTCGGTGGCGGATGTGATGCCCGGCAGGATGGCCCGCGTGAGGTCGTCCCCGCGCAGTTCCACCTCGGGCATGGACGCGGCCATCGCGGGCAGGAAGTCCGAGGCCACCTCGCGGTGCACCAGCACCGTCTCGGCCGCGTTGCACACGCCCGGGCGCGAGGTCTTGGCGTTGCGCACGATGGCCAGCGCCTGATCGAGGTCGGCGAACTCGTCGACGTAAACATGACAGTTGCCGTCGCCGTCGAGGACGTAGGGCACGCGCGAGTGCTCGCGCATCGCGGCGATCAGGCTCGGCCCGCCGCGAGGGATCAGGCAGTCGAGGACCGAAGTCATCTGCATGAACGCCGTGGCGGTCTCGTGCGAGGAGTCCTGCACCAGGGAAACCGCGTCGGGGCTGAGTCCCTGACGCTCCAGGGCGTCGCCCCAGAGGTCGACGATGAACTGGTTGGTGGCCTGGGCTGACGCGGAACCACGCAGGTACGCGGCGTTGCCGCTTCGAATGCAAAGGCCGGCGACGTCGCTGGTGACGTTGGGCCGATTCTCGTAGACCACGCCGATGACACCCAAGGGCACGCGCATCCGCTCCACCCGCAGGCCGTTGGGCCGTACGTCCTGGTCCACCAGCTCATAGAGCGGGTCCGGCGACGCGGCTATCTCACGCAACGCCGCGGCCATCGACGTCACCCGGGCCGGGTTGAGCAGCAGGCGGTCGCGACCGGGCCCGGACTCCTGGTAGGCCTCGACGTCGCCCTGGTTGACCTTGAGCAGGTCCTCCTGACGCGCCTCGAGCTGGTCCGCGACGTCGTCCAGCACGGCACGGCGCTGGGCGTCGGTCGCCTGGGCCACGGCGCGGGCGGCCTCGCGAACCCGCCGGCCCTGCGACTGAAGTTGGGAGTGAAGATCGCTCTCGGTCATGCAATCAGCGTAATGGGCGACGCTCAGACCTTTCGAAGCAGCACCAGGTCGTCGCGATGCACCACCACGTCCTCGCCCTCTTCGAAGCCGTCGGCCCCCACGCGCACCAGTCCTTTGGCGATCACCAGGCCGTCCGGGCCCACGACCTCGACGGCGTCACCCTCGACGAAGGTGCCGCTGTGCGCCAGCACGCCGACGCGCAGGAGACTGCGTCCGTCGTTCTCGAGCGCCTCGAGCGCGCCCTGGTTGATGGTGAGCACGCCGCGGCTGGCCACGGCGAAGGCGATCCAGGCCTTGCGGGCCGAGAGCCGCTCGGCGCGCGCGTGAAAGGTCGTGCCGAATCCCGTCGTCCCGGCCAGCGAACGCACCAGCGGCTCGCGGGCACGCGCCGGGGCGATGACGGTCGTGACGCCCGACCAGGTAGCGATGCGCGCGGCCGCCAGTTTCGACGCCATCCCCCCGCTGCCCACGGCCGAACGGCTGAAGCCCGCCACGTTGAGCAGTGCGGCGTCGATGGCCGTCACCTCCTCGATCAGGGTGGCGTGGGGATCGAGCCGCGGATCGGCCGTGAGGAGGCCGTCGGTATCGGTCAGGAGCACCAGGTGCGACGCGCGGATCAGGTTGGCCACTAGCGCGGCCAGTCGGTCGTTGTCGCCGAAGCGGATCTCCTCGTCGGCCACGGCGTCGTTCTCGTTGACGATGGCCACGACGCCGAGCGACTGCAGCGCGTCGAGCGTCCCGCGCGCGTGCAGGTACTGACCGCGGTGCGAGAAGTCGAGCGGCGCCAGCAGGACCTGGCCGACGGGCGTGTTGAGCTCACCGAAGGCGTTGCGCCACGCGTGCATCAAGAGGGGTTGGCCCACGGCGGACACGGCTTGGAGGGTCACGGCGGCGCTCGGTCGCGCCCGGCCCTTACCGACTTCGGCCCAGCCGGCGGTGATCGCGCCCGAGGTGACGACGACGACCCGCCATCCTTCCCCGCGAAGTCGTACCACGTCCTGGGCGATGTCCACCAGCACGCTGTAGTCCACGCCGCCGCTGGCGTCGGTGACCGACGACGTGCCGACCTTGACCACGACGCTACGCGTCATCGTCGTCCCCGTCGAGGTTGAGCCGGCCGCTGCGCGCCAAGCGTTCGCGCCGGGTGGCCCGATGGTGATCGCCGCGATCGAGGCCCGCGCCCACGTCGTCACGCCACCACTCGAAAGACAACGCACCGATGTTCACGATGTCGCCGTCCTTGGCGCCCGCGCGGTTGAGGAGACGGTCGACGCCCAAGTCGCGCAACCGGCGCACGATCTCCGCCAGCGCCTCGTCGTCGGTGAGGTCCTGGAAGCGCACGGCCCGCAGCACCGGTCGACCGACCACCGTCCAGCTCGCGGAACCGGAACGTTCGATCTCGATCTCGTCGGGCAGCGGCTTGTGCACGACCACCGCGTGCTCCCGCTGTTCGGCCTCGCGGGTGCGCACCTCCACCACCAGCTGCGCCAGTTGGCCGACCAATCGCTCGATCCCTTCGCCGGTGACCGACGAGATCGTCTCGACGCCCTCGATCTCGTAGGCGGCCACGTCGCCCTTGGACCCCACGACCACCCGCGGACGATCCAGCAGGTCGAACTGGTAGGCACCGAGCTCGCCCAACAGGATGGCCAACTGCTCCTCGGGGCTCACCACGGCCAGCTCCGACAAGTCCAACAAGACGCACAGCACCCTGGCGCGCTCGACGTGACGCAGGAAGTCGTGCCCCAAGCCCCGGCCGGCCGCCGCGCCTTCGATCAATCCCGGGATGTCGGCCATCACGAACTCGGTGGCGTCGTTGGGTCGCCCCGTTCGAACCCCCACGCGCACCACCCCCAGGTTGGGCACCAGCGTCGTGAAGGGGTAGTCCGCGATCTTGGGTCGCGCGGCCGAAACGCGCGCGATCAACGTCGATTTGCCCACGTTGGGAAAACCGATCAGCGCGACGTCGGCCTGCAGTTTGAGCTCGAGGTTGTACCACTCCTCCTGGCCCACCTCTCCCTGTTCGGCGAACGCGGGGGCCCGGCGCTGATTGGAGAGGAAGCGGGCGTTGCCCGCGCCGCCCAGCCCCCCGGCCGCGGCGAGCCAGGTGTCGCCCGGACCGGCCAGGTCGACCAGGATCTCCTGGTCGCGGCTCAGGACCACGGTGCCGACCGGCACGTTGACGATCACGTCCTTGCCTCGAGCACCGTGCTGGCGCTTGGAGGTCCCGTGCTGGCCGTCGGGGGCGCGGCGAAAAGGATGGTCGCGAAAACCTAGGAGCGAGGCCTGATTGGGATCAGCCACCAGCCAGATATCCCCGCCGCGACCTCCATCGCCGCCGTCCGGTCCGCCCTTGGCCACGTGGGCCTCACGGCGAAAACTCACGCATCCGGCTCCTCCGTCGCCGGCCTTGGCGTGCAGTTGGGCGGCATCGACGAAGTTGGACACCTCCTCATTCTACGAGTCGGGTTGAATTGGCCTTAAAGAACGCCATTCCCGCGTCGCGAGCGCCGACCGCAGCGCTCGGCCCGGCCTCACCTCGACACGATACGGGTGTGGCCACGGGTTGGACGGGCAACCTCGAGCGATCGTCGAGGATGTCATTCTCGACGTCGCGCCATACCGGTCTCGATCGTGGTCCGCGACCTCGAGGCTCGCGATCAAAGCGTGACGGTTCGTCGCGGGATCGTTCAAGAAACAAGGAGTGTTCGGTCACGTTCCCACTCCCTTCAGGACGCTCCCGGGCGGCACAATTCGGGAGAAAACAAGGGAAATCGAGCGTTTTGAGGTGTCTCGAAGCTGGCGAAAACCAGTGGAAAAGCCTGTTCAAGCGCAAAAGTGGGGAAATTCTTGGTCTTTGAAAACAGGAGTATTGCTGAGAAACTCAAATTTGTTAAGGGAATTCTTCCAATAATCCCTATTTTTAGGCACTTTTGCGATAAAGATGGCCGTGGTTACTGGGTACAGTCCCAGTCCGATTCAACGAAGAGTAAGGAGTCGACCGGTGAACAAGGCCGAGTTAGTAGACGCAATTGTCGCCGAGAGTGGCGCGAACAAGAGCACGGTGGCCGAGGTCCTCAAGGCCTTTGAAGACGTCGTCGTCCGAAGCGTGAGCGAAGGCGAGAAGATCGTGCTTTCCGGCTTCCTGTCGTTCGAGCGGGTCGACCGCAAGGCTCGCACCGCCCGCAACCCTCAGACGGGTGAGGCCATTCAGGTGAAGGCCTCCAAGGCTCCGAAGATTTCGATTGGCTCGACCTTCAAGAAGGCAGTCAAGGGCTCGTAATTTGGGCCAGAATGCTGGCTAGAAACTAGAAACCCCCGGGCGCGAACCCGGGGGTTTCTAGTTTTAGGAGGAAAACTCAGTCAACGAGAACGTCGACCAGTTTCCGGCCGCCTCGGAAGCCGAATTTCACAGTTCCCTCAGCGAGCGCGAAGAGAGTGTCATCTTTGCCGATGCCGACGTTGCGACCCGGATGGAACTGGGTGCCCCTTTGGCGAATGATGATGCTCCCGCTCTTGACGGCGGTCCCGTCGAAGGTCTTGACACCGAGACGCTGGGCGTTCGAGTCGCGACCGTTCCTTGAAGAACCGCCACCTTTCGTCTTTGACATGAGTGCTCCTTACGCCTTCACCGAGATGGTGTTGATCTCGACGGTCGAATAGTGCTGGCGGTGGCCCCAGCGCTTGCGCTGGTTGGCCTTGGCCTTGTAGGTGATGGCGCGAATCTTGGGGCCCTTCTCCTCGCCGAGGATGGTGCCGCTGACCGAGGCGCCCGCGAGCTCGGGACCGGCGGTGACCTTGTCGCCGTCCACCAGCAACACCGGCTCGAATTGGATGACGGAACCCACCTCTTCGGGGCGTAGATCGACCCGGACCACTTGGCCCTCGGTGACGCGCTCCTGGGATGTGCCTACACGAATAACGGCGTACATAAGGTTTCCATAGTAGTCGAAATGTCCTGGCTCGGGCTACAGACCGGTCTCGACCACGAAACCGCGCCCGTCGCAGACGGTGCAGATCCGCGAGACCGATTCGAGCAGACCCTCGTTGACGCGTTTGCGCGTCATCTCCACCAGGCCGAGCTCGGAGATGTCAAAGACCTGGGTCCGGGTCTTGTCGCGCGAGAGCGCCTGGCGCAGGGCGGAGGCCACGGCCTCGCGGTTGGCCCGCGGTTCCATGTCGATGAAGTCGATGACGATGATGCCGCCGATGTCGCGAAGGCGCAGCTGTCGCGCCACCTCTTCGGCGGCCTCCAAGTTGTTGCGAAAGACCGTCTCTTCCAAGTTCGTCGTGCCCACGTTCTTGCCGGTGTTGACGTCCACCACGGTGAGCGCCTCGGTGCGCTCGATGATGAGCGACCCGCCCGAGGGCAGGAAGACCTTTCGGTCGAGCGCCCGGTGCAGCTGCTCGTGGACGAAATAACGCTCGAAGAGCGGCAATTCCTCGGTCGCTCGGTCGTAGAACTCGATGCGATCGGCCAGTTCGGGGTTGACGGCCAGCACGTACTCGCGGACCTTCTCGTAGAGTTCGCGATCGTCGATGATGACGCCGCGATAGTCGTCGTTGAGTTCCTCGCGCAGCACCCTCACGGCCAGGTCGAGGTCACGGTAGATGAGCCGGGGCTGGCTGGACTTGGCCACCTCGGCCTCGATGGCCGACCACTTCTCCGACAGCGAGGTCACGTCGCGCGCGAGGTCCTCGGCGGTGACCCCTTCGGCGGCGGTGCGAATGATGATGCCGTGTCGCTCGGGCTTGACGTCGTCGATGATCTTGCGCAGCCGGCGCCGTTCGCCGTCGGGCAGGCGCTTGGAGATGCCGATGGTCGAGGAGTTGGGCACCAGCACCGCGAAGCGGCCGGGAATCGACACCTCCTGGGTCAGGCGGGCCCCCTTGGCGCCGATGGCGTTCTTGGTGACCTGGCAGATGATCATCTGTCCGGACTTGATCATCTCCTCGATGCGCTTGTCGTTGGACGGCGCGCCCTCCATCTCGTCAGCCTCGAAGGTCACGTCGCCGCGATAGAGCACACCGTTCTTGGGGATCCCGATGTCCACGAAGGCCAGCTCCATGCCGGGCAGGACGTTCTGGATTCGACCCAGGTAAATGTTGCCGTCGATCTGATTGGTCTCGTCCGCGCCCTTGGCCACGGTGTACTCGACCATGGAGCGGCCTTCGAGCGTCGCGATGTGCGTGGTGCCCTGATTGGTGTGCACGCACATCAGGTAGCGGCCCTGGGCTCGGGTGCGGCGTTCCCCGCCACGACGTCGGCGGACCTTGCCGCGGCCGCCACCCTCGCCGGCGCCTTCGGGGGCCGACGCCTCCACCGGGGTCTCGGCGAGACGCGCTCCCCCGCCCTGGCGCTGCGGGTTGCCCTGGGAGAGGCCTCCGCGGCCGCGGCCACCACGACGACGGCGATTGCCCCCGCCCTGACCGCCCGGCTGGCCGGACGAACCGCCGGTGTTGGTGTTGGGCGGGACCGAGGCGGTGCCTGGTCGAGTGTCGCCTATCTGAGGTGCTGGTCGGGTGTCGCCAATTCGAGGACTAGACGATGCAGCGGACTGGATGTTGGGTTCGTCGCTCACGACGGGTACTCCTTGAGTTCATGGGGGCGACGCGTTGCGCGGCACCGCCGAAATGGTTGGCGCGACGGGGCTTACCCGGCGCGTTGAGATTTGAAGGCGAAAAAGTGGCGTGTTGGGTCGCCACGAAGAGAACGGAAAGCCATATGACCATCAGGGTCACTACCAAAACGTGTACCACGTTGCGTCCTCAATGCTTCCAGAAGCGGAGTGCGAGACACTGCTCTTCTGCTGCGTTCTTACTGCGCACCGTACATTTTGCACATCTGCGCCCAACGACATCAATGTTACTCGCCATGGGGCCCGCGTCGGGTTACCCGTGCGAAAGTGTGGTCGTGGTGGTGCTGGCGGTGGCTTTCTTCTTGCTCGGCACCGTGAGCTGGGGCTTGAGGGTGACCGGCGGCACTGCGTGCGCCACGAGATAGTTGAAGGCCTGCGCCACGACGGGCGCGGCGGCGTCGGCCCCGTAACCGCCCTGGGCCACCACGCACAGCACCACGTACTGGGGGTGCGTGGTCGGTCCAAAGCCGACGAACCACGAGTTGGGCTCGAGCCCGGGGGCGTTGCTCGCGGTGCCGGTCTTGCCGGCGATGGGGTACGACGCGAGGGAGAATTTCACGACACCGTGGAAGGCGCCGTAGGCGGTGCCCGATGGGTTCTCCACCACGCCGGTCAGACCGGCCAGTATCGGGTTGCGTACGCCGGGCGGCAGATTCACGTGGCCGAGCACCCGGGGACCGTAGCGTTCTATGACCTTGCCGTGCGCGTTGATCACGGCCGCCGCGACCTCGGGCGAATAGCGTGTGCCGCCGTTGGCGAAGGTGGCGTAGGCGTTGGCCAGCTCGATCGGGGTGACGGCCGTGGCGCCCTGGCCGAAGGCCATCTCGATGTTGTCGCCGGTGTACCAGCTCACCGTCGGGAAGTTCGACGGCGACTCCTTGTGCAGCAACAGGCGCTCCGACGGCGAGTCGACGCGGCCCGACACCTCGTCGGGCAGGTCGATGTTGGTGTTGGAGTCGAGCCCGTAGGCGGCGCCGACGTTCTGGATGGGCGTCAAGCCGTAGCGGTTGGTCTGGGACCAGAAGAGATAGCCCAGGTTGTAGAAGTAGTAGTCCGAGGAAACCGTCAGGGCCATGGGCAGGTCCACCTGTCCGGCGGCCTCGTGGTCGTTGTCGTGGAAAAGGCAACCGTGCGACGCCTGGAAGCAACCGGGCACCTTGAAGGTGCCCGTGTCGTTGATGTATTTGTACGCGGGGAAGATCCCGGTCTGCAGCGCGGCCGTGGCGGTGATGAGCTTGAAGGTGCTGCCCGGGGTATAGAGGCCCTGGATGGCGTAATTGTTGAAGGCCCCCTCGCTCAGCAACTGGTGGAAGGTGCTCTCCGTGAGGCCGTTGACGAAGGAATCGAGGTCGTAGGAAGGATAGCTCGACATCGCCAGCACCTGGCCGTTGTTGACGTTCATCACCACGGCCGCCCCGTTGATGGCTGGCGGGTGCTTGCCCGTCTGGGGGTCGACGGAATTTCGCACGCGCGCGATGTCACTCGCCAGGTACCCGTCCAGCGCCTTCTGCAGCGGGGTGTCGATATTGAGCACCACCGAGTCACCCACCTGCGGCTGGGTGGTGTGCACCGAGCCGAGGATCTGGCCGTTGGCGCTGACTTCTAGGCTGCTGGTGCCGTCCTTGCCCCGCAGGAACTGCTCGTAGAACGACTCGACGCCGGTCTTGCCGATCACCGAGTCCGTCTGGTAGCCGGCGTTGGGATTGGCCTTGATCTCGGCCCCGGTGATGGGACCGACGTAGCCCAGCACCTGGGCCGCGACGTTGCCGCCGTTGGGGTACGACCTGGTCGCCACGTCGAGCACCGACACCCCCGGGAACTCGCTGGGGTGCAGCTTGATGAACTCCACGATGCCGGGCGAGGCGTCGGTCATGATGGGCGCCGGCTGGTAGGGGCTGTACTGCGTGTTGAGCAGGTCGGCGTTGATCTGACCCACGCTGATGCCCGTGAGCGAGGCCAGGGTTCCCTTGATCGGCGGGTACAGCGCCGCCTCGGCCCGGGAAAGTCGAATCTCCACGGTCGTGACGTTGGTGACCAGCGGGTTGCCGTTGCGGTCCAGAATCTCGCCCCGGGTCGCGGGAATCGTGGTCACGCGGATCGAATTGGACTGCACCGTGAGCGCCGACGTCTTTTGCTCGAGCACCTGGAGCATGAAGAGTCGGCCCAGGAGGGCCAGGAAGAGCAGGGCGAAAAAGCCGCCAATCAGGCGCCAGCGCAGTTCGGGCCGGGCCTGGACCTCGTCGGGCGACGCCACCAGGTCACGGATGCCCACCGGGTCGGGCTCGTTGATGGAACGACCCCGGCCCCGCAGGGGGTGCAAAGAGACCCAGGGGCGCCACAACCGGGAGAACCAGGAGCCGACCGGACGGTCGCGCCACGAACGACTCATCGATGCGCTCGTTCGCCGACGTTGGCGATCGCCCGCGCCAGTCGCGTCATGGGGCGCGCCAGCACGAAGAACGCGCCCGCGTTGATGAACATCATCATCAGCACGCTGCCGCGCCAGAGGTTGAAGTCCAGGGTCCCGGCGCCCGCCATGACGTAGAGCAAGGGCGCGGCGAAGCCGCCGAGCGCGGCCAGGAAGGGCGTCACCCACCAGGCCGCGGAATCGAGGTCGCCCACTCCCTCTCGTCCGAGGCGCGAGGCGCCGTAGGCGAGTATCAGCGCCACCAGCGCGGTGAGTCCGAAGGGGGTGGTCGAGTGCGTATCAAAGAAGACGCCGGCCACCAACGCGGTCACCAAGGCCAGCGACGTGAAGCCCGTCAGCCCCATGGCGAGGGGCCAGAGCCACACCAGCATCACCACGACGCCTTCGATCCGTAGCGACGAGAGGACCGTCAGCTGCAGCGCCTCGATGAACAACGTCACCACCAGGGCGGGCAGGAGGGCGCGTCTCACGCAGTCGGCTCCCACAACACGACGTCCAGGTAGAGCAAGTGACGAAGGTCCGCCGTCGGGCGAAGGACCAGGTTGTACGTCGCGGCCCCGGGAGTCAGCGAGACCTCGGCGACCTTGGCCACGGGAAGCCCGGGAGGGTACAGGCCGCCGTTGAGTCCGTTGGTGGCCAGCTTGGTGCCCGCAGTAATAGGGGTCGATAACGGCACCGACACGGCGCTCAGGCCGTTGTTGACGCCGCGACCACTGACCACGAGGGACACGTCGCCGTTGCCGAAGGTGACCCCGACCGAGGAGTTGACGTCCGAGATCAGTCGAACGGTCGACCCTTGGGGGGTCGTGGCGATGATGCTGCCGACCAGGCCCCCGTTGGCGACGACCGGCATCCCCACCAGGATGCCGCTATCGCGACCCTTGGAGATCTGCACCGTGGCGGCGAAGTTCGTCGGCGACTGCGTCGTCACCTGCGCCCCCACGGTGGGCAGGGACCCCACGTAGGGCACGTTGAGGTCGGTCGAGACCTGCTGGAGCTGGCGCTGCAGGGGCCAGGTCTCGTTGGCCTTGAGCTGCGCCTGACCAAGTTCGTAGCGCAGCTTCTGGTTCTGGGCCACCACGTCGCTGTAGTTGATGGCGCCCGCGAACAGGTGTCCGATGGGCCGGGCCACCTCGTTGACCGTCCAGTTGAACGGCGTGACCACCACGTTGGCGGCGCTGCGCAGCCCCGACAGCACGCCGCCCGTCAGGGCCAGCACGGTGAGGATGGCTACGACCACCACGCCCAGCGTCCAGGCGCGACGCTTCGAGCGATCTGTGGCCACGGGTTAACGCGAAGGGCTGGTCTTCAACATGCGTTCAAAGGTCTCGAGCTCTTCGAGGCACATGCCACTTCCCAGGGCCACGCAGTTAAGTGGATCCTTTGCCACAATGATGGGCATATTGGTCTCGGACTCTAGGCGGGCGGCCAGACCGTTCAGCAGCGCCCCGCCGCCGGTCAGGACGATGCCCTGCTCCATGAGGTCCGACGACAACTCCGGCGGTGTGCGGTCCAGCGTCACCTTCACCGCGTCGATGATCGCCTGCACCGGCTCTTCGATGGCCTTGCGAATCTGTTCGGTCGAGATGATGACGGTCTTGGGCAGTCCGGTCACGAGGTCGCGGCCACGAATCTCGGCACGCAGCTCCTCTTCCAAGGGGTAGGCCGAACCCAGCTGAATCTTGATCTCCTCCGCCGTGCGCTCACCCAACGCCAGCTGGAACTCTTTTTTGACGAACGCCACCAGCGCCTCGTCGAGCTCGTCGCCACCCACGCGGATGGACTGGCTCGCGACGATGCCGCCGAGCGAGATGACCGCCACCTCGGTGGTGCCACCTCCGATGTCCACCACCATGTTGCCGGTCGGCTCGTGGATGGGTAGCCCGGCGCCGATCGCCGCGGCCATCGGCTATTCGATGATTTAGGCCTTGCGCGCGCCGGCGAACTCGGCCGCCTCCATGACGGCGCGCTGCTCGACACCCGTGATGCCCGACGGCACGCAGATCACCATGCGGGGCTTCGCGAAGCGTCGCTGGTGCACGCGATGGATGAAGTAGCGCAACATCTTCTCGCAGATCTCGAAGTCGGCGATGACGCCGTCCTTCAGAGGACGGATGGCCTGGATGTTGCTCGGCGTGCGCCCGATCATCCGCTTGGCCTCGGCGCCCACGGCAAGCGGCTTGCCGTCCTTCACGTCGACGGCGACCACGGAAGGCTCGTTGAGCACGATCCCGCGACCCCGCACGTAGACCAGGGTGTTGGCCGTACCGAGGTCGACGGCCATGTCACGACCAAGCAGTGAAAAACGACGATCAACCATAGAGACCCTTTACCTTGAACCGACGTGGCTCTCGTTCGAGTACAAGGTTAGGCCATGTTCGCCCAAAATGGAAAAAGTCTTATCTAAGCCAGATGTGGGAAGAAAATTTCAATCTCTCGCGCCACCGAGGCCGGAGAATCCGAGCCGTGGATGAGATTCTCTCTCGTACTCGTGGCCAGATCGCCGCGAATCGTGCCGGGCGCCGCGTCCTTGGGGTCGGTGGCGCCCATCAGCGCGCGAACGACCTTGACGGTCTCCTCGGGTCCCTCGACCACGAGCAGCAACGAGGGGCCACTCGTGATGAAGTCCACCAACGGCTCGTAGAACACCTTGCCCACGTGTTCGGCGTAGTGACGCTGCGCGCTGTCGCGGTCAATGGTGCGCAGCTGGGCCTCGACGACGCGCAACTGACGGCGCTCGAGGCGTTGCACAATCACACCAATGAGGCCGCGCCGCACGGCGTCGGGCTTCACGATCACCAAGGTTCTATCCACGACGAGTCAATCTAACAGTCCTACGCCAGATGGCGTGAAGCGATGTGGATGACCTCTCCGCGCACCTCGCCCACGAGATAGAGGCTGCCGGCGACCACGATGAGGTCATCGTCGTTCGAGCGCTCACGCGCGTGCGCCAGGGCGGCCACGCCACTCGGATGCTCGAAGGCCGTTCCTCCAGCACGTCGAATTGCGGCGGCGACGTCGCTGGCGCTCATCGCGCGCGGTGAGTGCGGCGCGCAGCAGTGGAACTCCGCGAAGCCCAGCGACACCAGCGGGGTGACCATCTCGTCGACGTCGCGACCCTCGAGCATTCCCAGCACGCACCGACGCGTACCGTGCACGTGGAACGCGCCGTCGAGCGTCGCCACGAGCGCATTGACACCGGCCGGGTTGTGCGCGCCGTCTACCACGATGACGGGCTTTCTCGAAATGAGCTCCATGCGACCGGGCATGCGCGCGCTCGACAGGGCAATCGTGACCACGTACTCGCCCAGCGCGCGCCCGAGGAAGCCCTCCGCCGCGACGATGGCGGTGGCGGCGTTCACCCCCTGGTGGATGCCGTGCAGCGAGACCAGGACCTCCTCGTAGCGCGAGTAAGGAGTCAGCACCGTGATGGACCTACCACCCAGCGCGAGGTCGTTCTGCTCGAGGAAGAATGATTCATCGAGCAGCCACAACGTCGCGCCTAGCTTGGCCGCCCTGGCCCGGGCGATTTCGACGACCGTGGGGTTGGTCGTAGCGACGACGGCCACGCCGTGGGCGCGGAAGATCCCGACCTTGTCGGTGGCGATCTCCGCGATCGTCGTCCCCAGCACGGCCGTATGGTCGAGGTCCACGTTGGTCAGCACGGCGACGTCGCTGTCGATGACGTTGGTCGAGTCCCAGGTCCCACCCATGCCGACCTCGATGACCGCAACGTCGACGCCCTCGTCGGAGAAGTGCAACAGGGCGGCCACCGTCAGGAGTTCGAATCGGGTCAGCACGAACCCGCAGACCGACTCGACGTCGGCCAGCCTCGAGAAGAGTCCGACGAAGCTCTCGTCGTCAATCGGCTCGCCGTTCACGGCGATACGTTCGTTCACGGCGTGCAAGTCGGGGCTGGTGAAGGTGCCCACGCGAAGTCCGGTGGCGTTGAGCAGGGAACTCACGAGCGTGCTGGTCGTCCCCTTGCCGTTGGTGCCGGTGACGTGCACGCTCGGATAGTCCTGCTGGGGGTTGGCCAGGAGGGCCAGCGTGTCGAATATCGGCTGCAGCGTGGGCGGTTCCTGACGATTGGGCGCCAGGCGTTCGAAGTCCATGTGCGACTCGAGCCAGGTCAGCGCCTCGAGGTACGACTTGAAATGCACGGGTTAGCTCGCTCGGCGAGTTCGCGTCGCCTTTCGCATTTCGTAGGTCGGGGCGAGCTTGTCGCGCACTGATTCGGCCGACACCAGGCACTTGACGACGTCACTGCGGCCCGGCACGTCGAACATGGGCTCGAGCAGCACGTTCTCCAGGATCGAGCGCAGCCCTCGCGCACCCGTGCCGCGTTCCATGGCCAGGTCGGCGATCGCCGCCAACGCGTCGGGTTCGATGACCAACTCGACGCCGTCCATCGCGAGGATCTGTTGGAACTGACGCACGAGCGAGTTCTTCGGCTCGGTCAGCACGCTCACCAGCATGTCGCGGTCCAGCTGCTGCACGGCGCCCACGATCGGCAGGCGACCGATGAACTCGGGGATGAGACCGAACTTTATGAGGTCCTCGGGCAGCACGTGTCGGAAGAGCGCGATATCGCCGCTGCGCTTGGATTCGATCGGCGAGTTAAAGCCCATCGATTTCTTGCCCATGCGTCGTTCGATGATCTCCTCGAGCCCGGCGAACGCCCCGCCGCAGATAAACAGGATGTTGGCGGTGTCGATGTTGATGAACTCTTGGTGGGGGTGCTTGCGACCACCTTGGGGCGGGACGCTCGCCACGGTGCCCTCGAGGATCTTGAGCAGCGCCTGCTGTACGCCCTCCCCTGACACGTCGCGGGTAATCGACGGGTTCTCCGCCTTACGGGCGATCTTGTCGATCTCATCGATGTAGATGATGCCGCGTTCCGCCCGTTTGACGTCGAAGTCGGCGGCCGACAGCAGCTT
Organism: Acidimicrobiales bacterium; assembly: GCA_049793015.1. Lineage (GTDB taxonomy): Bacteria > Actinomycetota > Acidimicrobiia > Acidimicrobiales > RAAP-2 > RAAP-2. The sequence goes on along the minus strand of JBARBL010000051.1, from coordinate 4,333 downwards.
GAGCAGGATGTTCTCGACGTCCTCGCCGACGTAACCGGCCTCGGTGAGGGCGGTGGCGTCCGCGATGGCGAAGGGAACGTTGAGCATGCGGGCCAGGGTCTGGGCGAGGAACGTCTTGCCGCACCCCGTCGGGCCGAGCAGCAGCACGTTGGACTTGGCCACTTCGACGTCCTCGTCGTGCAGCGGGCCCGTCTGGATTCGCTTGTAGTGTTTGTAGACGGCCACCGAGAGAATCTTCTTGGCGTCCACTTGCCCGATGACGAACTCGTCGAGGAAGGCGGAGATCTCACGCGGCGTGGGCAGGTCTTCGAGTACGAATTCGGGTCGGTCCCCGAACTCGTCGGCGATGATGTCATTGCACAGGTCGATGCACTCATCGCATATGTACACGCTGGGTCCCGCGATGAGCTTCTTAACCTGTTTTTGACCCTTTGCGCAGAAACTGCACTTTATAAGGTCGCTACCTTCGCCAAACTTTGCCACTGACAACCTCCGACACGACCTTCGCCCTCACCATCCTATGAGCCAGCCGACTTTGAAAGCGGCACCTAGGAGCGGGCGGAGATTACCTCGTCAATCAGGCCGTATTGCACGGATTCATCGGAACCCATGATGAAGTCGCGGTCGGTGTCCTTGGCGATGCGCTCGGCCGACTGACCGGTATCGACAGCCAGCATCGTGTTGATCATGTCCTTCATTCGGATGATCTCGCGCGCTTGTATCTCGATGTCCGACGCTTGACCGCCCACGCCGCCCCAGGGCTGGTGCAACAGGATTCGAGAGTGCGGCAACGCGAAGCGCTTGCCCTTCGCACCCGCCGCCAGCAACACCGCCGCGGCCGACGCGGCCTGACCGAAGCAGAACGTCGACACGTCGGGCTTGATGTACTTCATCGTGTCGTACACCGCCAGCAGCCCGGTGATGTCGCCACCGGGCGAGTTGATGTAGAAGTTGATGTCCTTGTCCGGGTCTTCGGACTCCAAGAAGAGCATCTGGGCGCACACCAAGTTGGCGACGGTGTCGTCGAGCGGCGTGCCGAGGAAGATGATGCGCTCGCGCAACAGACGACTGTAGAGGTCGTAGGCGCGCTCGCCCCGACTCGATGACTCCACCACCGTCGGGACGAGGTAGTTCTTGGCTTCAAAATATTCGTTCACGCCTCTACCTTAAACGTCGGAATCTTCGAGCTGGTCCGCCTTGAGCAGGTCTCGGTCAATCTCCACGCCGTCGGGGTCCACGAAGGTCGCGTGGTCGTGCAACCAACGCGAGGCGTTCATCTTGGCAACCTCGGCGGAGAAGGCCACGGTGCGACCGGAATCGCGCAGGTTCGACCGCAGTTTCTCGGCGTCCACCCCCATGGCCTTGGCCGTTTGCTCCAGTTCCTCGTTTACCTCTTGGGGCGTGGGTTCGAGCCCCTCGGCCTTCACCAGCGCGCGCATGGCGAGGTCGATGCGCACGGCGCGCACGGCGTCGCGCCGCAGCGCGTCGAGTAATTGGTCGGGGGTCTGATTGGTCACCTGCAAGAACGTCTCGAGGTTGAGTTTCTGCTGGCCGAGGCGTTGACCGAGCTCCTGCAGCCTCTCGGCCGTCTCGCTCTCCACCAGGATCTCGGGGACCGCCTCTTCACTCACCAGCTCGCTGACGGCCATCAGGACGGCGTCGCGCTGGGAGGTCTGCGCCTCGACGATCTTCATGGTCCGCATCTGGCTCAAGATGGCGTCGCGCATGGCGTCCACGCCTTCCCATTCCGTGTTCTGCGACACCCACTCGTCGGTCAGTTCGGGCAACTCGCGTTCCTTCACCTGCTTGAGCTTCAGTTCGTAGGTCGCGGTCACCCCAGAACCCATGCTGCCATTCAACTTCAACTCCTCGCCGGCCTTGAGTCCCACGATGAGGTCGTCCACGCCCTCGGTGATGACGCCGGAACCCACGGTGTACATGTAGTCGCTCATATCGATGGGCTCGGCCTCCGTCGCGATCTGCTCGACGTGGATGTCCATCGCCACCAGGTCACCGGTCTGGATAGGACGATCGACTTCCTTCAGCACGGCGTCCGTCTCGCGGAAGCGGTCGATCTGCGCGTTCACTTCCGCGTCGTTCACGACCGGCGAGGGAATCGTCACCCGCAGGTCGTGCTGGCCCCTGATGCTGATCTCGGGCCGCACTTGGACCTCGGCCTCGAAGGACAGCACCCCGCTCTCCTCGCCGGCGGTGATGTTGATGTCGGGTTGGCCGATGGGATCGGTCAGGGTGTCAGCCACGGCGCGCGAATAGAAATCCGGGAGCGACTCTCGAATGGCTTCCGAACGCAGCATTCCCGGGCCCCCCAAGTGGGCGATCATCACGTTCTTGGGCACTTTGCCCTTTCGAAAGCCCTTGACGCTGATCTGCTTGGCCAGCGTGGTGGCCGCGGCGTCGATCGCCTCGTCCATCTCGGCTTCGTCGATCTCGACCGTGAGCTTGATTCGGTTGTCTTCTAAGTTCGTTGAGGTAGCGCGCATAAGGGATTCAATCCTACCGGCTCATCTCAAAATCGCCTAGAGCATGATGGAAAGGGCCTCGGCAAAGCTCTGTGCCAGTTCGTGGTCGCCTCGCACGTCGGTCGCGGACGCGTTGAGGAAGGCCTGCGGCCCGATTCGACCGGCGGCGCGACGCCAGAAGAGCGCGACGGGGGTGGTGAACTCCAGATTGGGAACGTCGTCACTTGACGAAATGACGACCGCGCGACCTCCTTCGACGCCCAAAACAATGGTGCGCGCCAGTCGACCGGTGAGGTTCACGTGCATCACCGTGCCGTCGGGCGCCTTCATCTTCTTGCCCAGGATGAAGGGCAGGGCCGCTTCGAACCGATTGACCACTATCTCTTCGGCCACGCCATGGTCGTCCGAGGGTTCCAGCAGGGCGTCGCGGATGTCCTGGAGATGTATCCAGCTATCCAGCACCCGCGTCTCCTGGAACCGGTGATAGGGCCGTTCGCCTTCAGGGCTCCATCCCACTTTCTCCCAGGCTTCATCATCGAGGTTCCGCAACCTCGTTATGGCGTGCGCCTCGACCGCGCGCAATTGGTTGAGCACCTCGATGCCAGGCTCGTCGCGGTGTACCTGGACGAAGGCCTCGTTGATCTCACCAATGGGGTTGCGCACGTAGTCGGGCCACGAGCCGTCGTAGGGCGGGACGGGAGCGCCCTGGAGCATCATCTCGAATCCCAACAGATGACTAAGCACGTCACGCACGCTCCATCCGGGACAGGCAGTCGGCGCGTCATACGCGTGCGCACCTTGGGGGCGCACGACCCTATCGATCGTCGACCAGGTGTCCTCCAACGCGTTCACAATCCACTCGTACGCCATCATCACCCCCGCTTGAAAGGTCAGCCTACGAAAAGAACGTAGCCCGCGCATCCCCAACCATTAGCGAAGCGCCACGTTGGCGGAAGACATTTGTGAAGGTCGACTCGTAACCGTGCGACGGACGCCGGGAGCGTCCTTCACCGGGAGTCGGTCAAAGAAACTCTACGTAGTAACGTTGCTGGAACGTAAGCATCACGTACGGGGCGTAGCGCAGCTTGGTTAGCGCGCCTGGTTTGGGACCAGGAGGTCCCCGGTTCGAATCCGGGCGCCCCGACAAGGACTTGGTAGAAATGGCCAGTATCACTTAGTGGAATGCGGCTATTCGGTCAAATCCTTTCGCGAATGGTGCGCCTGGATAATTCAAGGCCGTCCAAGACAACAGTCAAGCCGGAGAGAAAATCTTTGCTCGCGTCAGTTGTCCGCTGTTGTCGCAACGCCTCAAGCAGAAGCGGGTGTTCGTCGACCGAGAGTTTGGAGAGTCCGGACGCGCCGGTCCGTGAGAGTGGGCCATAGAGCTCGAATTGAATGGAACCGAGTAAATACACCATGAGGAGTCGATTCGCTCTCTCCCGTTGTGCACTGGTAAATCCTGCGTCAAGCAGAATCTGATACACGGTCTCCGATAGACGCAAACCATTCCCGGAAGTGAGCCGATGCGGGAGAGCAAGGGGCAACACGCTGGGGTGCATTTCCAGCACCACGCGAACTCGTTCGACCAGAATTGTCATCTGTCGTCTCCACGAGCTGCGTTTAGAAACCGTCAAGTCCACATCGGACATGAGAAGTTCGACGACGAGTTCCTCGAGATGCTCTCGGTTTCTCACGTACCGGTAGAGCGACATTGGGGCCACCCCGAGTTCGCTGGCAACGTTGCGCATGGTGAACGCGGCGAGCCCCTCGCGGTCGATCACCGTGAGGGCCGCCCTCGCGACATCGGTGTCACTGAAAGATGTTGACCGGGGCACCACCTCGAAGCCTACCCG
>JBARBL010000050.1:0-11725 GCA_049793015.1 Acidimicrobiales bacterium | reverse complement strand
CTCCTGGCCGGTCACCCTCTTCACGGTCTCGACCACCTCTCGGTTGGACGAGCCCACGCCGGTACCGAGATTCAACGTCAATTCCTGATGTTCTCCCAGGGCCTCGATGGCCATGATGTGGGCGTCGGCGAGGTCGCTCACGTGGATGTAATCACGAACGCAGGTGCCGTCGGGGGTCGGATAGTCGGTGCCGAAGATATCGAGGTGATCCCGGCGGCCGGTCGCCGCGTCAAGGGCGATGGGGATCAGGTGAATCTCGGGATTGTGGCGCTCGGGGTGCGCGAGGGTCCCGCCGGCGGCGTTGAAGTAGCGCAGCGTCGCCGACTTCATCCTTCCGAGCTGCACGAGCCAGTGCAGCGCCTCCTCCACCATCCGTTTCGACTGGCCGTACGGGCTGTGCGGGTTCGCGGGTCGTTCTTCGTCGATGGGCATCTCGGTCTGATCGCCATAGACCGCGCACGAGGAAGAGAAGACGAAACGTTCGACGCGCGACTGCACCAGCGCGTCGAGCAGGCGAAACGTTGACGCCACGTTGTTATTGAAGAACGTCTCGGGGAACTTCATGGACTCCGCCGGCTCGATCCTGGCGGCGAAGTGAACGCAGGCGTCGACGCGCCCGAGGGAGGCCACCAACTCGACGTCGCCGCAGTCACCTTGGACGAACCGGGCCCCTTTGGGCACGTTCTCTTCGCGGCCGGTCACGAGACTGTCGAGGGCAACCACCTCATGGCCGTGCTCGAGCAGGAGTTCGGCGGTCGTCGAACCGATGAAGCCGGCAGCGCCGGTTACCAGGACTTTCATTGCACCTGGCTTTGGGCTATCCGTGACGTCTGGTGCCGAGCGATCATGCGCTGAGTCTATAGAAGCAGGACCCGTGATTCCCCCTAAAAGCGCGTCCGGGCCGACTCGGTCAGTGCGGCACCTCGGCGGGCTGGCGCCAGGAACAAAAAGGGCTTGGGCCGGACGTCGAAGCCCGGCCTCGAGCGGATCCGACGGGGGCCTGAGCACCGTGGTGACACCGCTTGCGCGGCCGACGCCGCACGCCGGCGCTTCCAATTATTGGGGGGATGACTGGTATCGTCACTACGAGGGGACCGTGGTCGTTGCCTCTATCGTTCTTATCCGGATGGAACCCTAAGGGAAGCGAAGCACGATGGTAGATGAGCCTGGGAGTCCCGATTCCACCAAGGACGCCGCCACCTTGAACGATGACCTAAAGACCGCTCTCGAACGCGACGAGTTCTTCCTGGTCTACCAACCGACGATCGACCTGCAGACCGACGCCTTCGCGGGCGTCGAGGCCCTGCTTCGCTGGCGCCATCCGGTTCGAGGCATAGTCATCCCCGAGACCTTCATCTCCGAGCTGGAGGCCAGCGGCCAGATCGTCCCGGTCGGACGATGGACGCTCGACACGGTCTGCGCCCAGGCGGCCGCCTGGCACGACAAGGGCTACCGTTTCGCGGTCTCGATCAACATCTCGTCCAAGCAGCTCGAGCTCCCGCAATTCGCGCACGACGTGGCGGACGCGCTGGCCTCGAGCCAGTTCGATCCGGCGCTGCTGGTCCTGGAGTTCTCGCAGAAGACCCTGGCTCAGGACGCCGACGCCAGTCACGATCATCTCCTGGCGCTCAAGGCCCTCGGGGTTCGATTGGCCGTTGACGACTTCGCTCCGGGTGACTCCCCGCTCGACAACCTCGAGGCCTTCCCGATCGACATCGTCAAGCTGGACAAGGGATTCATCGCCGGTATAACCAACTCCGAAGTCGTGACGCAGATCCACAACCTGGTGCAGCTCGCGAGGTCGATGAAGGTCCAGATCTTCGCGTCGGGAATCGAGGACGCCGAACAGGTCAAGCGCCTGCAGCTCGAAGAGGTCGACATCGGGCAAGGCTTCTTCTTCTCGACCCCTCACGAAGCCTCCGAAATCGACCGCTTCCTCGAGGACTTCGCCATCTTCTCGGGAAAGCCCCTTTGAACCTCGCCCCGCCGTCCCCACGTCGCCTGGAACCCCCGACGCGAACCCTCGCGCCCGCATCGCGCGCCTGGTGGGAAGTGGACGAGGGCCCCGGGCGGCGTTAGCGGATCATGACAGCACGAGGCGACAAACTGACCGGGCGCAGGGAGTCCAAAAAAGGCCCCGGGTCGGGCGCCCCGACTTCGGTGCGCCAAAACGAACGCGTTCTCAAACTGCGCCAGCATCTGGCGGCGGTGCGACGGGCGCCCACCACGACGTTGTCGGGCGCGAACGTCGAGTCCAACCTGGTCGAACTACTCGACGTCGTGGTCCCTTCGTTCTGTGACTGGTGCGTCATCGATCTCACCGGCCCCCACGGGCTGCCGCGCCGCTTCGCCGTGCGCCACAACGGTTGCGACCACCTGAGTCGGGAGAATGAGATCGAACCGTGCTGCGTCGCCGGCCTGGATGCGAGGGTGCCCGATCTCCGGGCGATCGCGTCGCGGGTCCTGGCGAGCGGCACCACCGAGACGTACCCGGCTGACGGGACCCAGGCTCCTTGGTGCGTCTCGGTCGCGCTCAAACTGAGCGACCGGCCCTTCGCCGCCATCAGCTTCGTCAGCGACCAACGCCATCCCGGTTATGAGACCTACGAGATCGGAGCGGTCGAAGACCTCATCTGGGAGACCGCGACCGCCGTCGAGCGGCTGCTGCTGCACCAGGACGCCCGCGACGCCGTTCGCCACACCCAGCGGATCGCCAGCCAGCTCCACCAGTTGATCGCCTCCTCCATCACCGTGGCGGGCCTGCGCAGCGAACAGGAGATACTGCTCAGCCTCGCGAGCAGCACCCGCAACGTCTTCAACGCCGATTTGGCCATCGTGACGCTCGAGTCCGGACCCGCCGCCCCTCTCTACGGCGTGGCGGAGAGGGGTAAGAAGCCCCTATCGCTCGGCTCGAGCGACCGCCTGGCCGATGCGTTTCCCACCACGCGCAGCGAGAGTTCCGGGCCGTGGCGCGAGGGCGACTGGCTGGTGGCCCCGGTGCTCGAACGAAGGGACCACGCCCGCGGCGTCGTCGCGATTCGCCGAGAATCCGCCGCGGAGTTCGCCACCGAGGACAAAGAGGTGCTGACGCTGCTGGCCCAGATGGCCTCGACGGCCCTGGCGAGCGCCGAACTCAGCCGCACGATCCGCCACAGCGAGGCTCGCTGGCGCATCCTGGTCGAGTCGGCGCCGGTCGGCATCGTCGAGGTCGACACGAAGGGACACGTCCGGTGGTGGAATCGAAGCGGCGCACGGATATTCGCCTGGCCGGAATTCCACGATGCCATGGCCGGGAGCGAACCCACGTTCCCGGAGTCGTCGCGAGACCGCCTGCGGGTGCTGTGGGACGACGTGCTCGCCGGCAACTTCGCCAGCGGCCGCGACCTGAGCGACGTTGACATCAGGGGACGTCGCAGGGATCTGACCGCCTCGGCCGCCCTACTGGCCTCCGCCGACGACGGTTTGGCGAGCATCCTCACGTTGGTCGACGACGTGACGGACCATCGCGAGCTCAAATCCGAGCTGCGCCACGCGCACCAAATGGAAACTCGCGGCCGAGTCGCCAGCAGCATCGCGCACGACTTCAACAACCTGCTCACCCTCATTTCGGGCTACGCGGAGATCCTGGCCGCCGACCTCGGCTCCCAGGACCGCGCCGCGCAGATGGTCAAGGAGATCCAATCCACCGCTTCGCGGGCTTCCGTGCTGACCGAGCAGTTGCAGGCCATCGGGCGCACGAAAGAACCCGAACCCGTGGTGCTGAGCCCCACGACGGCCATCTCATCGATCGCCGAGGTGCTGGAACGCATCGTAGGCCCCGACATCGACGTGGTGTGGTCCCTCGACGAGCACACCGGCAACGTCCGCGTCGACGCCGACCAGTTCGAACAGATGATCCTCAACCTGGCGATCAACGCCCGCGACGCCATGCCCTCGGGCGGCCAATTGAGCATTTCTTTGGATCCGCGCACCCTCGACGCCGACGCCGCGCTCGAACTCAACGTGGCGGCCGGTCTCTACGCCGAGATCATCGTCACCGACAACGGCGAGGGAATGGACGAAGCCACCCGCCAACGCTGCTTCGAACCCCTTTTCACCACCAAGGGGCCGTTCAAAGGAACCGGACTCGGCTTGGCGTCGGCTCGGCGCCTGGTCGAAGAGAGCGACGGCTCCATCCAATGCCGAAGCGAGGTCGGCGTGGGGACGACGTTCGCCATCCACCTTCCGACGGTCGACGAGCAGGCCAGCCGGGAACCGTCCCCCTTGGAGGCCGAGGAGCCACGGCAAACGGCCACGATCTTGCTCGCCGAGGACGACCAACGCTTGCGACGGCTCATGGTCCAAGTGCTCGAGCACAGCGGCTACCTCGTCCTGGAGGCCGATTCGGGCGAACTGGCCCTCGAACTGGCCCGCGACTTCGAAGGACCCATCGACCTGCTGCTCAGCGACGTGGTGATGGCCCTCATCAGCGGCGACGAACTGGCCCAGGCCTTGCAGGCCACCAATCCGGGCCTGCTGGTGCTGCTGATGTCGGGAAGTGCGGACGCCTCCCTGCTCGAACGACTCCTGCCCGGCACGAGCGCATTCTTGGCGAAGCCCTTTCGTCCGAGCGAACTGGTCGCCGTGATTCGGAACTTGTTCGCTCGCCACGAGCAACCTTCTGCGAACTGACGAAACTCGTGCGCGAAGCGGTCTAGTTGACCGGCTCGGGCTCGAAACGGTACCCCACACCCCGGACGGTGGCGATCCAGCGCGGATTATCGGGATCGACCTCGATCTTGGCCCGCAGCCGGCGAATATGTTCCGTGACCGTCGCTTCGTTCTGCCACTCGCTCGACGACGACCAGACGTGCTCGAGTAGCTGCGCGCGAGAGTAGACCTGACGCGGCGACGACGCCAGGAACGCCAGCAGGGCGAACTCCTTGGAGGTGAGCTCAAGGAGGGTGCCGTCGAGCTTCACCTCGTGGGTGCTCTCATTGATCTGCAGTTCGCCAAAGCGCATGGTGGGCGCGTCGATCTGGTGCTGGGCCAGGTTGACGCCAGAGCGGCGAAGCACCGATTCGATCCTCGCCGACACCTCCCCCAAGGAGAAGGGCTTGACGATGTAGTCATCGGCTCCCAGTTTGAGCCCGGCGATCCGTTCGGCCTCCAAGCCCCGGCCCGTGAGGAAAATGATCGGCACGTCGCTGATCAGGCGCATCTCGCGCAGCACATCGCGGCCGTCCTCGGCGCCGAGGACGATATCCAACAGCACCAGGTCGGGACTGAGCGACGAGGTCGCCATGAGCGCTCCCGCCAGGTCCGCGGCCACGGTCACTTCGTAGCCGTCGCCCTCCAAGAACTTCTCCAGGAGCTTGATGATCTCCTGGTCGTCTTCCACGATAAGAATCCGGGTCACCTAGGACCACCAGGATATTTGACGGCTGGCGGCGGTCATCGCGGCGGGCATCCGCCCGCGGACGATACAGCGAGAGCATTCTCGTGCTCTACAGCGGTAGTACAGGCGCACGGGACCCATTCTACGGATTGCCGTCGTCCTCGGACGGAACAACCTAGAGAAACTTGGTCCATCGAGGTACCCGCAGGGCATCAGGTTCGATCGCCGCAGGGCGGCGAACTCAGCGGGCGACCGACACGCCGCTGGCCATCACGACAGGCGCGCGGCATTCACGTCGCAGCCAACGACGCGGCGGCGGCCCCGGGGCGGGTCACGGTGTCCATAATCCCGACTAAATTTATCAAGAATACCGTTTTGCAGATAATTGCTGGATAATTCTAGAGAATAGGTGCGAAAGTGGCCAAGATCGCCGATGACATCACCCAGCTGGTCGGGGGCACGCCCCTGGTTCGGATCAACCGTCTCAACCAAGGCTCCGGGGCCGAGATCCTGGCCAAGCTCGAGTACTTCAATCCGGCCCACAGCGTGAAGGACCGACTGGGGCTGGCCATGATCGACGCCGCGCAGGCGGCCGGGCTCCTCGGACCCGACACGATCATCCTCGAACCGACCAGCGGCAACACCGGCATCGCGCTGGCCATGGTGGCCGCGGCGCGCGGCTACCGCTGCGCCTTCACGATGCCCGAAACGATGAGCAAGGAGCGTCGAGCCTTGTTGCGCGCCTACGGCGCCGAGCTCATCCTCACCCCCGGTCCCGACGGCATGGCCGGCGCCATCGCCAAAGCCGAGGAACTGGCGGCCGGCGATCCGCGCTACTTCATCCCCCAACAGTTCAAGAACCCGGCCAACCCCGCCATCCACCGCGCCACCACGGCCGTCGAGATCTGGGACGACACCGACGGCCAGGTTGATATCTTCGTGGCCGGGGTCGGGACCGGCGGCACCATCACCGGGGTCGGCGAGGTGCTCAAGCAACGCAAGCCCGGGGTTCAAGTAATCGCCGTCGAACCGGGCGCCTCCCCGGTCCTTTCCGGCGGAACAAAGGGTCCTCACCCGATCCAGGGCATCGGCGCCGGCTTCGTGCCCGACGTCCTCAACACGACAGTGATCGATGAGATCATCACCGTCACCAACGAAAACGCCTTCGCCACCGCCCACCGCGCGGCCCGTGAAGAGGGGCTGCTGGTCGGCATCTCGGCGGGCGCGGCGCTTTGGGCCGCTCTAGAGGTCGCGGCCCGCGTCGAGAACGTCGGCAAGCAGATCGTGGTGGTCATCCCCGACTTCGGCGAGCGTTATCTCTCGACGCCGCTCTTCGAGGGGTTGATCGACTAAATGTCGGGCGAACTGCGAAAGGACCTCCACGCCGCCCTGGACCGCGACCCGGCCGCGCGCAACCTGCTCGAGGTCGCGCTGACCTATCCCGGCGTCCACGCCCTGTGGGCCTATCGTCTCAACCACTGGCTGTGGTCGCGCCGCTTCAAGCTGGCCGCACGAGCGGGCTCGTCGCTGGCGCGGCTGCTCACGGGCGTCGAGATCCACCCCGCCGCGACGCTCGGCTCGGGCATCTTCATCGATCACGCCACCGGCGTGGTCATCGGCGAAACCGCCCAGGTGGGTGACGACGTGACCATCTATCAAGGCGTCACCCTCGGAGGAACCAGCCTTGATCAGGGTAAACGTCATCCGACCATCGGCGACCGGGTGACCATCGGCGCCGGGGCCAAGGTGCTGGGTCCGATCACCGTCGGCGACGACAGCCGCATCGGCGCGAACGCCGTCGTGGTGGGATCCGTGCCGGCCCACGCCGTCGTGGTGGGCATACCCGGGCGGATCATCGCCCGCACGACACCACCCACGTCGTCGAAGGTCTCCGACATCGACGACAGCGCCATGCCCGACCTGATCGGACTCAGCCTCACCTCACTGGCCAGCCGCGTCGACAGCCTTGAGTCCCACGCGGGAACCGAACTCGATGGGCGCCACGTGCGACCCCCGCAGTCGGGCATCTGGTCGGGCGAGGACTTCTCGATCTGACGTCATCAAGGTGGGGGCGATGACGTCGCACGCCGCAACGATTCCAACGCCGCGTCAACCTCTCTACAATGAAGTCATGCGTCGAAAGATCCCCTTCCTCATCCTCGGTGCCCTGTTGGTGCTAGCCGGCCTGGCCGCCCTGCTCTCCTGGCACGAATCGCGCGATAGCACGAGCCTCTCCATCTACGACTGCTCCAATCAGGGAGTTTCGGCGCCCAAGGCCTTCGTTCTCACCTGCGCCGACGCCAATTCCCAGTTGAAGGACCTGCACTGGACCCACTGGAACGAACCCGTCGCCTACGCCACGGGAACCGCCACCTGGAACAACTGCACGCCCGACTGCGTGAGCGGCAAGTGGCTCCACGCCCCCGTCTCGGTGTACGCCTATCGCGTGCGCGACGGCCACTACACGCGCCTTAACAGCCATCACAGCTCGCTGTTCCAGGACGGACCCTTCGTGGCGTCCATCTATCCGCCCACGACGTAGGAATGCCCCGGGTTTCGCGGCGCCGGCGCCCGAACCGTCGGCCGGGTGGTGCTTACTTATACTGAAGGTAGCCAGACATTCAACGGGCACACCGTGTCCCTCGTTCCAGATCCTGCGCCACCGCGCGGGACGTCCGACCACTGATCGAGAAAGCGTAGGACCATGAAGTTCGTACCCAGAGCCGTCGTGATTGCCATCACGCTGCTCGTGGCGGCCGTGCCGTCGCTCGCGGACGCGGCGCCCAACTGGCCCGCGGCCCGGATCGTGCCGCTGCCCGCGGGGGCCAAAGGGGTTCCCCAGGGCTACCTGCCCGCGTTGTCGTGCGCCTCGGCGGGCAACTGCGTCGCCGGAGGGGCCTACACCGACGCCAAGGGCGAGACCCAGGGGCTCCTCTCCGACGAGATAAACGGGGCCTGGCGCGGGGCCGTGACGATCACGCCGCCCTCGACCGCCGCGGCCAGCGCCGACGTGACCGTGCTGTCCACGTCCTGCGGCGCGCCGGGCAACTGCAGCGCCGTGGGGACCTACCAGGACAAGGCCGGCGCCTCCCAAGGCTTCGTCGACTCCGAGGTGGGCAACGTCTGGCGCGGCGCGCTGAGCGTGGCCCTGCCCGCCAACGCGGTCAACGCCGGCCAGGACGTGCAGCTTCGCTCGGTGGCCTGCGCGTCGGCGGGCAACTGCAGCGTTGTGGGGACCTACGCCGCCGTGGGCACCCATCTCGCCACCACGCAGGGGCTGGTGCTCAACGAGGTGAACGGCACCTGGCAGAAGGCCCAGCAGGTGCACCTGCCGGGCGCCACCAACGTCAACCCCTTCGTGGTGCTCAATCAGGTGGCCTGTGCGGGCGCGGGCAACTGCAGCGCCGTCGGCTCCTACATCGACAGCAACGGCGCCACCCACGGATTGCTGGTGAACGAGAGCGCCACCCGGTGGTCGCCCGGACAGTCGCTGCTGCTGCCCGGCAACGCCAGCGCCTACCCCGACGCGTCCCTGAGCGCGGTCACCTGCGTCTCGCCCGGCACCTGCAGCGCGATCGGCAACTACGAGAACACCTCGGGCGTCGGCGAGGGCCTGGTGGTGTCGCAGATCTCCCACGTCTGGCGGCGGGCCACCCCCATGGCCATGCCGTCGGGGGCCCGGACGAATCCGGACGTCTTCTTCTATGGCTTCAACGCCATCTCCTGCTCGTCGGCCACCAACTGCAGCGCCGGCGGCCAGTACACCGACAGCACCAACCACTACCAGGGTTTCTTCGTCAACGAGGTCAACGGCGTCTGGCAGGGAGCCGTGGAGCTCAAGCTGCCGGCCGACGGGACCCAGGTCGGCAAGAACGGCGGGGTGGTGGCCCTGTCGTGTCGCTCGAACGGCGACTGCAGCGCGGGCGCCGCGTACCTCGACGGCTCCGGCTTCTACCAGGCCCTGGTGATCAACGAGGTCAACGGCGCCTGGCAGACGGGCCTCAAGGTGACCCTGCCCGCCGGCGCCACCAGCGTGGGCGTCGACGGCGGCGTCTACGGGCTGGTCTGTCAGAGCCCGAACGTCTGCACGGCCTCGGGCAGCTACCAGCGCAGCACCACCGTGTACGAAGGATTCACCCTCACGGTCAACTGATCAGGGCCCGAAAAGATTCATCCACCGTCTACTTTCCGGTTGCCCGGTTTTCACCTTGCGATAACTCAACCTCCTTACGTTGGCCTGGTGGCACGCGAACGATCTCTCACCCTCCTGCGTTATCGCCAGCGTGTCGCCCCTCGCCGCGCGGTCGCCCGTGATTAGCGCCGAAGGTCGCAGCGTCGTGCTGGTCGTCGAGGACGAGCCCAGCTACCAAGAGGCCCTCAACATCGGGCTCACGGTCGAAGGCTTCGTCGTCGTCGGCGCCAGCACCCTGGCCCAAGCCCGTTCGCTCATGTCGAGCACCCACCCCGACCTGGTGCTGCTCGACGTGATGCTGCCCGACGGGTCGGGCATCGACTACTGCCGCGAGATCTACGACTCCTCCCGGGTGCCCGTCATCATGGTCTCGGCGCGCACCAGCGAGGTCGACGTCGTGCTCGGCCTGGAGATCGGCGCGGCCGACTACGTCACCAAGCCGTTCCGCCTTCGTGAACTGGTGGCGCGCATGCGCGCGGTGCTGCGCCGCCCCGTGGCCAGCGACGACGAGGAGACCGTGAGCTTCGGCGACCTGCGCATCGACGTCGTGCGCCGCACCGTGACCAAGGAGGGCGTCGAGATCGAGCTCAGCCGCAAGGAGTTCGATCTGCTGGCACTCTTCGCGTCGCGCCTCGGCCAGGTGGTCACCCGTGAGCAGTGCCTCGACACCCTGTGGTGGGGACTCGAACTCGCGGACACGCGGACCCTCGACACCCACGTCAAGCGCCTGCGTCAGAAGATCGAGAGCGACCCCGCCAACCCCCGTCACCTCCTCACCATCCGGGGAGTGGGATTCCGCCTCGACGCCTAGCCTGCAGGTATGCGAATTGGCGAGGTGGTGCCCGACTTCACCCTGAGCGACCAGTTCGGCGAACGGCGAACCCTCTCGACCCTGTTGGACGACGGTCCCGTCGCCCTCTTCTTCTATCCGGCGGCGATGACCACCGGCTGCACCAAGGAGTGCCGGAACTTCCGCGACCTGGCCGGCGACTTCAAGGCCTTGGGGGCCCAACGCGTCGGCATCTCCATGGACAGCGTCGAGCGCCAGTCGTTGTTCACCGAGAAGAACCAGCTGGACTATCCGCTGCTGGCCGACGTCGACGGTGCGGTCGCGCGTCAATTCGGCGTCAAACGGACGCTCGACGTGCTCAAGGTGAAGCGCGCCACCTTCGTGATCGCCCGCGACCGGCGCCTGGTGGAGGTCATCCACAGCGAGACCAGCATGAACGCCCACGCGTCGCGGGCCCTGGAAGCCCTTAGGGCGCTGGCTTAGCCCGCGATGATGGCGGGGGCCGGATCCGAGAGGAAACGACCGATGTGCGCGAGCACCACCGAGGCCATGGCGCCGTCGATCTGGCGATGGTCGAAGGACATGGCCAGTTCCACCACGTGTCGCACCACCACGGCGTCGTCGACCACCCAGGGCGCCTTGGCGATCTGACCGATGGCCACGATAGCCCCGGTCCCCGGCGGCAGGATGGGCATCGCCGCGTCGACGGCCATGGGTCCGACGTTGGTGATGGTGAGCGTGGTGCCGATCATCTCATTGGGCGTAGTGGTGCCCTTGCGCGCCTTGTCCACCAGGGTGTTGAGCGCCTCGGCCATGCCCACGAGCCCCAACGCGTCGGCGCCCTTGATGTTGGGCACGATGAGGCCGCGATCGGTGGCGGCCGCGATGCCCAGGTTCACCGAGCGCCGCACCACCACCTCGCCCGCCGCGGCGTCGAAGCTCGAGTTGATGCCGGGATAGTTCCGGGCCGCGTCGCAGACCGCCAAGGCCGTGATGGTGAGCGGCGAGAGACGCAACCCCGCGAGGGGGGACTGCTTCTTGAGCGACTCCAGCAACTCCATCGTCCGGGTGGCATCGACGCGCACCCACACCGCGGCGTGGGGGGCGCTGAAGGCGCTCTGGACCATCGCCTCGCTCATGGAGCGAAGGACGCCCTTCACCGCGATGCGCTCCTCCTTGGGCCCGGTGGCCCAGGACTCGATCTCGCGGCCGACGAAGCGTGAGGTGGTCGTGGGACCCGTGATCGGGGCGCTGACCCGGGCCGGCGCGGCCGTCGTCGTGCCGTTGGGATGCAGCGCGCGCTCGACGTCGTCGCGGGTGATGAGCCCGTCACGGCCGGTCCCTTGCAGGGCGGCCAGGTCGACGC
>JBARBL010000049.1:0-12129 GCA_049793015.1 Acidimicrobiales bacterium | reverse complement strand
GGGACTCGTCTCTTCGCTCATCATGACCGCGGTGCCGGCCCAGGTTGCCGGCGTCGAGCGAATCGTGGTGTGCACGCCGCCGAGCGGCGCGCCCGCCGTCGCGCAGGCCGCCGCGCTGCTCGGCATCGACGAGGTGTGGGCCGTGGGCGGCGCCCACGCCATCGCCGCGATGGCCTACGGCACCGAGTCGATAAAGGCGGTCGACAAGATCGTCGGTCCCGGCGGCGGTGCCGTCAACACGGCCAAGCTGCTGGTCAGTCGAGACGTCGCCATCGACCTGCCCGCCGGTCCCAGCGAGATCGTGGTGGTGGCCGACGAAGGCATCTCCGAGGCGCTTATCCAACAAGAGATCGCGGCCCAGATGGAGCACGGCCCCGACTCGCGTGGTTTCGTGGTGCGCGTCGGCGACGACCTCGACGCGGCCCTCGCGCAGGTCGAGGGCTACGCCGCCGAGCACGTCGCCCTGCTGGGCGAGCGGGCCGAGTCGCTGGCCGGACGGATCCGCAACGCGGGGGCCGTCTTCGTCGGTCCCTATTCTCCGGTACCGGCGGGCGACTACGCCACCGGGGGTAACCACGTGCTGCCGACCGGCGGGTGGTCCAAGTCCACCGGCGGCCTCGGGCTCGAGTCGTTCATGAAGACGGTCACGGTGCAGCGGGTCACCAAGGAGGGTCTCGAACTCCTGGCCCCGGTCATCGAGGCACTGGCGGAACTCGAAGGCATGCCCGCCCACAAGGCCACGGCCCGCCGTGACTGAGCCCGTCGCGCTCGTCGCCTACCAGTGGCCGCCCTCGAGTGAGGCGCTCGCGCTCACCTACGGGCTTGACGTCCGTGAGATCCTGCGCTTCGACGGCAACGTGCCGCCCTCGCCGCCGGCCAGTGCCCGACCGGCGGCCCTGGCGCGAGCCCTGGCCGACGTCAACGAGTACGACCGGGGACGTTACGAGTCCTTGCGCCAGGCCATCGCGGACCAACACGGCGTCGGCCTCGATCAGGTGGCCATCGGCGCGGGCAGCGACGAGTTCATCGTGCTGCTGGCGCGGATCTACGCGTCCGGGGGCACCGTCGCGACGGTGCCGGCGTTCTCGTACTCGATGTACCGCTACGCCGCATTGATGGCCGGCGCGACGGTGATCGATGATCCGGCCCAGGCCGAGCTGGTTTTCGTCTGTCGTCCCAACAACCCGACCGGGGAGTTGCCCGACGTGCCCGACGTGCCCGGGCAGCTGGTGATCGACGAGGCCTACGCGCACTACGCGGGCGTCGACGCACTCGACCTGGTGGACGCCGGCGCGATAGTGCTTCGAACCTTCTCCAAGGCCTACGGTCTGGCGGGCGCTCGCGTGGGCTACGCCCTCGCGAGCGCTGAGAAAATCGCGGTCATCACCTCACGCCAGGCGCCGCTTTCGGTCTCCTCGCTGTCGGCGTCCCTGGCCCTGGCGGCGCTCGGCACCGAGCCCGACGTGTCCGCGCAGATCGAAGAGCGCGAACGGATGGCCGGCGAACTGAAGGTCCTTGGTCTCGAGCCTCTTCGCTCCTTCACCAACTTCCTCTTCATCCCCATGAAGGATCCCCAAGCCCTGGTGGAGAAGCTGCTGGTGCACGGCATCGTCATGCGCGCGTATCCCGGCGGGCTTCGCATCAGCGTGCGCGACCAGTGGGATGACGACCTCCTGCTCGACACCCTTCGCGCGGTGCTGGAGGACGGCGAAGCGCCCCGGGCGCCGCTGCGCTACCGGCGCGCGACCGCCGAAACGCTGCTCAACGTGCGCCTTCGCATTCCCGGCGAGGGTCGGGTCTACGTCAACACGGGCCTCGGCTTCTACGACCACATGCTCCAGCAGCTGGCGTTCCACGGCGGGATGGACCTGCGACTCGAAGGAGTGGGCGACCTCGAGACCGGTGATCACCACACCGTCGAGGACATGTTCCGCACCTTCGGCGAGGCCCTCGACCTGGCGCTGGGCGATCGGCGCGGACTCACCCGCTACGGCGAGGCGAGGGTGCCGATGGACGAGGCGCTGGCGCACGCGGTGGTGGACCTCTCGGGACGGGCGACCGCCACCATCTCGATCACGCCGGACCCGGGGATGGCCGCGCACGCCTTCGTGTCGCTGGCCCAGACCGCGCGAATCACGCTGCACGTCACGGCCCACGGCGAGAACGACCACCACGTGGCCGAAGCCGCCTTCAAGGCCGTGGGCCGGGCCCTGGCCCAGGCCCTAGTGCGTGACGGCTCCCTGGTGCGCTCGACCAAGGGTTCGCTGTGACGGTCGTGGTCGTGGACTACGGGGCCGGCAACACCCACTCGGTGCGCGCGGCGCTCGCGCGACTGGGCCGCGCGAGCATCGTCTCGAGCGACCGCGAGGCGTTGCTCGAGGCCGAACGCGTGATCCTGCCCGGCGTGGGATCGGCGCGCAGCGCCATGGAACACCTGCACGAGACCGGGGCGGCCAAGGCCCTGCACGAGCGGTTCAAGAGCGGCGGCTCCATCCTCGGCATCTGCCTGGGCATGCAGCTGGCCCTCGAGACCACCGAAGAGGATGACGGGGTCTTCGGGCTCGGCCTGCTGCCCGGCCACGTGAAGCGACTGACCAGCGGGCGGGTGCCCCGGCTCGGCTGGGCCATGGTCGAGCCGTGGGACGAGGCCTACTACTTCGCCCACTCCTACGCGGGCGAGTCACCGTACACGGTCGCCACGTCCGAGGGCGTGTCCGTCGCGGTGCAGTACGGACCGTTCTTCGGCGTCCAGTTCCACCCGGAGAAGAGCGGTGAAGCCGGACTCACCATCCTCGAGCAATGCCTCTCCCTCGCCTGATCCCCTGCCTCGACGTGGCCAACGGGCGCGTGATGAAGGGCGTCAGCTTCGTGGGGCTGCGCGACGTCGGTGACCCGGTCGAGCTGGCGACGTTCTACAGCGCCGGCGGGGCGGACGAGCTGGTGTTCCTCGACATCGCCGCGACCCCCGACGACACCGACACGATGACCTCGGTGGTCGTCCAGGTCGCCGAAGTCCTGGACATCCCCTTCACGGTGGGAGGCGGTGTGCGCAGCGTGGAGGACGCGTCGCGCATCATCGAGTCCGGGGCGGACCGCGTCTCGTTCAATTCGGCCGCTCTGGCCAACCCCGAGCTGATCACGGCGATCGCCAATCGCTACGGCAGCCAGGCGGTCGTGGTGGCCATCGACGCCGGCGGCGGCGTGGTGCACACGCACGGCGGACGTATCGCGACGACGACCAAGGTGGTCCCGTGGGCCATCGAAGCGGCGGAGCGAGGGGCGGGCGAGATCCTGCTGACGTCGATCTTCCACGACGGACAGCGCAAAGGCTTCGACCTCGAACTGACCGCGCAGGTGCGAAGCGAGATTTCCATACCGGTCATCGCGTCGGGCGGGGCCGGCAACGCCGAGCACGTGGCCCAGGCCCTTCGGATCACCGACGCCGCGCTGGTGGCGTCCATCGTGCACGAGAATCCAGCGGGGCTGCCCGGGCTGCGACGCGAGCTCGAGGACCTGGGGATACACCTTCGACCGGCGGGGGAACGGGTATGAGCGAGCCACTCAAATCGGCCATCATCCAGGACGACCGTTCCGGCCGCGTCCTGATGCTCGGCTGGATGGACGAGCAGGCCCTCGAGCTCACCCGTTCGAGCGGCCTGGTCCACTTCTTTTCCCGGTCCCGCCAGCAGCTCTGGAAAAAGGGCGAGACCTCCGGCAACACCCTTCGTGTCGTCGAGGTCGTGCTCGACTGCGATGAGGACGCCGTGCTGGTGCGCGTGAACGCGGACGGTCCGACCTGCCACGACGGATCGACGTCGTGCTTCACCCCGTGGCTCTGGCGGCGCATCCTCCAGCGCGAGGGCGAGGACTCCGCAGACTCCTACGTCGCGACCAAGCTGCACCAAGGAACGCCGACGCTCGCGCGCAAGGTCGGCGAGGAGGCGGTGGAGCTGGTGGTGGCCGCGCTCGACGAGAGCGACGACCGCGTCGTCAGCGAAGCGGCCGACCTCTGGTTCCACACCCTGTTGTTGCTACGCAGCCGAGGCCTCGATCCCGCGGCGCTCGAGGACGAGCTGCGTCGCCGCGACGTCACTCGTTGAGGGTGTCAGCCCGCCAACTGGTACGCGGTCATGGACAGTGAGCCCATCTCGTAGCCGTCGATGAGCGTGGTGGTGGGCGTGTTGGCCGCGGCACTGAGGCCGGCCACGTAGGCCAGCGGCAGGAAATGGTCGGGCGTGGGAACGGCCAGGCGGTAGTCGCGATGCTCCGAGGCCCGACCGAGCTGGGAGGCGTCGCTCTTCATCACGGCCGCGATGTCGTCGTCGAAGCGATGCGCCCAGTCGGTACCCTGACCGGGCGCGTTGAAGTCGACCAGGCGAAGGTTGTGCACCACGTTGCCGCTGCCCAGGATCAGCACGCCCTCCTCTCGCAGCGCGTGCAGCTTGGCCCCGAGGTTGAAGTGGTAGTCGAAGGGCAGCTCGGCGTTGATCGAGAGCTGCAGCACCGGCACGTCGGCTAAGGGAAACATGTGCACCAGCACCGACCAGGTGCCGTGGTCGATCCCCCAACTGTCCTCGTCGAGACCGACGTAGGTGGGCTGGACCACGTCGACGATGCGCTGGGCGATGAGCTCGTCGCCCAGCGCCGGGTATTGCACGTCGAACAGGGCCTGAGGGAAGCCGTAGAAGTCGTGGATGGTGCGCGGCACGTGCATGGCCGTGACGGCCGTGATGTTCACGTACCAGTGGGCCGAGATGACGAGGATGGCCAGGGGCTTGGGTATCGACGCGCCGAACTCGGACCAGGCCCGCGTGTAGCGGTTGTGCTCCAGGGCGTTCATGGGGTTGCCGTGGCCGATGAAGGCCGCCGGCATCAACTGGGTCATGCGAACCTCACTTCGACGAAGGACCTATTCAGCGTACTTGCGGTCCCCGCGGCCCGTTTCGCTCAGAGGTAGTGCGGCGGGACCTCGTGGCTCGCGCGCCGCAGTTGACGGATCTCCTCCTTGAGGCGCGCGACTTCGTCGCGCGCCTCACGCAGCAGCGCCTCGAGCTCTTCTCTCGTGGGCTCCGCGGGTGACGTCAAGTTGCTCAGGGGAAGAGGCCGCGAAGCTCGGTCGCTTCGGCGATGCGCTCGACGCCGACGGCCAAGGCCGTCTCACGCATCGTGACGTTGAGCTGCTTGTGGCGCGTCCAGATGTGGTCGAAGGAGTCGAACATCGCCTTCTCCAGGCGCTGCTGGAAGAGCTCGGTCTCCCACATGTAGCCCTGCAGGTCCTGGGCCCACTCGAAGTAGGAGGCCACCACGCCGCCCGCGTTGGCCAGGACGTCGGGCACCACGGGGATGCCGCGGCTGTCGAGGATCTTGGCCCCCTCACCGGTCGTGGGTCCGTTGGCCGCCTCCACGACGATGGAGGCCTCCATGGTCTCGGCGACCTTCTCGTCGATGCTGCCGCCGAGGGCCGCGGGTATGGCGATGTCGCTCGCGATGGTGAACAGCTGCTCAGCTGGGACGTCGTCGCTGCCGGGGTAGCCCACCACGGTGCCCGCCTGCGCGTAGTGCTCGGCCATGGTGATGTGATTGATCCCGCCGGGCACGTGGATGGCGCCCTTGACGTCCGCGATGCCGACGATCTTCATGCCGCGATCGCTCAAGAGCTTGACCAATGGCGCGCCGACCTTGCCGTACCCCTGGATCACCACGTGCTGCTCGTTGGCCATGCGCCCGAGCCGCTGCAGGATGGCGCTGATGCAGATGGTGACGCCGAGCGACGTGGCACCGGCGTGGCCGGTGGTGCCGCCGATGGCCAGGGGCTTGCCGGTGACAACCCCGGGCGTGTTGTGGCCGCGCAGCATCGACACGGTGTCCATGATCCAGCTCATCACCTGCATGTCGGTGTTGATGTCGGGGGCGGGGATGTCGCGGTCCGGTCCGATCACCGGCGCGATCGAGAAGGCGTAGCGGCGCGTGAGCCGCTCCAGCTCGCCGCGCGAGAGCAGGTTGGGGTCGACCTTCACGCCGCCCTTGGCCCCGCCGTAGGGGATGTTGACGACCGCGCACTTGATGGACATGTCGGCGCTCAGCGCTGCGATCTCGTCGGTGCTCACGCTCGGGTGGAAGCGAATGCCGCCCTTGCCGGGCCCGCGCGAGGTGTTGTGCTGGATGCGCCAGCCCTGGTACATCTCGATGTCGCCCGAGTCCATGCGCACGGGCACGGCCACCTCGAGGATGCGCTCGGGGGTCACGATGCGCTTGATCATGCCTTCGTTGAGGCCGAGCAAACGGCCGGCGGTTTCGATGAGCGAGACGACATTGAGCCACGGGTTGTACTCGTGGGCGTGCGCCTCTTCTGGACGTGTGACCACGTTGTCACCAGCCTTTGATTTAAGAGAGCGACGTCGCCCTCACCTCCAGCGTAGGTCACTGAGAAGTGGCGTCCCGACCAGGCGTGCCTTACCCTCAAGT
Organism: Acidimicrobiales bacterium; assembly: GCA_049793015.1. Taxonomy (GTDB): domain Bacteria; phylum Actinomycetota; class Acidimicrobiia; order Acidimicrobiales; family RAAP-2; genus RAAP-2. The sequence goes on along the minus strand of JBARBL010000049.1, from coordinate 5,664 downwards.
ATCGTGACAAAGGTCCCGGGACGGAAGGTCACCATGAAGGTTTCGACGGCGCTCGACTACTCCAAGGGCTTCAAAGAGGCCGCGCGCAGCGTCGCCGAGATGGAAAAGGCCGGTCTCGACCTGGTCTGGGTGGCCGAGGCCTACGGATTCGACAGCCCGTCGCTCATGGGTTACGTGGCGGCCCTGACCGAGACCGTGGAGATCGGCTCGGCCATCCTGCCGATCTACACCCGCACCCCCACGCTGATCGCCATGACGGCCGCGGGCATCGACGCGCTCTCCGACGGCCGCTTCCACCTCGGTTTGGGGGCGTCGGGTCCCCAGGTCATCGAGGGGTTCCACGGCGTCGCCTACTCGAATCCGTTGGGCCGCACGCGCGAGATCGTCGAGATCTGCCGCGAGGTGTGGAAGCGCGACGCGCCCCTGACCCATAACGGCAAGAATTACACGGTGCCGTTGGCGCCCGGCGAGGGCACGGGGCTGGGCAAGGCCCTCAAGATCATCGCGCACCCGGTGCGCCGCGAGATCCCCGTGTGGGTCGCGTCACTGGGCGAGAAGAACGTGGAGATGACCGCCGAGGTCGCCGACGGGTGGCTGCCGATCTTCTTCATCCCCGAGCGGGCGCCGGACGTGTGGGGCGCCGCGCTGGCCGCGGGGAAAGCCAAGCGCTCGGCCGAGCGCGCAGAGTTGATGATCAGCGCCGGCGGGCTGCTCGCCATCGGCGAAGGCGCCGAAGTGACGCAACTGCGAGAGCTGCAGCGCTCGGCGGTGGCCCTCTACGTCGGCGGCATGGGAGCCAAGGGCAAGAACTTCTACAACGAGCTGGCGGTTCGCTACGGCTTCGAGGCGGCGGCGGCCACCATTCAAGACCTCTACCTCGACGGCAAGAAGAAGGAGGCCGAGGCGGCGGTGCCCGCGGAGTTCCTCGAGCTGACCAGCCTGTGCGGCCCGCGGAGCTACGTGGCCGAACGCATCGAGGCCATGAAGGAGGCGGGGGTGACGCACCTGCAGGTGCTTCCCCTGGCCCAGCCCGGCCAGAGCGCGGTCTCACTCATCGAAACGGTCAAGGGCCTGGTCTGACCTCGCCGGCGTCGGACACCGGGTCGAGCCCCTCTCAACCTCGCGACGCGTCGCGTCCTCCCGACGCCAGCCACGCGTCGTACATGGCCGCGTAGGCGCCCTCGGCCCGAAGCAGTTCGCCGGGCGTCCCCATCTCCACGATGACGCCGTGGTCGATGACCACGATCCGGTCGGCCCGTTGGGCCGTGGTGAGTCGGTGCGCGATGAGGATGGCGGAGCGCCCTTCGAGCAGCCGGTCGAGGGCGCGCTCGATGACGGTCTCGCTTCGTAGGTCCAACGACGACGTGGCCTCGTCGAGGATGAGCACGCGGGGGCGCGCCAGGAAGGCCCGCGCCAGGGCCAGGAGCTGTCGTTCGCCCGCGGCCAGGGTCTGACCTCGTTCGTGCACCTCGGTGTCGAGCCCCTCGGGCAGGCGTTCGACCAGTTCGCGCAGTCCCACCACGTCGATGGCTTCCTCGATCTCCTCGTCGGTGATGGTCGTGCGACCAAAACCCAGGTTGGTGCGGATGGATCCAGCGAAGAGGAAGGCCTCCTGGGGCACGACGCCCAACTGCGAGCGCAGCGATCGCAGGGTGACCGTGCGGATGTCGATGCCGTCGAGCAGAATCCGGCCCTCGGTCGGGTCGTAGAAACGGTTGGCCAGTTTGGCCATGGTGGACTTGCCGGCTCCCGTGGGACCCACGAAGGCCACCGATTCACCCGGGGCGATCTCGAGGTTGATGTCGTGCAGCACGGGCTTTCCCGCCCGGTAGGCGAAGCCCACGTGCTCGAAGGTGATGCGGCCTTCAATGGTGGGCAGCGCCGGCGCGTTCTCGGCCTCGTCGACGGTGGGCGGCGTCTCGACGAGTTCGCGCAGCCGGATGATGGACGATCGGCCCTGCTGGAGCGCGGTGTACTGCTGGGTGAGCAGTTGGATGGGCGCGAAGAATCGGTTGAGGTACAAGAAGAAGGCCACCAGGTAGCCGAGCTTCAGGTGGTGGTGCAGCACCATGTCGCCGCCGATGCCGAGCAAGAGGCCCTGGCCCAGGATCCCGATCATGATGGTGGCCGGGCCGTAGATCGAGTTGACCCGACCGGTGTAGAGGTTGGCGTCGCGGTAGGCGCCCACCACGTGGCGGTGGTTGCGGATGTTGCGGCGCTGGCGGTTGTTCGAGGTGACCACCCGGATGCCGTAGAGCGATTCGGAGAGGTCGGCCAACACGTTGGCGATGCGGTCGCGCACCAGCAGGTAGCCCCGCTCGGAAGCGTGGTGGAACCAGATCGAGAGCACGACGAGCGCGGGCACGACGAGCGCGATGGTCCAGGTGGCCAGGGCCACGTTGAGCGAGAACAGCACGACCGTGATCACGATCATGGTGAGTCCCTGGATGGCGAAGGAGCTGATCCCGTCCTGGATCAGCTGCTGGAGGTTCTCGACGTCACTGGTCATGCGGCTCATGAGGACCCCGGCCTTCTCGTCGGTGAAGAAATCGAGGCTGAGCCTCTGGAAGTGGGTGAAGACGCGGATGCGAAGGTCGTGCATCACCCGTGACGAGAGCTTCCCGGTGACGTCGACCTGCATCTTTTGCAGGGCCACGCTCACCAGCGCTGAGGCGAGATAGAGAAGGGCGCACACCGCGATCACGGTGAGCGAGCGATGACCGAGCACGTGGCGGTTGGTGCCGCCCATGCCGTTGTCGATGGCGTAGGCCGTCAGGAGCGGACCGACCTGCATCACCAGGCTGAGCACGATCGCCAGCAGCGACCCCGACACCACCCAGCCCGGATAGACCCGCAGCAGGCTGGGCAGCGTCAGCCGCTGGCGTTCCTTCGCGCTCGGCCGCTGGGTGAAGGTGATCGCCGAGGGCGGGTGCACCGGCTCGGTCTCGAGTATCTTCGTCGCGCCGCCCATCAGTTCGCTGGGGATACCGCCGAAGGGCAGTCCCGGCGCGGAGGGTCGCCCGAACATGCCGCCGCCGCCCGCCCAACCGCCCCAGGCCACTACGTCGCCTCCGGCTTGGTCTGGGCCAGTACCTGGACGTAGAGCGCCGAGTTCGCGAGCAGTTCGTCGTGGGTGCCGGTCGCGACGACGCGGCCCTCGTCGAGCAGGATCACCCGGCTGGCCAGCGCGATGGTCGAGATGCGGTGCGCGATGACGATGGTCGTGCGCTGGCGCAGCAGCGTCGAGAGCGCCTCGTAGATGCCGGCCTCGATGTGCACGTCGATGGCGCTGGTCGCGTCGTCGAGGATCAGGATGGGCGGGTTGACGAGCAGGGTGCGCGCGATGGCGATGCGCTGGCGCTGGCCGCCCGAGAGCGTGTAGCCGCGCTCTCCCACGACGGTGTCGTAGCCCTCGGAGAGCTTCACGATGAACTCGTCGGCGTTGGCCGCCCGGGCCGCGTTTTGCACCTCCTCGAAGGTCGCGTCCGGGCGTCCGTAGGCGATGTTCTCGAAGATCGAGACCGAGAAGAGGAAGGGCTCGTCGAGCACCACGCCCACGTTCGCGCGCAGCGAACCGAGCGTCACGTCGCGCACGTCGTGGCCGTCGATGCTGACCACGCCGCCGCTCACGTCGTAGAAGCGGGTGAGCAGCCGCGCCACGGTCGACTTGCCCGAGCCGGTGCGCCCCACGATGGCCACCGTCTCGCCGGGTTCGATCCGCGCGTCGAAGTCGTGCAGGATCTCCACGCCGTTGTCGTATTCGAAGCTGACGTGGTCGAAGCGAATGGTCCCGTCGACCAAGGGCAGGTCGTAGGCCCCGGGACGCTCGACGATGTCGGGATTCTCGTCCAAGATCTCGAAGATGCGTTCGGCGCTGGCCCGGGCGCGCTGACCCATCATGACGAGTTGTCCCAGCATCATGAAGGGGGCCTGGAGCATCAGGAGGTAGAGGTTGAAGGCCACGATGGCCGACACGGGGAGGTTCCCCTGCAGGACCATCCACCCGCCGAAGAACAGTACGAGCGCCAGTCCCAATTGGGGAAGGTTCTGCACCCACGGTGACCAGGTGCCGCGGATCTGCGCGTCCTTGATGTAGGACCAGGCCACCCGCTCCGCGGTGTCGGCCAATCGGTTGACCTCGGCCTCCTCCTGGGCGAAGGACTTGACCACCCGCACGCCGTTGACGTTCTCGTCGACGATGGTCGCGACGTCGGCCAGGCGCGACTGGATGATCCAGGAGATCGGGAACATCACGCGGCGCATCTTGATGCCCACGAAGTAGAGGATCGGCATCACCACCAAGGCGATGAAGGCCAGCACCGGGGAGATGAAGAGCATGAAGAGAAAGGCCAGGATGCCGCCCAGGCACTGCACCACGATGAGCGGCGCGAAGGTGGCGTAGGCCTGGACGCTGCGGATGTCGCTGTTGGCGCGGCTGATCAACTGGCCGGACTGCACCCGGTCGTAGAAGCTGAAGGAGAGCCAGGTCAGGTGCTCGTAGATCAACGAGCGCAGGTCCGCTTCGACGCCGTAGGCGGTGTAGAAGAGGTACTGACGCGAGATGATCCCCGAGACGCCGGTCAAGAGCCCGATGACCAGGATGAGCACGACGTAGTGGTGCAGCGCGCTCGAGCTGTGTAGCAGCCCCTTCTGGATGGCGGTGTCCAGGAGATAGGGGATGAACGTCTGCAGGATGAGGCTGACGAAGGAGAGGATGATGGCGACGAGGAAGGTGAGCCGGTGCGACGCGATGACCGGCAGCACCCGCCGCCACCACGGCAGGCTTTGGTCACGCAGGATCTGCGTGCGCGGCCCCTCGTACTTTGAGTAGACGCCACCCAGGGGGTTGGCCGCTTCTTCCTCCCCTCCCGTCGCGGGAGCGGGAGAAAGGGAAAGTGCCACCGAGCGATTCTAAAGGAACCTGCGTTGCACGGTTCCCTCCCCTACTCTTGGGGTGTGATGGAAAGTACGACCAGTCGGCCTCGGGTCCGTACTGACACGGGACCTTCGCCGGTTTTTAGCCAGCTGGCTATCTCACCTCAAGAGTAGGCCAGGCGACACCCGTAGGACGGGTGAGCATCCCTTCGAACGCCTTTGGAACGAGAGTAAGGTTCATGTTGCCGTTCATCCCCGTGACGGTGGCGCCCCGCTCACCCGAAGAGGAGGGATCATCGTGCCAATCCGCAGGAGGACTTCGGTAGTGCTTTCAGCGCGGATGTTGCTCGGCGCTGTGTGCATTCCGCTCATCCCATTGGGCGGTGGTCTCACTGATGTGGCGGGTGCGTCAAGCACGACAACCCTCGAGATCCCCGGAGGGTCGATGGAACCGACAATTGAGGCGGGCTCCAGCGTCTTGGTTTCACAATTGAGCGCGTCCGCCAGAATAAAGCGAGGCGAGGTCGTCATCCTCAGGGCACCATCGAAAGTGAAGGGCGCGTGTGGCAGCGACGCGACCGAATTGATCGATAGGGTGATCGGTCTCCCGGGTGATCATCTCTCGTCCAAGGGCAACACCATCTTGGTCAACGGCGAACCGCTTCATCAGACGTGGACCCACACGGAACCGTTAGGTATGGCGATCGCAAGTGTGACCATTGCCTCGGATCACTATTACGTAGTGGGCGACAATCAATCCGATTCGTGCGACAGTCGTCACTGGGGGAC
>JBARBL010000048.1:0-5264 GCA_049793015.1 Acidimicrobiales bacterium | reverse complement strand
GCGTCGGCCTCGGCGACCGCGCCCGGCACGCTCGTGACCGCGGGTTCGACGCGAAGCGTCCGGCGCATCGATGCGCCGCGCCACGAGGTGTACCGGGCGTTGCTCGACCCCAGCGCCGTCGCGGCCTGGAGGGTCCCCAACGGCATGTCCTGCCACGTGCACGAGTTCGACGCCCGCGAGAGTGGATCGTTTCGTGTTTCGCTCACCTACGACGCGCCGACGGCGGTCGGCAAGACGTCCGCCCACACCGACACCTATCGCGGGCACTTCGCACGCCTGGTGCGCGATGAACTGGTGATCGAAATCGTCGAGTTCGAGACCGCCAACCCGGACCTGCAGGGTCAGATGACCATCACCACGACGCTCCGCGACTACGACGGCCACACGTTGGTGGTGGTCGTCCACGAGGGACTGCCGGTCGGCGTGTCCAATGAGGACAACGAGACGGGCACCATGATGGCGCTCGATAACCTCGCTGCCCTCATTGAAGAACGCTGAGGACCTTCGTTCGATCTCGTCGCGAGACCTAGAGAGCCTCGGGTCCGCGTTCATTGGTGCGCACGCGCACCACCCGTTCCACGTCCAGGACCCAGACCTTGCCGTCGCCCACCACGCCGGTTCGCGCGGCCGAGACGATCGCGTCGAGCACCGACTCGACCTGCTCGTCGGTGCAGGCGACTTCGATGCGGATCTTGTCGATGAAGTCGAACTCGTACTCCTTGCCCCGATAGATCTCGATGTGGCCACCCGTGCGGCCGAAGCCCCGGGCCGGGGTGACGGTCATGCCCGTCACCCCCACCGCCTGGAGGGCCACCTTCACTTCATCCAGCTTGAAGGGCTTCACCACTGCAGTAACTAGCTTCATGACTCTCCTTAAACGTTGTCGGTGTGCGTGTGACTGGGCGTGGTGATGGACTCACCGAATGTCGGATCCGGGAAGGCCTCCTCCTCGTGTATCGCCACATCACCGATTGCCAGGACCTCATCAGACTCGCGCAAACCACCTAACAGGAACTTTACGAGATAGAAGATGATCGCCGTCGCCGTGGCCGTCCAGCAGATGATCCAGATGGCGGCCAGGAACTGTTCCCACAGCTGATGGAACGAATGGCCGTAGAACCAGCCGTCGACCCCGAAGTTGCCGGTGCCCTTGTAGTTGGCTCCCTTGACCCCGTATTCGGTCATCGCCGGGTCGGCCAGGAAGCCCACCAGCAGACCGCCGATCAGTCCGGCAAAGCCATGGGTGTAGACCACGCCGAGGGCGTCGTCGACCTTGGAGAAGGGCTTGACCTTGGACAGGTAGTTCCACGCGAACCACACGAGGAACGAGGAGATGAAGCCCACGCAGATGGCCCCGGTACCGTCCACCCAGCCCGCGCTCGGGGTGATCGCGACCAGGCCGCAGAGCATCCCGTTGATGGCTCCCAAGAACGTCGGCTTCTTCTGCCGGGAGAAGAACATGTCCATCAGCAGCCACGTGATGACCCCGACCGCGGTCGCCACGTTGGTATTGAGCACGGCCCCTGCGGCGCTGGCGCCCGCGTAGAACGGGTCACCGCCGTTGAAGCCATTCCAGCCGAGCCAGATGATGCCGGCCCCGACCGCCACCAGCATCAGGTTGCTCGGGAAGGCGTTTTCCCGGTCCTGCCAGCGTCGAGGCCCGATGATGGCCGCTCCCACGAAGGCCGCGACACCGGCGCTGAGGTGGATCACGTAGCCACCCGAGAAGTCAACGGCGCCCTTCTGGGCGAAGAACCCACCACCCCAGAGCAGGCAGGCGTTGACGCAGTAGACCATCGTGATCCACAGGGGCACGATGAGCAGCCAGGCCTTGAACTTGAGACGTCCCACGAAGCCGCCCAGGAAGAGCAGCGGCGTGATGGCGGCGAACACGAACTGGAAGTACGCCAGCGTGGCCGTCGGGAAGTGGAACGGAATCAGCGTGTTCGCTCCCGAGACGGCCTGGCCCTGCTCCGAGGAGGCGGTGGCCAGCGGCGTGAAGTGGCCGATGAAGCCGCTCCAAAACGAACCGGTCGGACCGAAGTGCGATATCGGTCCGAAGGCCAGGTTGTAGCCCCAGAGCATCCAGACGATCAGGGTGAGGGAGAACCCGGCGAAGCACATCAACATGGTGTTGACGATCCACTTCTTGCGCACGAGCCCGCCGTAGAGGACGGCGAGTCCCGGCAAGCTCATCATGCCGACCAAGGTCGCCGCGACGAGCTGCCAGGTATTATCGGCCGGATTCAGCCAATGGGGATAGGGGATATAGGTCACCGCAGTGAGCACGTGCACTCCTTAGCAACTAGGAGAGGGCGGCGCTGACCTCAGGTGGTTAAAAACAGTGTGTCCACCGAGGATTTCTAAACCGTTAGCAACGTGTTTCGAGAGTGTGAACTACGCAGAAGCGATCGGTCCGGTGCTGGCCCCGACCGTCAGCGAGCGCTCCACCACCTGGGAGATGTCCATGACGGACACGTCGTCGCCCTTGCCATTGGCCTTGACGGCGTCGTCCAGCATGATCATGCAGAAGGGGCAGGCCGTCGACACGATGTCGGCCCCCGTGGCCAGGGCCTCGCCGGTGCGCTCCATGTTCACGCGCTTTCCGATGTTCTCCTCCATCCACATGCGCGCGCCACCGGCCCCGCAGCAGAAGCCCCGTTCGCGACAACGCTCCATCTCCACCTGCTTGACGCCGGGAATGGCGTCCAGGACGGTGCGCGGCTCGTCGAAGATGCGGTTATGACGACCCAGATAACAGGGGTCGTGATAGGTGACGGTGCCGGTGTAGTTGACCCCGGGCACCAGGCGACCGGCCGCGACCAGGTGGCTCAGCAACTGCGCGTGGTGGATCATCTCGTAGTTTCCGCCGAGGCCCGGGTACTCGTTCTTCATGGTGTTGTAGCAGTGCGGGCAGCTGGCCACGATCTTCTTCGCGCCCACCTCGTTCAGCGTGGCGATATTGGCCTTGGCCATCTCCTGGAACAGGTACTCGTTGCCCATGCGCCTCGCCGGGTCCCCGGTGCACGACTCGCGGGGCCCCAATACTGCGAACGTAACCCCCGCGCGATGCAGCATCCGAGCGGTGGAGACGACCTGCTTGCGCGCCCGCTCGTCGAGCGATCCGGCGCAGCCCACCCAGTAGAGGTACTCGACGTCCTCGGGAATGGGGCCGTCGATGATGGTCACCTCGAAGTCCAAGGCCGCCAGCCAGTCGGTGCGCTTGGACGACCCCAGGCCCCAGGGATCGCCCTGGTTCTCCATGTTGCGCAGCAGCAGCGCGGCCTCGGAGGGGAAGCGCGACTCCATCAGTACCTCGTAGCGGCGCATGTCGACAATGGCGTCCACGTGCTCGATATCGACGGGGCACTGCTCGACGCAGGCGCCGCAGGTGGTGCAGGACCACAGGACGTCCGGGTCGATGGTGGTGGGCACCAGGGTCGCCACGTCGGCGTTGCTCGCGCCTGACAGCAGGCGGTCGGCCGACGCGAACATGTTCTCGCGCAGCCCCATGATGAGCAGCTTGGGACTAAGGGGCTTACCGGTCGTCCAGGCCGGGCAGACCGACTGGCAACGACCGCACTCGGTGCAGGTAGCGAAGTCGAGCATCTGTTTCCAGGTGAAGTCCTCCATCTTTCCCGCGCCGAAGACCGTGTCCTCGCTCACGTTCTCCATGTCCATATCGGGCGTCTTGTCTAGGCCCCCGAGCGCCCGAGGGCGGCGCGAGACGCCGATGTTGACAGGGGCGAAGAAGATATGCAGGTGCTTCGAATACGAGACGAAGACCAAGAAGGCGCTGATAACGGCCACGTTGGCCAGGAGGAACACCGCCTCGAGGACACTGTTCACGCCGTAGCCCAGCGGGTGCAGCCAGCTGGCCACGATCTTGCTGGCGAAGGTCCATGACGAGGTGACGGGGCCGGAGCCCCCTATCTCGAAGTGCTGGTAGGGGAAGAAGCCGGTGTTGACCTGCGCGCCGCGATAGATGAGCAGCGTGACGATCACCATCGAGATCATGAAGAGCACCATCCACGCCGCCCCCAGGTGGCTACCGTAGAAGCGGCTCGAGCGGTCCTTGCGCGAAGGGGCATCGACGATACGGATGATGGTGAAGACCACCAGCGCGACGAGCACGGCGGTGGCGAAGAAGTCTTCCGTGAAGCCCAGCCAATTGCTGCGACCGATCCAGGGGATGTGGAAATCACGGTCGAAGAGCGATCCGTAGGCTTCGAGGATCGTGGTCATGAGGACGGTGAATCCCCACATGGTGAAGAAATGGGCCAGTCCGGGGACCGTCCAGCGCAAGAGCTTGCGCTGACCCGCCACCTCGGTCAGCTCGGCCTCGCTGGCCTTGCGGAAACCTTGCCAACGCCGCGGTGCCGGCTGGCCGGTACGGATGAGCCGCGACAACCAGAAGAACCGGCGCCCGGCCACCGCGAAGCAGATCACCGTGACGACTAAGCCAATGATGATCCGAGCTAGCACGTCGCTCCTATTCCGGGTTCATTCGCGTCACGCCGTCGTTACTTGTCGAAGTTCTCGGAGTAGCGACTCGGCGTCGGCCCGCGTTGCCCACGATACTTAGAACCTAAGCCAGCAGCACCGTAGGGGCGATCCGCCGGCGTCGTCATCTCGAAGAAGCTGATCTGACCGATCTTCATCCCCGGATAGAGCGTGATGGGCAGGTTCGCTACGTTGGAGAGTTCGAGCGTCAGGTGGCCGTCCCAACCAGCATCTACGAAACCGGCGGTCGAATGGATCAGGAGGCCGAGTCGGCCGAGCGAACTCTTGCCCTCGAGCCGGGCGACCAGGTCGTTGGGCAGTGCGACCCGTTCGATCGTCGAACCGAGCAGGAACTCACCGGGGTGAAGGATCATGGGTTCATCGGGACCGACGTCGATGAGCTCGGTGAGGTCCTCCTGGGCTTCGCGCACGTCGATCACGCGCTGGGAGTGGTTTCGAAAGACCCGGAACAGTTGGTCGATGTGAAGGTCGACCGAGGAGGGCTGGATGCTGTCCTCATTCAGGGGGTCGATGATAATGCGACCCTGTTCAAGGGCCTCTTTGATTGATCGATCGGAAAGGACCATAGCCATGGAAACGTTACTCCCCTGCAGCGGGTCCTTTCGCCTCGAAAGGAGGGCGAAGGCCAAGAACCGGTCAAGGCCGGAGCGATACGCTGGTAACCGCGCGGGTGTAGTTCAGCGGTAGAACATCAGCTTCCCAAGCTGAGAACGCGAGTTCGATTCTCGTCGCCCGCTCCA
>JBARBL010000047.1:0-11889 GCA_049793015.1 Acidimicrobiales bacterium | reverse complement strand
CGCCTGACTCGCGAGACCTGATGACGACCAGAAGGGGATTAAAAAGTTCATGTTGGCGCGCTACGTGGGTCGGCGATTGTTGCTGATGGTCCCCGTGGCGCTCGGAGTCACCCTGCTGGTGTTCTTCTCCATCCACATGGTGCCCGGCAGCCCGGCCTACACGTTCTTAGGACCCCACGCCTCGCACAAGGCCGTGGCGGCCTTCAACCAGGAGTGGGGGCTCAATCGGTCGTTGCCGGTGCAGTACTGGCTGTTCCTCGATCGGCTCTTCCACGGCAATCTCGGCGATTCGCTCTTCTACCAGTCCTCGGTCACCTCGCTGATCGCCACGCGCGTGCCGGTGACGCTGAGTCTCTTGGTGGGTGGGGCGATCCTGTCCGTCATCATCGCGGTGCCGCTGGCCGCCGTCGCGGCCACCCACCCGGGCAAGCTCATCGACCAGGTCATCCGCTTTACTTCCACCGCGGGCCTGGGCATGCCGAGTTTCTGGATCGGCACCACGCTGATCATCCTGTTCGGTCTAGCCTTCCCGCTCTTCCCCGTGGGCGGTTACGGCACCGGACTCTGGGGCCACGTCGACTCGATGTTCCTGCCGTGCCTGACCATCGCCATCTCCATCGCCCCGACCCTGCTGCGTAGCCTGCGCACGAGTTTGATCGACGCCCTGGGGTCGGACTACGTGGCTTTCGCCCGCGCCAAGGGGGTGGGTGCCCGCACGGTCCTATACAAGTACGGCTTTCGCAACGCCTCGATCGCCGCGGTGAGCGTGCTCGGCATCAACATTGGCTTCCTGGTCGGTGGCACGGTCGTCATCGAGAACGTCTTCGCCCTGCCCGGCCTCGGCCAGCTCATGATCACCTCGATCCTCGACCGTGACTTTCCCATCGTCCAGGGCATCACGCTCATCTTCTCGGTCATCGTCATCCTCGTGTACCTGCTCACCGACGTGGCCTACGCCCTGCTCGACCCGAGGGTGAGGCTCGGATGACCGACCTCCTCGAGCCCGAACGTTCGTATCGACGGAAGTTCCGTCGTCCGCCTACCACGCTGATCGTCGGGGCGTCGCTGGTGGGGATAATTGTCCTGCTGGCCATTTTCGCCCCCCTGGTGACCTTCTACGACCCGACCACCATCAACCTGCTCGCGCCCCTGCAGGGTCCGAGCGCGGCCCACTGGCTCGGCACCGACCAACTGGGACGTGACATCTGGACCCGGTTGGTCTTCGGCGCGCGCACCGACCTGAGCGTGGCCTTCATCGCGGTGCTGGCGCCCTTCAGCGTCGGCACCGTGCTGGGCGCCTTCGCGGGCTACCTCGGTGGGTGGCTCGACAACGTGATCATGCGCATCGCCGACGTGGTGGTGGCCTTTCCGTTCTACGTCCTGGTGATCCTGCTCGTCTTCCTGCTGGGTCCGGGCACCACCAGCATCTACATCGCCATCTCCGTGGTGAGCTGGATCTCCTACGCGCGAATAATCCGCGGGTCGACGCTGGTGGCGAAGAACCAGGAATACGTCCTGGCCGCCCAGCTGCAGGGATTCTCGACGCTGCGCATCATCCTGCGCCACATCCTGCCCAACGTGATCAGCCAGGCCATCGTCTTCGCCATGTCCGACATCGTCAATGACATCCTGGCCATCGTGACCTTGGGCTACCTCGGTCTGGGCATCCCGCCGCCCGCGCCCGACTGGGGCGAGATGATGGCCAGCGGCCAGCAGTTCCTCACCACACACTGGGAGTTGTCGACGATCCCCGGCATCGCCGTGGTCATAACCGGGCTCGGCCTGTCGCTGCTCGGCGACGGACTGAACGAACTGCTGGGGCGCAACTGATGACGGACACGCCCTCGACCGAGCCGCTCCTGGTGGTGGAGGACCTCTGCATCGACGTCACGCCGGTGGGCGGCAAGAAGACGGTCCCCGCCATCCGCAACGTCACCTTCCAGGTCGGGGCCGGGGAGGCCGTCGGCCTGGTGGGCGAATCCGGCAGCGGCAAGAGCCTGACCTTGCGGACCATCCTGGGCCTGCTGCCCGCGGGCGTCTCGGCCACCGGTGGGCGGGTGCTCTTCGAGGGCGTGGACCTCTTGAAGGCCTCGAAGAAGACCATGAAGAACCTCCGCGGCACTGGCATCACCATGATCTTCCAGGAGCCGATGACCTCGCTCAATCCCATCGCCAAGGTGGGCGAGCAGATCGTCGACGCCGCGCGCGCCAAGCACTCGTGGTCGAGGAGCGACGCCCGGGATCACGCGCTGCGCCTGGCGCGTCACATGGGGATCCCCGATCCCGAGAACGTGCTGTCGCTCTACCCCCACGAACTGTCCGGCGGTCTGCGCCAGCGGGTCATGATCGCGGCCGCCCTGGCCTGCCAGCCCAAGTTGCTGCTCTGCGACGAACCGACGACGGCGCTCGACGTCACCATCCAGGCCCAGATCATCCGCCTGCTGCTGGAACTGAAGGACGAGCTGGGCATGAGCATGCTCTACGTCACCCACGACCTGGCGGTGGTGGCGCAGCTCTGCCAGCGCCTCGAGGTCATGTACGCGGGATCGATCGTCGAGAGCGGCTCGGTCGCCGACCTGTTCCGCCAGCCCAACCATCCCTACACCCAGGGGTTGGTCAACGCGACGCCCGACGTCGATGCCGTGGTGGACACGCTCACGGGTATCCGCGGCAACGCTCCCACGCTGGGCCACTGGCCCGAGGGCTGCGCCTTCAACCCCCGCTGCGACTTCGCGACCGCCGAATGCCTCTCGGGCGAGTTCCCGCTCGTGGACACGGGGGAGGGACGCGCGAGCGCCTGCATCCACGTGGCGCGCCTGCACGAGTCGACCGTGAAGGACGAAGTGCGATGAACGAGAACATCCTGGACTTAAACGACGTCACCGTCTCCTTCATGGCCCGACGGGGCGGCACCAAGACGCCCGTGCACGCCGCCGACCACGTCACCCTCGACGTGCGTCGGGGCGAGATCTTCGGGCTGGTGGGCGAGTCCGGTTCGGGCAAGTCCACGCTGGCTCGCCTGATCGTCGGACTCAACTCGGCCGCCAGCGGCACGGTGACCTTCGACGGCCAGGCGCTGTCCAACAAGAAGCGACCCAAGGCGCTGCGCCAGCGCATCCAGATGGTCTTCCAGGATCCCTACTCGTCGCTCGATCCCCGCATGAACGTGCGCCAGCAACTGATGGAGATCCTGAAGGTCCACGACGCGATACCCGACGCGCAGCGCAAGGCCCACTGCGAGAAGGTCTTCGCCCAGGTCGAGCTGTCGCCCACCCTGCTCGACGCCCGGCCTCGTCAGATGTCGGGAGGGCAGCGCCAACGCGTGGCGATCGCCCGGGCGTTGCTGCTCTCGCCAGAGTTGCTGGTGGCCGACGAACCCGTCTCGGCGCTCGACGTCTCGATCCAGGCCGGCATCGTGCAGCTCTTCGCGGACCTGCGCAGTCGCTTGGGCGTGACGATCTTCTTCATCGCGCACGACCTGGCCGTCGTGCGGCACCTCTGCGACCGGGTGGCGGTCATGTACATGGGCAAGATCGTCGAACAGGGCACCACGAGCGAACTCTTTGCCAACCCGCGCCACCCCTACACCCGGGCGTTGCTCGACTCGATCCCTCGCCTCCAGCCTGACGTCCACGAGGAGGTGGTGGCCCCCGAGGGCGAGCCGCCCAGCCTGGCCCGCCTGCCGTCGGGCTGTCGGTTCCGGAGCCGCTGTCCCTTCGCGACCGAGAAGTGCGAGAGTGAGGAGCCGGGCCTTCTCGCCGTGACCACGGGCGCGGTCGACTCGTCGCACCTGGCGGCGTGCCATTACGCGAACGACCTGGAGGCCTACGTTGGGCGCAGCACCACTCCCTGAGTTGGTCGTCCGTGACGTCACCTCGCCCGACGAGCTGAAGCTCTGCGTCGGGCTCTACGAGGCCGTCTTTCGCCTCGGCCCCGGTGACGGCTCGCTCAACACCCGTCTGTTGGTGGGCATCGTGCGCAATTCGGGCATCGTCGTCGGGGCCTTCGACGGCCCCGAGATGGTCGGTTTCGCGTTGAGCTTCCTGGCTTTCGACCGAGAGCGATCACAGATGTACCAATGGTCGCAGCTGGCCGTGGTGGCCGAGACGGCGCAGGGACGCGGCGTCGGTCGGCGCTTGAAGCTGGCCCAGCGCGACGTGGCACTTTCAATGGGAATCGCCATCATGCGCTGGTCCTTCGATCCTTTCCGGGTGCACAACGCCCACTTCAACCTGAACGTGCTGGGAGCGCGGGCCTTCGCGTTGGAACGAAACCTCTACGGCGTCCACGGACACGGCCACGACGTCGAAGGGTCCACCGACCGGCTGTTGGCGGAGTGGGACCTGACGAGTCACTCGCCCCCTCATCGAGACGTTGCCGCCGGCGGGGAGATCGGGGTCGTTGAACTCTCGGGGAAACACGCCACGCTGGCCGTGCCGGCCATCTCCCCTCGACAGATCGACGAGCCGGCGCGACGGGTCCGCAAGGAGATCCTCGACATTGTGGACTATCTCTTCCGGCTGGGTTTCGTGGCCGTGGGCTGTGACCTCGAGTCCGACGCGCGCGCTGTGTACGCCTTCGAGAAGATGGGCGCATCGTGATCGACGTACGGGAGGTGACCCTGTTTCGGGTGCGCAAGACCCTGGTGCACGAGTTCGAGACCAGTTCGCACGCCAAGAACTACATCGAGCACGTGCTGGTGAAGGCCACCACGGCCGACGGCCTGGTGGGCTGGGGCGAGGCCGCTTCGCCGTCGGATCCCTTCTATTGCTACGAGAACACCGACACCTGTTGGCAGATGCTCAACCACTACCTCGTCCCCACGTTGCTCGCGGGCGTGTTTGAGTCACCGGAGGCCGCCTTGGCCGCGTCACCCGTCAACGGCCACCCGTTCGCCCACGCCGCGAGTGACATGGTCATGTGGGACCTCTTCAGCCAGGAGCAAGGTTTGCCACTGGCTGACGTCCTGGGAGGGACCCAGGAGAACGTGAGCGCCGGCGTGAGTCTCGGGATCGAGAAGAGCATGGACGAACTTTTAAAAGTGGTGGCCCATCACGTTCACGACGGCTACCACCGGGTCAAGCTGAAGATCAGCCCCCACTGGGCCTACGAACCGGCCAAAGCCGTGTGCGAGACCTGGCCCGACGTCGCGGTTCAGGTCGACGCCAACGGCGTCTTCACGGCCAGCGATCTCGACAATCAACTCTTTAACGACCTCGACCGTCTCGGCCTTCTCATGATCGAGCAGCCGTTCGCCATGGAGGACCTCTTGTCGCACGCCACGCTGCAGCGCCGACTCGAGACGCCCATCTGCCTCGATGAGAGCATCACGTCGCTGGCGGCGCTCGAGACCGCACTCTTCTTGAAGGCGGCCCAGATCATCAACATCAAGGTGTCGCGACTCGGGGGAGTGGGACCGGCCAAGGCCGTGCACGACAGATGCCACGACGCCGGCGTGCCCGTGTGGTGCGGCGGGATGCACGAGTTCGGCGTGGGTCGGGCGGCCAACCTGGCGGTCGCCAGCCTGCCTGGTTTCACCTTGCCCAGCGACCTTTCCGGCTCCAAGAAGTACTACGAGTCCGACCTCGTCGATCCGGAAATCATCGCCCACGACGGGTTGGTGCCCGTGCCGCGAGGGCGCCCGGGCCTCGGCGTTCGCGTGCTCGAGGACCGCGTACGCCAGGACGCGCTGGAGATCGTCACCATGAAGGCCAGTGATGGGTAGCGAGGGAAGAGGAAGCCAATGCGAGTATTGATCTCGGTCGACATGGAGGGTCTGACGGGAGTCACGTTCCCCGAGGACTGCGAATACGGGGCGCCGCGCTGGGAAAGTGCGCGCCACCTCATGATGGGCGACGTCAATGCAGCCGTCGAGGGGTTCTTCGACGGCGGTGCCACGGAGGTCGTCGTCAACGACGCGCACTCCACCAAGCGCAATCTCATCCTGTCCGAACTCGATCCGCGGGCGTCGGCGATCATCGGCACCCACAAGAAGTGGGGCATGCTGGAGGGCATCGCCGACACGGACGCCGTGGCCTTCGTCGGCTACCACACGGGTGCCGGACACCAAGGCATCCTGGCGCACACCTATATCGGTGAGACGATTCGCGACGTCCAGATCAATAGCGTGTCGAGCAGCGAGGGCCGTATGAACGCACTTGTCGCGGCCGAATTCGATGTCCCCGTGGTGCTCGTCACCGGTGACGACCTCACCTGCTTCGACGCGGCGACGTACGCACCCGACGCCACGATGGTCGCGGTCAAGTACTGCATCGATCGCTACACCGCGCGCTGCCTCGCCCCCCCGGTCACGGCGGCCTTGATCCGCGACGCCGCTCGGGACTCTCTCTCGGGCGTCAAGGCGCCCGAGGTGCAGGCGGGCCCCTTCACCTACGAGGTCTTCTTCGACGCGGCTAATCCCGTCCTGGCCTCGACCGCCGTGCCGGGCGTCGAGGCCACCAGCGAGACGAGCGTGGCCTTCACCTTGCCCACGATGCGCGAGGCCATCCGCTGCTTCAAGGCGGTGTCGGTCATGGCCAGCGCTTCGACCGAGCCCGACTACGGATGACCGATCACGACGATCTCACCTCGCGCGCCCTCGCTCGCTTGCGGGTCCTCACCGAGCTGGAGTCGCCCTCGGGCGACGTGGAGCGCCTTGATGCTTTGCGCGACGCCCTGGCCATTCGATGGCGGGAGTTGGGACTAAGCGTCATCATCGAACCGGGTGCCGCGGGCGACCATCTTGTTGCTGAATGGACCGTGGCTGACAGTCCGGGCCACGTCCTGCTGGTGACGCACTACGACACCGTCTGGTCGGTGGGCGAACTCGAACGCCAGCCCTTCGAGGTCGACGGCGACCGCGTGACCGGCCCCGGGGTCTTCGACATGAAATCAGGCATCGTGGCCATCGAGTTGGCCCTCGAGGAATTGCGCGCCAGCGGGCGAACACCTTCCTGCACCGTGCGAATCGTCTGCATCGCCGACGAGGAGGTGTCCAGCCTCGACGGGCGGCGAATCATCGAGGCCGCCGCAGAGGGAGCGATCGCCGTACTGGGCTTCGAACCGGCCCATCCCGACGGCTCCTTCAAGAGTGGGCGCCGGGGTGTCGCCCGATTGGCGCTGCGCGTGACCGGACGGGCCTCCCACTCCGGCCTGGCGGCCTCCGAGGGCGTCTCGGCCATCGACGAATTGGTGGACCTCCTCGTGGACGTTCGACGTGACGCTCCCGTGGGCCACGACGCGGCCATCAACGTTGGTCGTATCAGTGGCGGTACCAGGGCCAACGTGGTGGCCGGCGCCGCCGAGGCCGAAATTGGGCTTCGCTTCGCTGATCCCGCCAGCGAAAAGGACCTGCTCGATTACTTTCATGGTCTGGCGGCCCATCGACTGGGCGCCTCGGTCGAGATGGTGACCCTTTCCTATCGTCCCGCGTGGAGGGAGGATCCCACCTCCTGGCTCACCGAATTGGTGGTCAGCACCGCCCGTGCCCAGGGCGAGGATGTTTCCGCCCGGCCGGCGGGGGGTGCCGGCGACACTAACTTCACCGGGTCGAGGGGAATCGCGACGCTCGACGGGTTGGGGCCCCGCGGAGAGAACGCCCACGCCGCGGGTGAATGCGTGTTGGTTTCGTCACTCGTGCAACGCGTCGCGTTGCTGGTCGACCTTCTCACCAATCCGGCCCTGGCCGACGGGCTAAACCCGTCGTCGTAGCCCGGCGATCCCTAGACGCTGAGATCCGACGCGGAAGGGTTGGTTTCGGTGTTCCGGCGCGGCAGGACCCAGCCGGGACGCGCGAAGTGGCAGGTGTAACCGTTCGGGTAGTGCTCGAGGTAGTCCTGGTGTTCGGGCTCCGCTTCCCAGAAGGGGCCGACCGGGCTCAACTCGGTGACCACGGCACCGGGCCAGAGACCGGAGGCCTCGACGTCAGCAATGGTATCCTGGGCGACCTGGCGCTGTTCGTCGTCGACGTAGAAGATCGCCGAGCGGTAGCTCGTGCCGCGGTCGTTGCCTTGGCGGTTGACCGTGGTTGGGTCGTGGATCTGGAAGAAGAACTCCAGGATCTGGCGGTAGGAGGTCTTCTCCGGGTCGAAGATGATCTCGACCGCTTCGGCGTGGTTGCCGTGGTGGCGATAGGTGGCGTTGGCCACGTCACCCCCGCTATAGCCCACGCGCGTCGAGAGAATGCCGGGCTGCTTGCGGATCAGGTCCTGCATCCCCCAGAAGCACCCTCCGGCCAGTACTGCTCGCTCAGTGGTGTCGCTCATCAGACACGTCCTTCCTTCTTCGTGACCTCGTCGAACAGGTGCAGGTACTCGCCGTACCCTTGGGCTTCGAGGTCTTCGTACGGTACAAAGCGTAGGGCGGCCGAGTTGATGCAGTACCGCAGTCCGCCCTCCTCTCGGGGACCGTCGTTGAAGACGTGGCCCAAGTGGCTGTCGGCGTTGGTGGAGCGAACCTCGGTCCTCATCATGCCAAAGCTCACGTCGCTGTTCTCGAGCACGTTGGCCGGTTCCAGCGGGGCGGTGAAGCTGGGCCAGCCGCATCCGCTGTCGTACTTCTTGGTCGACGCGAAGAGGGGCTCGCCCGAGACGATGTCGACGTAGATGCCCGCATCCTTCTTGTCCCAGAACTCATTGTCGAACGCGGGCTCGGTGCCCCGCTCCTGGGTGACCTGGTACTGCCTCGGGGTCAACCGATCTACCGCTGCCGGGTTCTTTTCATACTGTGCGCTCATGGCGTCTCCTTGATCATGATTTCAGTCTTTCAACTGACCAGTGTCGTTACAAGAGCCGACCGTTGTGCCCGTGGCGGGGAATGGTGATGTCACGTGGAGGGCCGTCGGCCCACCTTCGTGCCTAGCGGGCGGCGGAGCAAAGGTGGCCGCCGTGTTCTTAGAGGTCGCCTCGGTCCGCGCTCGATCCGTCGCACCACCAACGAGGATCACTTTGAACGGACGTTCAAGGTGTGTTATATTGTAATTAAGTAATCATTCACAGGAGGCACCCATGGAATCAAGCAAATCTTCGCGAAGGGCACCCGGAGGCGTTCGGGCAGAACGGCACTCTCGGTCGTCACAGGAACCCGAAATGGTGACCCCCGAGGAACTTTCCGGTTGGCTGGTCGGCCGCTTGCCCGAAGGGTGGTATGAGGAGGTTCCCACCATCACGGTCGATCGCGACGAGATAGTGATTATCGGACGAGTGTCCTCTCCCCAACTGGGCGATGACGCCGACGAGGTGGCCGTGGCGGCCGCCGAAGTCGGAAGGATTACTCGATTTCGCGAGGAGACCCGCGGTGAGCGCGTCACCATCGCTCGCGAGGGACAGCACCATTTTGGCCGGACGATCAGCTGGGGTGCCGAAGCGGGTGGCACTACCTTGGTCTTCACCAACTTGTCGGTGCCCGTGATGACGCGGCTTCGCCAGCCTGAACGAACGGTACTGGATACCTTGGTGGACAGCGGCGTGGCTCGTAGTCGCTCCGACGCCTTGGCCTGGTGCGTGCGATTGGTCGCCGCGAACGCTGACGAGTGGCTACTTAAGCTGCGTGAGGCCATGGAGTCAGTCGAGAAGATCCGACGCGATGGCCCGACACTCTCTTAGTAATCAGAAGTACCGATTCGTCAAACTTCTTCACTGATGCGCTAACCGCTGAAACACGCGAAGAAGCCGAAGCCCTCGAATCCACCAATGAAGGGGGAGCCCATGGAACCCACGGGCTCCACCCATGAGACCGAACGTGGTGGCGCAGTGCGCGCACCGTCCGCCGCAGTGAGCCACCGGCCATGCTGAGCCTTTCGACCTGGTTAAATCTCATGGATCCACTCATGAATGAAACAAGATGGCGCTGGAGTCGCGAGGACGTTCGAGGACTTGGTTGACGGTAGGGTACGGCGTTCAACGTAGAAGCCCTGATGCCGTGGGGAGAAACTAAGGCCGGCAGCCCACCCCCTCGTCGGATGACCAACCGGTCGGACTCCTCTAGGAGTTCTGGAGTCATGCGGCGATCGCACTAGGGTCTTTCGACTCTGGAAACGCTGACGTCCTCGACGTCAAATGGCAAGTGAGTGGCAAATGCCACGCCAGATTGGAGTCCCCCATGACTGACCTATTGGTGAAGAAGTCCGAAGCGACGCACGAGCCACCCGACAACGTGAAGGTGTTCGTCGCCCCCGGAAAAGCAGGCAGTTTCGTCACGCTCAAGCCCCGCTACGAGAACTTCATCGGCGGTGAGTGGGTGCCACCCGTCAAGGGCGAGTACATGGATGACGTATCGCCCGTCGACGGCAAGGCCTTCTGCCAGGTCGCGCGATCAACGAAGGAGGACGTCGAGGTGGCGCTGGACGCGGCGCACGCCGCCCGTCAGGCCTGGGGCGAGACGTCGCTCGCTGACCGCGCCAAGGTGCTCAACAAGATCGCCGACGTGCTCGAGGCCAACCTCACCATGCTGGCCATCGCCGAAAGCTTCGAGAACGGCAAGCCGGTTCGTGAGACTTTGGCGGCGGACCTGCCATTGGCCGTCGACCACTTCCGCTACTTCGCGGGCGCCACGCGCTCCCTCGAGGGCCGCACGACCGAGGTCGACAAGGACACCGTGGCCTTTCACTTCCACGAGCCGTTGGGCGTCGTGGGTCAGATAATCCCCTTCAACTTCCCGCTGCTCATGGCGGCCTGGAAGATCGCGCCGGCCCTGGCGGCCGGAAACTGCACGGTTTTGAAGCCGGCGTCACCGACGCCGTGGTCGATCCTCAAGTTCGCCGAGTTGCTCGAGGGAATAGTGCCGGCGGGTGTCATCAACATCGTCACCGGCCCCGGGGCGGAGATCGGCAAGGCGCTGGCCACGAGTCCGCGTATCGCCAAGATCGGCTTCACGGGTGAGACCACGACCGGCCGTCTCATAATGCAGTACGCCGCGGAGAACCTCATTCCCTCGACCGTCGAGCTCGGCGGCAAGTCGCCCAACATCTTTTTCGCCGACGTGATGAACGCCGACGACGACTTCTTGGACAAGGCAGTGGAAGGGCTGGTGCTGTACGCCTTCAACAAGGGCGAGGTCTGCACCTGTCCTTCGAGGGCGCTCATCCAGGAGTCGATCTACGACAAGTTCATGGAGCGCTGCCTGGCCCGTATCGCGAAGATCACCCAGGGCAACCCCCTGGACACGACCACGATGATCGGACCACAAGTCTCCGTGCAGCAATTGCAGAAGATCGAGTCCTACGTCGAGATCGGCAAGGAGGAGGGCGCAAAGGTCCTCATCGGCGGCGAGCCCACGCACGTGGGCGGCGAGTTCGAGGACGGCTACTACTTCCAGCCCACGGTCTTGCAGGGCCACAACAAAATGCGCGTCTTCCAAGAAGAGATCTTCGGACCGGTGCTGGCGGTAACGACCTTCAAGGACGAGGCGGAGGCTCTCGAGATTGCCAACGACTCCCTGTACGGACTGGGCGCCGGCGTGTGGACGCGTGACGGCAACCTGGCCTACCGCATGGGACGGGGCATCCAGGCCGGGCGAGTGTGGACGAATTGCTACCACCTGTACCCGGCGGGCGCCGCCTTCGGCGGTTACAAGATCTCGGGGATCGGTCGCGAGAACCACCAGATGATGCTGGAGCACTACTCCCAGACGAAGAACCTCCTGGTGAGCTACAGCACCAAGCCCCTGGGATTCTTCTAAAGACGCGCTCGCATGACGGGTCCACTTCCGCCGCCGGGGGTTGATGCTACGGGGGAGGCACTTAAAGCCATTGCTGGCTTGGTGAGTAGTGGTGGACCCGTCATGTTCTTCCAATCCGGCGGGTGCTGCGACGGCAGCCTGCCCATGTGCTTCGGCGCCCTCGAATTCGTGATTGGGAACCACGACGTCCTCCTCGGTGAGGTCGGGGGCTGT
>JBARBL010000046.1:0-11551 GCA_049793015.1 Acidimicrobiales bacterium | reverse complement strand
ACCCCGACCTGCACCTGGCCTACCTGACCAACCCGCGCAGCGCGCTCAGCTTCGAGCTGACCGTGGAGCGCGGCAAGGGCTACGTCGGGGCCGAGGGCAACAAGGGTTCCTCGACCATCGGCGTCATCCCGCTCGACGCGATCTTCACCCCCGTGCGCCGCGTCAGCTTCGAGATCGAGCCCGTGCGCGTCGAGCAGTCCAAGGACTTCGACCGCCTGGTGATCGACATCGAGACCGACGGCTCCATCAGCCCGCGCGAGGCGCTGGCCTCGGCCGGCAAGACGCTCGGTTCGCTGGTTGGTCTCATCGGCAACTTCGACGACGAGGCGCCGGCCCTGGAGTTGGGCGACGTGGGCTCCGCGCAGGCCGCGGCCAGCGAGCTCGACATTCGCATTGAGGAGCTGGGTCTCACCGAGCGCTCGCGCAACTGCTTGAAGCGCGCCGGCATCAACACCATCGCCCAGCTGGTCAACGCCACCGAGCGCGACCTCACCTCGATCACCAACTTCGGCGCCACCTCGCTGAAGGACGTCAACGACCGCCTCGAAGAGCGCGGACTGTCGCTGCGAATCGAGGACTAGTCATGCGCGGCACTCCCACCAAGGGCAAGCGTTTCGGCGGCAGCAGCGCCCACCAGAAGGCGATGATGGGCAACCTCGTCGCCTCGATGATCGCGGCGGAGTCGATCGTGACGACCGAGGCCAAGGCCAAGGCGCTGCGACCGATCGTCGAGAAGGTCGTGACGGCCGCCAAGAACTCCCCCGAGGGATCGGTCCACGCCCAGCGACGCGTGGTGGCCTTCATCCGCGACAAGGACATGACCCACAAGCTCTTCACCGAGATCGCGCCGCGCTACAGCGACCGACCCGGTGGCTACACCCGCATCTTGAAGCTCGGGCCGCGCCAGGGCGACAACGCGCCGATGGCGCGCATTGAGTTCGTTTGATCGCTCGTCGGGCGCCACCCAGCGGTGGCGTCTGGACCTCGCCTACGACGGCGGTGGTCTGAGCGGCTTCGCCTACCAACCCGAGACCACGACCGTGGTCGGGTTGCTGCGAGAGACCTTGAAGCGCACCCTGCGCCTGGAGGAAGAACCCGACGTCGTCGGGGCCGGGCGCACCGACGCCGGGGTCCACGCCTACGCCCAGGTCGTGCACGTCGACCTGCCGACGGTGCTCTTCGAGCGCGACCGAGGGCCCGAGATGGCGCGCCTCACCAACTCGCTCAACAAGCAGCTGGCCGGACGCGTCCGGGTGACCAGGGCCCTGGCCGTGGACGGCGACTTCCACGCGCGCTACTCGGCCACCTGGCGCGAGTACCGCTACCTCGTCCTGGACGACGTCGCCCCGGCGCTCAACCTGACCAGCCCGTGGTCGTGGTCGGTGCCCGGTCCGCTCGACGTCGACGCCATGAACCGCGCGGCCGCGCAGGCGCTGGGCACGCACGATTTTCGCGCCTTCTGTCGCCGGCCCGCCAACGCCGCCACCAGCGAGCCCTTGCTGCGCGAGGTGCTGAGCCTGGACTGGCGAAGGGTTCGCGACGAGTGGGGCCTCTCGCCCAGCGGCGCGGGGGCGCTGCGCCTGATCATCCGGGCGCGGTCCTTCTGTCACACCATGGTGCGCAGCCTGGTCTCGACGATGGTGGCCATCGGCCAGGGGAACCTGGATGAAAATACCATTAAAGGGCGCCTGGAGAGCCTGGAGCGCGACCATTTGCCGGCCCCGGCCCCTCCCGGGGGTCTTTGCCTGATCGGCGTCGGATACGGAGAATTTGCTGGAGGGCCCTCAGGTTTTGTAAGGTAGAGAGTCCCTAAGTAGTCCTTTTCGGGACTGTCCAAAAGATCGCTGAAGGAAGAGCTGTGCGCACCTATTCACCAAAGATGAACGAGATCACCCGTGACTGGCTGGTCATCGACGCCGAGGGCCTCGTGCTGGGCCGGGTCGCGACCGTGGCCGCCTCGCTGCTGCGCGGCAAGCACCGCACGTTCTTCGCGCCCCACGTCGACACCGGCGACTACGTCATCATCGTCAACGCCGACAAGGTGGTCGTGACGGCCAACAAGGCGGCCCAGAACTTCCACTACCACCACTCGGGCTATCCCGGCGGCCTGCGCAGCCAGTCCTGGCAGAATCTGATGGACAACGACCCGACGACGCTCGTCTTCGAGGCCGTCAAGGGCATGGTGCCCAAGAACCGGTTGGGCCGCGCCCAGATGGACAAGCTGTTCGTCTACGCCGGCGCCGAGCACCCCCACGCCGCCCAGCAGCCGCTCACGTACGACACCTCGGCGATCCGCCGAGCGTAAGAGGAGAACCGTGCCCACACCGCTCACCCAGACCACCGGCCGTCGCAAAGAGGCCGTCGCGCGCGTGCGCCTGCGCCCCGGCACCGGCACGATCACCATCAACTCGCGGGCCTTCGACAACTACTTCACCTCGGCGACGCACCGCCAGATGGTGATGGAGCCGCTTCGCCTCATCGACGCCCAGCAGACCTACGACATCGACGCCACCATCGAAGGCGGCGGCGTGGCCGGGCAGGCCGGCGCGTTGCGCCTGGGGATCTCGCGCTCGCTGCTCAAGCTCGACGAGGAAGTGCGGCCGGTCCTTAAGAAGGCCGGACTGCTCACCCGCGACTCGCGCAAGAAAGAGACCAAGAAGTACGGCCTTAAGAAGGCGCGTAAGGCTCCCCAGTACTCGAAGCGCTAATGGTGGCGCCCGTGCGATTCGGCACGGATGGCATTCGTGGGCGGGCCTACGAGGAGATATCCGTCGATCTGGCGTACCGCCTCGGCCGCGCCGTCGCGAGCGTGTTCTCTGTGCCCATCTTCGTGGGCTACGACACCCGCGAGAGCTCGCCCCAACTGGCCGCCGCCGTGCTGGCCGGTCTCAAGGACGGGGGAGCGACGTCGGCCAACCTCGGCTACTTCACCACGCCGGGCGTCGCGGTCATCGCCCAGCAACGCGGGGGCGCGGGCGTCGTGGTGTCCGCGTCGCACAACTCCTACTACGACAACGGCCTCAAGGTCTTAGGGGTCGGCGGCACCAAGCTCGACCACGCGACCGAGGACGCGGTCACGTTGGCCCTCAACGCGGCGGACCCGGCGCCGGCGGCGTCGTTCGCCCAACCGCCGATCGACGAGTCAGCCGAGCACGACTACGCCGACCACCTGCGCTCGATGGTGCCCAGCGACCTCTCGGTGCTGCACCTGGTCATCGACTGCGCCAACGGGGCGGCGTCGCACGTGGCCCGCGAACTCTTTGGCGCCACCGGCGCGACCCTCACGATGCTGCACGACCAACCCGACGGCCACAACATCAACGAGAACTGCGGCTCGACCCATCCTGAGGACCTCATCGCCAAGGTGCTCGAGGTGGGCGCCGACCTCGGCCTGGCCTTCGACGGCGACGCCGACCGCCTGATCTCGGTCGACTCGAGCGGCACGGTGCGCGACGGCGACGATCTGATGACCCTGTTCGCCATGGATTTCAAGTCCCGCGACCAGCTGGGCGGGGGGTTGGTCGTGACCTCGATGAGCAACCTGGGCCTGCACCGGGCGCTGGCCCTCCACGAGGTCACCATCGTGGAGGTCGACGTGGGCGACCGCAACGTCTTGATTGCGCTGGAGGACCGTGCCTGGCCCTTCGGCGGCGAGCAGTCGGGCCACTTGATCTTCCGCGACCTGGCGCCGACGGGCGACGGGATGCTGACGGGATTGTTGCTGTGCGACCTGGTGGTGCGGCGCGGACCGTTGCAGCGCCAGGCGCTGGACGCCTGGCAGCGCGTCCCTCAGGCCCTCATCAACATCAAGCGCGAGACCTACGACGACGAGGTGGTGCTGGCCATCTTCGAGGAGCTTCGCGCCAGGTTCGAGGTCGAGAGCGCCGACGTGCGTTTGCTCATCCGTCCCTCGGGCACCGAGCCGGTGGTGCGGGTGATGGTTGAGGCGCTCAACGGTGAGTTCGTGGACGAGTTCCGGTCCCGGCTCCTGGTCTCTTTCCCCTCGTAGATTCGACTTTTTTATTCGAGAAGGCCCCGAGTAGGCTGGCGTCATGTGCGGCATCATTGGGGTCGTTGGATCCACCGACACCATGGCGACACTGCTGGAGGGGCTCGCGCGCTTGGAGTACCGCGGCTACGACTCCGCCGGCATCGCCCTGGTTCGGCCTGGTCAGACGTGGCGGGCGCGTTGCGCCGCCGGGACCGAGTCCGTCGCGGCCCTGCGCCTGGAGTGTGAGTCGGCGCCCACGGGCTTCAGCTCGGGCATCGGGCATACCCGTTGGGCCACCCACGGCGCCCCCGAGGCGGTCAACGCCCATCCCCACCTCGACTGCTCGGGCCACATCGCCATAATCCACAACGGCATCATCGAGAACCACACCGAACTCCAGGAGAAGCTGGTCGCCAAGGGCCACGTGTTCACCTCGGTGACGGACTCCGAGGTCCTGGCCCACCTGATCGAGGAGCAGCGTTCCTCGGGCCTCGAGTTGCTCGACGCCGTGCGCACCAGCCTCACGCTGGTGCGCGGAGCCTTCGCGCTGGCCGCGATGGACGCCAACGAGCCCGACGTGATCGTAGCGGCCCGTCGGATCTCGCCGCTGGTGGTGGGGACGGCGCCGGGCGTGACCTATATCGCGAGCGACGTGCCGGCCATCCTGGACCGCGCCACGGCCTTCTACGCCGTCGACGACGACGAGGTTGTGCGCCTGGGACCCGAGGGCTTCCGCGCCGTCGACCTCGACGGCGCGCCCGTGCTGCTGCACCAGCTGTCGATCGAATGGGACTTGGAGACCGCCGAGAAGGGCGGTTACGACGATTTCATGACCAAGGAGATCAACGAGCAGCCCGACGCGCTGCGCAACACCCTGCTCGACCGCCGCCGTCCCGACGGCACCATCACCTTCGACGAACTTCGCATCAGCGACCAGGAACTTCGCGACGTGAAGCGGGTGGTGCTGGTGGCGGCCGGCACCTCGCACCACGCGGCCCTGGTGGCCAAGTACGCGATCGAGCGCTGGGCGCGCCTGAGTGTCGACGTGGACATTTCGAGCGAGTACCGTTACCGCGACCCGGTGGTGGAGATCGGCACGCTGGTGATCGGGGTGTCCCAGAGCGGCGAGACCATCGACACCATCATGGCCACGCGCGAAGCCCAGAGCCGCGGCGCACGGGTGGTGGCCATCTCCAATATCGTCGATTCGTCGCTGGCGCGAGAGGCCAGCGCCGTCATCTACACCCGCGCGGGCCTGGAGGTCTCGGTCGCCTCCACCAAGGCCTACGTGGCCCAGGTCGCCGCGCTCGAGTTGCTGGCCCTGCGCCTGGCGCAGCTGCGCGGCACCTTGGAGGAGGAGGATATCGACGCCCTCTTTCAGGGCCTGCACGCCGTCTCCTCCCAGGTGGCGACGGCCCTGGAGCGCAGAAGCAGCGTCGAAGAGGTGGCCGAGCAGCTCCTGCACGCCCGCGACTACTTCTACCTGGGCCGTCACGTCGGGTTCCCCACGGCGCTCGAGGGGGCTCTCAAACTCAAGGAGCTCTCGTACCTCCACGCCGAGGGCTACCCGGGCGGCGAGCTCAAGCACGGCCCGCTGGCCCTCATTGAACCGGGCGTGATCGTGGTCGCCGTGGTGACCGACCCCGCCATGCACGAGAAGATCCTCTCCAACCTGGCCGAGGTGAAGGCCCGCGGCGCCACCGTCGTGGCGGTCGCCACCGACGACGACGAGTCGATCGCGGCGGTGGCGGACTACGTGCTTCGCGTGCCCGCGACCGAGCCGCTCTTCAGCCCCATGGTGGACATCATCCCGCTGCAGATCTTCGCGTACTCCCTGGCCCGGGGCCTCGGCCGCAACGTCGACCGCCCGCGCAACCTCGCCAAGACGGTCACGGTCGAATAGTGGCGACGCTGGGGGTCGGCGTCGACATCGTTGACGTGCCCCGCTTCGCGTTGGTCCTGCAACGCCGCCCGCGCATCGTCGAGCGACTCTTCACGCAGCACGAACGCGACGACGCCCGCTCGCGTCCGGAGCGCCTGGCCGCCAGGTTCGCGGCGAAGGAGGCGGTCATGAAGACCCTCCAGGTCGGAGCCGGGGCGGTCCCTTGGAAGTCGATCGAAGTGCGCCGCGCCCCGAGCGGCGCCCCGCGCATCGAACTGCACGGCCCGGCGGCCGAGCTGGCCGCGCGGCGAGGCGTCACGAGCCTGCACGTCTCGCTGACGCACACGGCGATGACGGCCGCGGCCTTCGTGGTCGGGACGTCGAAGGACGACCTTGCCGGCTGAGGGGGTGCATCGCCCGGCCTGGGCCGAGATATCGGCGTCGGCCGTCGCGCACAACGTGCGTTCCATGAAGGCCCTCATCGGCCCGAGTTCCCTATGCGCCGTGGTCAAGGCCGACGGCTACGGCCACGGCGCCCCTTTGGTCGCCCGGGCGGCGCTCGACGCGGGAGCCGACTCCCTGGGCGTGGCCATCGTCGACGAGGGCATCGAACTGAGGGCCTGCGGCGTGACGGCCCCGATCCTGGTCCAGGCCGAGGCCACGGCCTCGGCGATCGAGGACGGCTTTAACAACTCGCTCACCCTGACCGTCGGCTCGACCCAGGGCGCACTCGACGTGGTGCGCGTCGCGGACCGGCTCGGGGGGACCCACCGCGTGCACGTCAAGGTCGACACCGGGATGCACCGCATGGGGGTCGATCCCCGCGACGTCGACGAGGTCGTCAACACGCTGCTCGCGGCTCGATCGATCGACGTAGAGGGGCTCTTCACCCACTTCAGCGTGGCCGACGGCTCGAGCGCCGCCGACCGGACCTTCACCCGGGGCCAGATCGAGCTCTTCGACCGGATCGCGGCGGGGCTGGCGGCTCGCGGCGCCTGCCCGAGGGTGCGCCACCTGGCCAACAGCGCCGGCGCGATGGCTTATCCGTCTTCGCGCCAGTCGATGGTGCGCTCCGGCCTCGCCCTCTACGGGCTCTACACCCAGGCCTGGCTCTCGGGCGCCCTCGAGGAGTTGGGGGTCGACCTCGAGACGGTCATGACGCTGCGGGCCCGGGTGTCGGCCGTGCGGCGCCTCGAGGCGGGCGAGCGTCCGAGCTACGGGCGCCAACGGGCGCTCGAACGGCCGTCCAACGTGGCCACGGTGCCCTTCGGCTACGCCGACGGCTACCCGCGCCGGCTCTTCGAGGCCGACGCGCAGGTCCTGCTGCACGGTCGGCGCTACCGGCTGGCGGGCGTGGTGACCATGGACCAGCTGGTGATCGACTGCGGGGACGATCCGGTCGAGGTCGGCGACGACGTGGTGCTGCTCGGGCGCCAGGGGGACGAGGAGATCACGGCCGAGGAGCTGGCGATGCGGGCGGGCACCATCACCCACGAGATCATCTGCGCGGTCGGCTCGCGGGTCCCGCGCCACCTCGTCGACTAGTCATGTCCCTCGACCTCAATGAGCTGGCGACCTGCACGCGTTGTGAGCTCTCGCTTACGCGTCGCCAGGTGGTCATCGGCTCGGGCCCGCGCGACCCGGTCCTCATGGTCGTGGGCGAGGCCCCCGGGAAGACCGAGGACGAGGGCGGCGAGCCGTTCATCGGTCGCAGCGGGCGCCTGCTTTTTCGCCTGATCGAGGAGGAGCTGGGTCTTCCACGTGAGCGGTGCTTCGTCACCAACGTCGTCAAGTGCCGACCGCCGAACAACCGCACGCCCCGGCAACACGAGATCGAGACCTGCCGCCCGTGGTTCCTCGCCCAGCTGGCCGACGTGAGGCCCCGGGTGGTGCTGGCCCTGGGCAATACCGCGGCCCGTTCGATCTTCGGCTACGTTGAGGGCATCGGCCAGACCCACGGGCGCATCGCCCAGCTGGCGAGCGGCCCGGGCATGGCGACCTACCACCCGGCCGCCGCCC
Source organism: Acidimicrobiales bacterium (assembly GCA_049793015.1). GTDB lineage: Bacteria > Actinomycetota > Acidimicrobiia > Acidimicrobiales > RAAP-2 > RAAP-2. The sequence goes on along the minus strand of JBARBL010000046.1, from coordinate 3,659 downwards.
TGCGCTCGGGGTCGGCGGTGCTCGAGGTCATGCGGGCCGACCTCGCACGGCTGGCTCCCTTGGTGGCCCCGTGAGCTGGCGGCGGTACTGCCTCAACGCCTCCAACACCGAGCTGGCCGGCCAGGAGCTGGCCCGCACCCTCGAAAGCGGCGATATCGTGCTGCTTTCGGGGCAGTTGGGGGCCGGCAAGACCACCTTCGTCAAGGGCGTGGCTCGGGGCCTGGGGGTCGTGGAGCGGGTCACCAGCCCCACTTTCACCATGGTCCGACCCCACCAATGCCGCAATGATCAGGGAATATCCACCCTCTGGCACGCCGACGTCTACCGGGTCGAGAGCCTGGACGAGGTGCTGGACCTGGCCCTCGGAGAACTGGTGGAGGAGGCCGGGGTGGCCCTGGTCGAGTGGGGGGAACTGGCCACAGTGCTCTTCGGCCCTAATGTGCTTACAATTCAGTTCGAGATTGATGATCAAGAGGGCCGGTGGTTGGACATTGACGGCGCGCTCGCGGGGGTTCGCGCCGGGGAACTGGATAGGTGGGCGAGACAGTGAATCTTCTAGCGATTGAGACGGCGACCCAGGCCTGCTGCGTCGGGGTGCGCACCACCAGCGGGGTGGAGATCGCGCGGGTGGTCGATGAGAACCGCCAGCACACCGAGACGCTGACCCTGGGCATGGGAGCGCTGATCAGAGAGGCCGGGCTTATGCCGCGCGACATCGACCGGGTGGTCGTCGACCGCGGCCCGGGCCTGTTCACCGGTCTTCGGGTGGGCATCGCCACCGCCAACGCCTTCGCGCAGGGTCTCGGCTGCGGCATGGTCGGGGTCACGTCGCTCGAACTCCTGGCGCACGGCGCCCACGAAGCCGGCGTGCGCGGCACGCTGGTGAGCGCGGTCGACGGGCGACGAGGCGACGTCTTCGTCCAGACGTTCGAGCTGGGCGACGGCGTCACCGAGCAGGGTCCGCCCGAGGTGGCCACCCCCCAGGACGTGGCGGCCCGCTGGAGCCTCAAGGGCGTGGCGGTCACCTTCACCGGCGACGGCATCGAGCGGTACCTGGAGTTTTTCGGCGCCGTGGCCCACGCCTCGATCTACACCCAGATGGTGCCCTCGCTGCACGCCGCGTTGTGGCTGGGCGAGGCGGCCACGCCCTCGCTGACCATCGACCCGATGTACCTGCGCGAAGCCGACGCCGTGGCCAACTTCGCGACGCGTGAACGCCCGCGATGACCTCGTGGTCGCTGCGCCTGGCGCAACGCCGCGACGTCACTGAACTACTCGCCCTCGAGCAGGCCCAGTTCCCCGAACCCTGGACGCGGGGCATGCTGCTCGACGAGATCCTCAACACCAAGACCCGTCGCTATACCGTGGCGGTGGAGGACGACCGGATCGTCGGCTACCTCGGGGTCATGTTCGTGATGGACGAGCTGCACGTCAACACCATCGGCACGCTCCCGGGCCAGGAGGGCCGCGGCATCGCCAGCTCCCTGATGGACGAGGCCTGGCTGGACGCCCGGGCACGCGGCGTCAAGCGCGCCACCCTCGAGGTCGCGGCGACCAACGCCCGGGCGCAGAAGTTCTACTATCGCTACGGCTTCAAGCCCGTGGGCGTGCGCAAGAACTACTACGAGCGCACCCGTGAGGACGCGCTGATCCTCTGGGCCGACCTGCCCGTCGTTTCGACCGTCGAATCCTGAGCTCGGCCGTAGGCTGACGAGGTGCCCCTCGTCCTCGGAATTGAGACCAGCTGCGACGAGACGGCGGCGGCCGTCGTCGACGGCGAGTACCACGTTCTCTCCTCGGTGATCGAGTCGTCCATCGACCAGCATCGGGCCTTCGGCGGGGTGGTGCCCGAGCTGGCTGGACGGGCCCACGTCACCACGCTCGGTCCGGTCGTGGCGCGGGCGCTTCACGACGCGGGCCTCGATCCCCATGACCCCGACATAGAAGGCATCGCGGTGACCTCGGGACCGGGACTGATCGGATCCCTGTTGGTGGGGCTCTCGGCGGCCAAGGCTTGGGCGCTCGCCTGGGACGTGCCCTTCGTCGGGGTCAACCATCTCGAGGGCCACCTCTTCGCGCCGTTGCTCGAGCGCTCGGACCTCGAGTGGCCGCTGCTGACGCTGCTCGTCTCGGGGGGCCACAGCATGATCGTGCTTCAGCACGGCCCCGGCCAGCACGAGGTTCTGGGCGAGACCATCGACGACGCCGCCGGCGAGGCTTACGACAAGATCGCGCGCTGGCTGGGGCTGGGCTATCCCGGCGGTCCGGAGATCGACCGCCTGGCTCGCCAGGGAACGGCTGGCGCCTTGAAGCTGCCGCTGTCCATGACCGGCAGCGACTTCGACCTCTCCTTCTCGGGGCTCAAGACGGCCGTGGTGCGCGCCACGCAGAAGCACGAGGAGGTCGCGCTGGCGGACGTGGCGGCCTCCTTCCAGGCGGCGGTCTGTGAGCAGCTGCTTCGAAAACTGCGGGCAGCGATGCAGAAGTACGAGGTGAGGGGCGTGGCCCTGGCCGGCGGCGTGGCGTCCAATTCGCTGCTGCGCTCCGGCGTCGAGGAGTTGGCCGGCGAGTTCGGCGTGGTGGCGCACTTGCCGACCTTGGCCCTGTGCACTGACAACGCGGCCATGATCGCGGCGGCCGGGGTCTATCGCCTGGGCGTCGGCCAGACCAGCGACTTGAGCCTCTCGGCCGATCCCAACTGGCAGCTGGCGGACGTGCGATGAGCAACTGGGTCCCCTTGGGCGTCGAGGACTGCGACCCCAACCCCTTCGTCCAGTTCCAGGACTGGTACGACCAGGCGTTGGGGCTCATGCCCGATCGGGCGGCCATCGCGCTCGCGACCTCGACGTTGAGCGGCCGTCCAAGCGCGCGGATGGTGCTGTTGCGCCACGTTGACGACCACGGTTTTGGCTGGTACACCAACTACGAGTCGCACAAGGGCGAGGAGTTGGCCGTCAACCCCCACGCCGCGCTGCTCTGGTACAACGAGCCCCAGGGTCGACAGATCCGCATCGAGGGGCCCGTCGCGCGGATGGACGAGGCCCAGTCCGACGCCTACTTCGGTTCGCGCGCCCGGGGCCACCAGCTCGGCGCCCACGCGAGCCGCCAGAGCCGGCCTCTGGCCAGCCGCCGCGAGTTGGAGGACCGGGTCTGCGAGGTGGAGGTCGAGTTCGCCGGGCGCGACGTGCCCCGTCCAGACAGGTGGGGCGGTTACTGCCTGACGCCGGTGATGTTCGAGTTCTGGCAGCACCGCGAGGACCGCCTACATGACCGCGTGGTCTACTCGCCCGACGGCGACGGCTGGACTCGCGAACGCCGCTCGCCCTAGCCGGAGGGCCTCAAGGATCTCCTTTGGCACTCGGCACGTTAGGCTGCTAAATTGGCAGTCACAAGGTTCGAGTGCTAATCGCACAGGAGGCAATACATTATGAAGCTGCACCCCTTAGAAGACCGCATCGTGGTCCGTCCCAACGACGCCGAGGCCACCACGGCTTCCGGTCTCGTGATCCCCGACACCGCCAAGGAGAAGCCCCAGCAGGGTGAGGTCCTGGCGACCGGTCCCGGCCGTCGCGCCGACAGCACGGGCGAACTGATCCCCACCGGCGTCAAGGTCGGCGACACGGTCGTCTACTCCAAGTACGGCGGCACCGAGATCACGG
>JBARBL010000045.1:0-25050 GCA_049793015.1 Acidimicrobiales bacterium | reverse complement strand
CTTCGTGAGACCGTGCGCCTCGAGGGCCAGCACGCTGCCCATGGCGGTGAAGCCCGCGGTGCCGATGATCATGGCGTCGCGCGTGCTGATCGACCCGGGCAGGACGTTGAGGAACCTCGCGGGGGCGTAGACGTACTGCGCGAATCCGCCGTCGCGTGCGACCCCCAGGTCGCCGCCGTGCACGGCCACGCGCGCGCCCGCCGGAAAGGCCTGGTCGAGGGAGTCGACGACGACGCCGGCCGCGTCGACGCCGCCCACCAGGCGAGTGGTCCGCCGCACCCGGCTCGGCGCCATGGCCACCAGCGCGTCCTTGAAGTTGATGCCGCTGAAGTCGACTTCGACCAGGATGTCGTCTGGATCGGTGGCGATCGGTTCCGTGTCGACCTCGGCGCAGGCCAGTTGTCCGTCGTGCTCGCTGACCTCGAATGCCTTCATCGTTCAAGGCTACGGCGAGGGCGTGATGGCCCGTACCATGGACCAATGGGGACGATTTCGCTCAACGGGCACCCGACCTGGGCCAGGGTGAGCAAGAAGAAAGGTCCCACGCTGGTGTTGCTGCACGGGGGCATGAGTTCCAGCGACAGCCTGCTGTCCTCGATCGGACCCGGTCTGGCCAAGCGCTTTCGATTGGCCGCCTTCGACCGGCGCGGGCACGGACGGACCGCCGACACGCCAGCCGCCTTCCACTACGACCTCATGGCGGCCGAGACCATAGCGCTCCTCGAGCACCTGGGCACCCGCTCTCATCTGGTGGGCCATAGTGACGGCGCCATCGTGGCGCTGCTCGTCGCGATGCGCCGCCCCGACCTGGTGCGTCGTGTCGTGGCCGTCGGGGCCAACTACCACTACGAGGGACTACGCCCGCACGAAACGTTCGAGGTGGAAGGCCCCGACTTCGAGCGCTGGGCGCAGTGGTACGCGAAGCGCTCGCCCGACGGGTTGGCCCACGCGCGGGTGGTGGTGGAAAAGACGCTCCGACTCTTCGCCAGTGAACCGACGCTCACCCCCGCGGACCTGGGGGAGATCGCGGTGCCCGTGCTCGTCATGTCCGGCGACGACGAGCCGATCTACCTGACCCACACCTGTTCGCTGTACGAGTCGATCCCCGGGAGCGAGTTGTGCGTCGTCCCCGGAACCTCGCACTCGGTGTTGGAGGAGCGCTCCCAGGACTGCGTGCGAATGATCCGGGACTTCCTCGAGTCGACCTGGCCCCCGGTGACCGAAGAGCCGATCCGACGAAGGTCGGCGGACCGCTAGCCACGCGCAAGGGTTGACTCGTGTTTTTTCTCAAAGAATCGCCGCCGTGCTCACTACACTGAAGGCCATGTTGGCGCGGCTCAGACAGGTGCGCGTGAACCTCCTGCACTGGTGGATTACACGTAGCGGCTTAGGCTCGGACGCCATCCTCTACGCCCTCTCGGGCGTGTTCGCCCTCGTGCTCGGCTGGCGTTCGGATCAGGCGGCGCAGTGGCAGTGGGGTTACCTGGCCTTCGGTCCGTACCTTTTCGCGGCCGCGTTGGCCTGGGGCTTGCGCCGCGCGAAAGTGCGTCGGGTCAACTCGTCGCGCCTGGCGTTGCTGGTGCTCGTCATGCTCGGCACCGTGGTCATACCCCTGGGGTTCGAGGCCCACTGGCGCCACGCCCAGCCCGAGGTCGGGGTCATTGCCCGCTCGGCGACCGCCGTCTCCAAGGGCAAGGACCCCTACCGCACCTACATGCACGATGGCCACCTCGTCGACGTGATCCCGGGCCGGCCGGCCTACGAGTCCTTCTTTCCTTATTTCCCCTTGATGAGCGTGTTCGGACTGCCCACCGCCCTCACGCACAAGGGGAAGGGGCTCACCGATCCCCGCATCGCCATGTCGCTGATGACCCTGCTGGCCAGCGCGCTGGCCCTGGGGCTGTTGCGCGCCTCGCGCGAGAAAAAGATCCGCATTGCCCAGGTGCTGCTGGCGCTGCCCACGGGCGCGCTGTTTCTCTCCACCGGCGGTGACGACATGCCCATCCTGGCGCTGCTCCTGCTCGGGGTGGTCGCGCTGCAGCGAAAGTCGAACTACCTGGCCGGCGTGAGCTTCGGGGTGGCGGCGGCGATGAAGCTGACCGCCTGGCCCATGGCCGCCGGGGCGCTCCTGGTGGCGCGCGAACGAGACGGACGTCCGGCGTGGAAGAAGGTGGGTCTGATCATCACGGCCATCGTCGTGGTGACGGTGACGCCCTTCGTCCTGCACGCCCCGGGAGCGTTCGTGTCCAACGTCTTCGCCTTCCCCCTGGGGCTGGCGGGCGTCGCCTCGCCCGCGGCTAGCGCGCTGCCCGGTCACATCCTCGCCGGTTGGTGGCACCCGTTCGTGCACATCCTGGCGCCGGCGGCTTTCGTAGTGGGAGGGTACTTCGCCGCGCGATACCTGAAGCACCACTGGCCCCTCAGCCTGTCCCAACTCCTGGCGCTGCTGAGCGTCACCATGCTGGTGGTGATGTGCGTGGCGTCGGCCACGCGCATCGGCTACGTGATCTATCCGCTCAACTTTGCGCTCTGGTCGTGGGTCTGTCAGGAAAAGAAGGCAGAGGTCATCGAACAGGTGCCGCAGCTGACGCCCTAGATGGTTTCGGAGTTCTGGTAGATGGTGTAGGTCCACTTGGTCGACGACGCCGACGAGGCCGTGACGGTTATGCCCACGACCCAGTAGAAACCGTCGGACCCGCCCTTCTGGAATAGCTCCTGGGGCGCGCCGCCGCTGGCGCCGTTGGAGAAGAGGCTCCAGCCTCGGGCTTCGAGTTGCGTGGTGTAGTAGCTGAGCAGGTCACCCGAAGTGGCGTCGGTCACCAGCGGCCGGTAGCAGTCGAAGTCGCCAGCGCCCTCGTTGGGCAGCTGCGCGGGACCGGTCGATTGCGTCGTCGCGGGCACGAAGAGTGCGCTCGAAATGTCCGCCGGAGGATTGTCCGGTTGTTGGCAGTTGCGCAGGATGATGCTCGATGGTTGGGTCCCGAGGCCGCCGACGACGCTGGGCACCGTCGTGGTGGTGGTCGTCACCCCCTGGTTCGAGACGATATTGATGATCATGAAGCTGGCCAGAACCACCACGGCGAGGATCAGGACGGCGGCGGCTGGCAGGATGCTCGTAGTGGTGGTCAGAGGCGGCTTGGGGGCGTCGCTCACGCGTTCCAGCCTAGGAGGTCGATGGGGCCGCGCCCCTGGCCCAATCGCCAGGTGGACGCGCCTTCGAGGGCGGACAGGACAAAGGACTTGGCGTCGCGCGTGGCCTCGGGCAGGCTTCGTCCCAGGCCGAGCCCGGCGCAGATGGCGGCCGAGAGCGAACACCCGGTGCCGTGATCATTGGTCGTCTCGACGCGCGCGGCGTCGTAGACCACGACCCCGCCGTCCCCGAGCAGGATGTCCGGCGCTCGGCCCGCGGTCGGCGAGGACCGCGTGAAGTGACCGCCCTTGACCAAGACGAACCGCGGGCCGAAGGTGAGGATGGTCTGGCCGAGGCTGACCATGTCGTCGAGGCCCCTCACCTCCTCGACGTTGACGCCACAGAGCACGGCGGCCTCGCGGAGGTTGGGCGTCACCACCTGCGCGTAGGCCAACAGCGCGTCACGGTAGGCCTCGGCTCCGCCGCTTTGCACCAAGCTCTGGCCGGTGGAGGAGACCATCACGGGATCGACCACCAGGTGGGGGAGCAGTCCCTCGCGAGCGATCTCGGCCACCCGCTCGATGGTCGCGGGCTGGGCCAGCATCCCGGTCTTGACGGCGACGACCGTGAAGTCCTCCACGACGGCGCGTATCTGAGCGACCACCAACTCCGGGTCGAGGGCCAGCACCGCGCTCACCGACAGCGTGTTCTGTGCGGTGACCGCGGTCAGCGCGCAGGTGCCGTGGACCTCGAAGGCGCTGAAGGTGCGAAGGTCCGCCTGGATCCCGGCCCCGCCACCGGAGTCGGAGCCGGCGATGGTGAGAGCGGTAAGGGGTTGCACTGCTTCAACCCTACTGACGTGGCCAGATTGGTTAGTACGCTTGGACACGTGTCCGCAGACTTTCGCGTCGGTTCGATCATCTCGCCGTCGCGCCTCGTCATGGGCACCGGCGGCTTTCGTTCCATGGCTATCCTCGACGCCTCGCTGGTCGTCAGCGAAGCCACCATCGCGACGGTGGCGCTGCGACGGGTCGATCCCAACGTCGAGGGCTCGATCTACGACCTGCTCTCGCGGCTCAGCTTTTCGTTGCTTCCCAACACCGCGGGTTGCTACAGCGCGGTCGAGGCGGTGAAGGTGGCGGAGATGGCCCGCGAGGCCTTCTCGACCAACCTGGTCAAGCTCGAAGTCATCGGCGACGACGTCACGCTCTTGCCCGACACGTCCGAGACCTTGATCGCGGCCGACCAACTGGTGCGCGAGGGGTTCGAGGTGTGGGCCTACACGTCCGACGATCTCATCGTGGCCCAGCGCCTCGAGCAGCTCGGCTGTGTCGCCGTCATGCCGCTCGGCTCGCCCATTGGCTCGGGGCTCGGGATTCGCAACCCCCACGCCATCTCTCTCATCGCGGAACGGCTCAGTGTGCCGGTGCTGCTCGACGCGGGCGTGGGCACCGCCTCGGACGCGGCGCTGGCGATGGAACTGGGGTGCGACGGGGTGCTCGCGGCGTCGGCCATAAACAGGGCGCTCGACCCGGTAATGATGGCTCAGGCTATTCGAGACGCCGTGCGGGCTGGCTTCCTGGCGCGCGGCGCAGGCCGTATTCCACCGCGTTTGCACGCCGAAGCCAGCTCGCCGTCGCTTGGTCGCCCAGATTTATTTGTTGATTAGCGCCTTTCGAAACTACACTCGTGTAATGCATCGCGGTAGTCTGGACAAGCCTCGGTCGGGAGTGACTTCGAATGACAGATTCTCTAACCTCGGGATTTAGTGGCCCTACGGTATGTCGCCTCACCGGCGTGACGTACCGTCAGTTGGACTACTGGGCGCGCACCGATTTGGTGACGCCGTCGATCACGCCCGCCAAGGGCAGCGGATCGAAGCGTAGGTACAGCTACGCCGACGTGCTCGAGGTCAAGGTCATCAAGTCGCTGCTCAACTCCGGACTGTCACTGGCGCGAACCCGCCAGGCCGTCGAATGCCTTCGCAGCGCCCTCGGCGCCGACCTCGCCTCGAGCAGTCTGGTGATGAGCGACTCGGGGTCCGTTCTCGCCAAGAGTGACGGCGACCTGGTCGACCTCCTTCGAGGAGGTCAGGGCGTCTTCAACATCGTTCCTCTGGCGGGCGTGGTCGCCGAACTCACGACCATGATCCGCCAGTCGCAAATCGTTACGTCGGAGAAGGAGACCCTCACGGCGTGATCATCAAGGCACCGAGCGAGGAGTCTCGCCGTCGGCACCCGAGTGTTGTCATATCGGACACTGCGCAGTTCGCTCACCCCAGTGAACGTCTTTTTGCGAGCCTGCTGAGCCTCTACGGGCACGACTGGGTGTACGAGCCGATCGAGTTCCCGCTGGCGTGGAACAGTGCGGGCCATCCGACACGAGGCTTCCGTCCGGACTTCTTCCTGCCCGAGCACCACCTCTTCATCGAGATGACCGTGCTCGACCAGCGCCTGGTGACCAAGAAGAACCAGAAGATCCGCCAGTTCCGCGAGCTGTATCCCGAGGTCGAGCTGGTCGTGGTGTACCAGCGCGACTTCAATGAGTTGATCGAACGCCACGGTCTTCACGTCACCTCTCCGCACGCGGCCTAGAGTGCTTCCATGAGTGATCGGCGCCCTTTTTTGTTCGACGCTCACGTGGAACTCGGGGCCAAGATCGTGCCCTTCGGCGGCTGGGAGATGCCCCTGCAGTACGCCCACGGAACGGTAAGCGAGCACCTGGCCTGTCGCCGTGACGCCGTGGTCTTCGACGTCAGCCACCTGGGCACGGTGCGCTGCGACGGCCCCGACATGTTCGACGCGCTGCAGCGAACCCTGACCAACGACCTGCGAAAGATCGAGCCCGGGCGGGCCCAGTACACGCACCTGCTCAACGACGACGGCTTCGTGGTCGACGACATCATCGTCTGGTGGCTGAGTAACCACGAGTTCGACGTCATGCCCAACGCCTCGAACACCTCGGGTGTCACGTCGGCCTTGCCCGGAGTGGACGTCACCTCCGAACGATGCGTGCTGGCCGTCCAAGGCCCCCACGCGCAGGCCAAGGTCGCCGCGTTGGACGAACGATTCGCGCAGGTGGACCGATTCCGCGTGACGCGTTTCGACTATCGCGGGACCGAGGTCCGCGTCGCCGGCACGGGGTACACCGGCGAGGCCGGACTCGAGATCGCGGTGCCCAACGCGGTGGCCGGGCAACTGCTGTCGTCCCTCGTCGCGGCCGGCATCACCCCCGCGGGCCTGGGGGCTCGTGACACCTTGCGCCTCGAGGCGGCGCTACCCCTCTACGGGCACGAGCTGAGCCTCACCTCGACCACGCTCGAGGCGCAGCTCGGCTGGGTGCTCGGCTGGGACAAGGAGAACTTTCGCGGGCGCGCGCGCGTCGAGGAAGAACGCCGTCGCGGCGTATCGCGCCAACTCACCGGCGTCCTGGCCGACGGACGCCAGCCCCTGCGGGACGGGGGAGAGGTGTTCGTCGAGGGCACGTCGATCGGGTTGCTCACGTCGGGGAACTTCTCCCCGGTGCTCGAGCGCGGCATCGCCATGGGCCTGCTCACGGGCGAGCACCCCGTGGGCACGCCCGTATCGGTCGCCCTGCGCGGGCGCGAGATCGCGGCCACGATCACGTCGCTGCCCTTCGTCAAGAAGGTGAAGTGATGGCCGACTACCTGCCGCACACGCCCTTTGAGATCGACGAGATGCTGAGCTTCCTCGGCATGGAGTCCCTAGAGCAGCTCTTCGCGCATATACCGGCGGCGGTGCGTCTCTCCCAAGGGCTCGACCTGCCGGCTGGGCAGAGCGAACCCGACGTGGCCGAGTTGTTCGCGCGCTACACCAACGCCAACCGGGCCCAGGCCAGCAAGATGCTGTGCTTCGCGGGCGCCGGGTCCTACGACCACGAGGTCCCGGCGGTGGTGAAGATGCTGAGCGGCCGATCCGAGTTCGTCACCGCCTACACGCCCTATCAGCCCGAGGTGGCCCAGGGAGTCCTCCAGGCCATCTTCGAGTACCAAACCTTGGTCTCGCGCCTGAGCGGGCTGCCGGTCGCCAACGCGTCGCTCTACGACGGCGCCACGGCCATGGTCGAGGCGCTCAACATGGCCGCGGGCGCGACCGGACGCCAGAAGATGGTGGTCTCGGCCGGGGTGCACCCGCACTGGCGGGCCGTGGTGGCCACCTTCGCGCGCGGCACGGGACACGTGATCGTCGAGGCCCCGCTTCGCGATGGACTCACGGACTGGGGGAGCGTCGAGTGCGCGGACGCGGCCGCCATCGTCGCGTCGTACCCGAACTATCTGGGCGTGATGGAAGACCTGACCGAGGCCAAGAACCTGTCTCAGGCGCACGGCGCGTTGCTGGTGCTGGGCGCGGACCCCGTCGCGGCCGGCGTGCTGCGCACCGCCGGTCAGTGGGGTGCCGACGTCTTCGTCGGCGAGGGCCAGGCGTTCGGCACGCCCCTGGCCTATGGCGGGCCCTACCTCGGGCTCTTCGCGTGCACCAACGAACTCATACGGCGCCTGCCGGGTCGCATCGTCGGCCAGACGCTCGACTCCAACGATCGCCGCGCGTTCGTGACCACGCTGCGCGCCCGCGAGCAGGACATCCGTCGCGAGAAGGCTACGTCCAACGTCTGCACCAACCAGACCCTCATGGCGGTCACCGCCGCCATCCAGTTGGGCTGGCTCGGGACCTACGGGCTGCGCGAGGTGGCGACGCGCTGCGCGCAGGGTGCCCACTTTCTCTTCGACGAGATCACCAAGATCAATGGCGTGGAGCCGGTCTCCCCACGGCCCTTCTTCCGTGAGTTCGCCTACCGGGTGCCCAAGCGGGCCTCGAAGGTCCTTTCGCGCATGGCCGAGGAGGGAATACTTGGGGGCCTTTCCGTGGAGGCGCTCAACAGCGATGGTTCCGATGACGCCACGGGCCGGGGCGATCACGAGATCCTCGTGACCACGACCGAGCGGCGCACCCGCGCCCACATCGAGCTCTACGCCAAGACCTTGGCCAAGGCGATCGGCTGATGGCGCACCGCGCCCATCCGGGAGGACGCGCGGCGTCGGCGCCCCTGCTGGGCCACGAGGTCGAGCCGACGATCTTCGAGATGTCGGTGCCCGGACGCTCGGCGTACCAGCTGCGCACGACCAACATTCCGGCCACCCCGCTGGCGGAGCTCTTCGACGGGCGCCACCTCAACCCCGAGGTGGTGCCGCTCGCGGAGGTGTCGGAGCGGGACCTGGTGGCGCACTTCACGCGTCTCTCGCACCGCCAGTTCTCGGTGGACCTCGGCGCCTATCCGTTGGGGTCGTGCACGATGAAGTACAACCCGAAGTTCGCCGACGCGGTGGCGGCCGACCCCGGATTCAACTCCGTGCACCCCGGGGCGCCGGCCGAGCTCACCCAGGGCTGGCTCGAACTGCTGGTGACCCTCGAAGAGAGGCTCTGCGCCGTCACCGGCATGAGCGCCGCCACGCTGCAGCCGGCGGCCGGGGCGGCGGGAGAGCTCACCGGACTCTTGTTGATGCGCGCCTATCACAGCGCCAACGGGGACGCCCGCACGCGGATCCTGATCCCCGACTCGGCCCACGGCACCAACCCGGCGTCGGTCACGCTCGGCGGCTACGAGGTCACCACCATAAAATCCAACGAGCGCGGGCTGGTGGACTTGACGGCCTTGAAGGCCGCGCTGGGGCCTGACGTGGCGGGCATCATGCTCACCAACCCCAATACGGTCGGGCTCTTCGAGGAGGAGATCACCGAGATCGCGGCGGCCGTGCACGACGTGGGTGGGCTGCTCTACTACGACGGCGCCAACCTGAACGCGATCCTGGGGGTCGTGCGTCCCGGCGACATGGGCTTTGACATCGTGCACATGAACCTACACAAGACCTTCGCGACACCTCACGGCGGCGGCGGTCCCGGCGCGGGTCCGGTCGCGGTGTCGGAGCGACTGGCCGAATTCCTCCCCGGCCCCAAGGCCGCGCGGCTCGCCAAGGGCTACGGCTGGGTGAAGCCCGCCCGATCGATCGGACGCGTGCACGGCTGGCACGGCAACGCCATGGTCCTGGCCCGGGCGCTGGCGTACATCGAGGTGCACGGCGGCGACGGACTGACGCGCGTGGCCCAGCGGGCCGTGCTCAACGCGAATTGGCTTCGCCACCGGCTTCGCCACACGTTGCCCGCCGCCTACGACCGGGTGTGCATGCACGAGTGCGTGTTGACCGCGGTGCCGCTCAAAGCGAAGTACGGCGTGCGCGGTCTCGACGTCGCCAAGGCGCTGCTCGAAGAGGGCTTCCATTCGCCGACGGTGTACTTCCCCTTGATCGTGGAAGAGGCGCTGATGTTCGAGCCCACCGAGACCGAGAGCCTGCAGACCCTCGAATCGCTGGCCGAAGCCATCGAGCGGATCGCCCAGCGCGCGGTGGACGACCCCGGGTCGCTGCATCGAGCGCCCCAGACGACGCCGGTCTCGCGGGTGGACGAAGCCCGCGCGGCCCGATTTCTCATCGCCACCGAAGACGCCGCGAAGAGGGGCGACCCTCAGGAAGTCTCGCGTTCGGCGTAGGCAGCGCTTTAGCCGGGTCACGAAATGTGCCTCGCCCGACTCCTGGGTCCGCGACGGCGGCGTTACAACGACTGCTTAATCGTTGGCTTCGTCCACGACGCCGATGCCCCCCATGACCAGGCGCAACAATCGAGCGAGCTCTCGCTGTTCCGCGCTCGAGAGGGCACTCACGGCGAGCGTCTCGTGCTGGTTGAACTTAGGGAAGACCTGCTCGATGAGTCGTTCGCCGGCCCTGGTCAGGCCGATCGACACGCGTCGCCGATCGTCCAGGTGCGGGGTGCGGCGCACCAACTTCCGGGCCTGGAGGGTCTTGACGACGCCGGTCAGCGTGCCCTTGGTGATGCCGGCTTCGGCGGCCACGTGGCCCGTCTCCTGATCGCCCCAGATCCACAGCACCCAGAGCACGGTGAAGGCGGCCCAGCTGAGGTCGTGATCGCTCAGCACCGAGCGTTCCATGTGGTTGCGGACCGCCGATCCGGAGCGGTAGATGTTCGACACGGCGCTCATGGCCGTGAAGTCCAGCTCGTGGCCGCTCAGACGGTTCCTGATGTCGCGTTCCGCCTTGGAGACGGTTGACGCCTTGGAACTCGCGATTCGTTTTGACATGTCTACGCCTTGAGGGTTCGTCCACCGTTGAAGGTGGTGCCGACAGATCGAAAGTAGCCTCCGATGATCTCTCGCGGCGCGATGCTCGTGAGTTCTTCGCTGGGGGAGTCGAAGAGTTCGAGGGTGGCGAGGCCGGCGTAGGCCGGTCCCAAGTCGACGTTAACGCCCGACATCGTCACCACTTCGGCCAGGCTGTCGTGCCCGTCGAGCTCGATGCCGGGAAACCAACGATGGTGCAGCATGGCGTGACCGTTGACGAAGCCGTTCGACTCGGCGGTGCCTTGCAACGTGACCGTGGCCTGGGCGAGTCGTCGATCGCTGGCGGCGAGCGTCATGCCGAAGGTGGCGCCGGCTTGCAGGCGGGGTCCCGCCTGGCCCCGCGTGATCGGACGAGTCTGGTGTATGGAACCCATCTTCTTGGGATAGCCCTGCAGGTACCCGCGCACCAGTGCGAAGTCCTTGTCGACCCAGATGAACAGGCACCGACTGTAGAGCTGGCCCCCGTAGCGGCAGCGCACCACCACGTACGCCTCGCGATACTGCGAGCGGATCGGGTCGAGCAGTTCGGCGCCGTCGGCGCCGCAGCTCTGCCAGTCGGCCCAGATGAAGGCCACCGCGCCGGGATCTTCGTCGTCGTTGGCGGGCGCGACGTCGTCGGGCAGCAGGGCCGCGATGGCCGCGGGGTCGGTGCGGTATTCGACGGTGAGCAGGTCACCCGAGTAGTGCCAGGGCAGGGGAGGGAGCAGCGACGCCTGCCCCGACCGGGTGCGGGGAAAGGGCGTTCCCTTGAGGCTCACGCGCGCTCCTTCGTCCAACCGCCGGCCGGCTGGTCAAACCATACGTGGATTTGACCGGTGCCGATCGCATTCTCGTACTTGGAGAACAGCCGACCCGGGGCGACGCAGTCGCGTCCGCCGATCGTCGCCACCATCATCTGATAGTGGCCGAAATGTCCTTCGGGCCGCACGGCCATGAAGGTGTCGAAATTGTCCACGACGGCGGCGTGGTCGCCGCGCTGCCACGCCTCGATGACCTCGTGGTCGGCCGCCCTGGCGCGCTCGGACATGATGTGCTCCTCACCGGCCGCTTCGTGCTGGCGCAGCGTCCGCAGGGTGTGAAAAGTGTGACTGAGCGCCCCGGACGCGAGGACGACCACCCGCAGGTCGCTCTGGGCGACGGCCTCGGCGATTACTTCGCCAACGGTCTTGAAGTCGACGTTCTCGGCCGTCTGGCACACGCTCACCGAGATCCACGGTTCGTCACCCTGCAGGAAGGGCAACAGATTGTTCGTGGCGTAGGTAGTGGGCAGATGCTCGTTGTCGATCGGCGTGATCCAGCAGTCGGGCCGCTCGTCGGCGATACGCCCGACCAACTGGGCGAACTCGGGATTGCCCGGAATATCGAAGGGCACGCTGGACATCCCTCGGGGCAACTCTTCGGACGTGAAGAGTCCCTTGCGGCGTTGGTGGGCGGTGATGACGAACTCCACCGTGGTGAACCAGTGACTGTCAAAGACGATCACCAGATCCGGACGAAGGATGTCGAATACTTCGCGCCTCAAGTCGTGCAGCCCGGAGTGCAGGGTGCTCTCTTGGCCGTTGTTGAGCGCGAGGCGCTCCTCGTCCGGCAGCACGATTGTCGGGACGTGTGCCAGTACGGCGGCGCCGACGATTTCACCCATGGGTCGTTTCCTCTTTCACTTGGTAGGTCTTGACGTCGCTGTAGAAGTCGAGGGCGTAGTCGCCGCCCTCTCGCCCGATGCCGCTGATTCCGGTGCCGCCAAAGGGTGCGGTGAGGTCACGGACCAAGAAGCAGTTCACCCAAATGGTCCCCGCCCTGACGCCGACGGCGAATCGATCGGCCCTCGCCTGGTCGCTGGTGAACACCATGGCCGAGAGGCCGTAGGGCGTTGAATTGGCCAGCGCGATCGCCTCGGCTTCGGTGTCGAAAGCTTGCAGTGTCAGCACCGGCCCGAAGACCTCGTGCTGGACGATCTCGGCGTCGTTGGATTGTGGCTCGATGAGCGTCGGTGTGAACCACAGGCCCTCCGGCGTGAGACGGGTGCCGCCGAAGACCAGTTGATCGCCGGCGTCGAGGGAGCGGGTGACGTAGCCCTCCACTCGCTCGAGGTGCGCGGGATGGATGAGCGGCGATACGGTGGTCGCGCCATCGCGGCTGTCACCCAGGACGTGGCGAGCCGTCGCGGCCGTCAGTCGCTCCATGAACGCCGTGCGGCACGACGACTCGACGATCAAGCGGGTGCCCGCGAGGCACACCTGTCCCGCGTCGTCGTACATGAGCGCGGCCTTCCGCGCCGCGAGGTCGAGGTCGGCGTCGGCGAAGACGACGAAGGGGCCCTTGCCGCCGAGTTCCGCCGTGAAGGGCACGAGGTTGCGTGCGGCCGCGACGCCGATGAGCCGTCCGGTCTCGGGCGAGCCGGTGAAGGAGATCCGGCGCACGCGAGGGTCGCTCACCAACGCCGCGCCGACTTCCTCACCCAGGCCCTGGACCATGTTGAAGACGCCCGGAGGGAAACCGGCCTCATCGACCAGGTCCATCAGGAGCGAGCAGCTGAGCGGCGACCACTCGGCGGGCTTGAGCACGACGGTGTTGCCGGCGGCCAGGGCCGGCGCGCATTTCCACGTCGACAGCATGAAGGGTGCGTTCCACGGCGTGATGACCACCGTCGGTCCCGCCGGCATTCGCAGCACGGCGTTGTGCGTGCCGTTGGAATCCCAGCGACGCGCCTCGTACGCCACGGCGAGGTCGGCGTACGCGCGGAAGTTCCTTGCGCCCCGGGCGATGACGCGCAACTTCAGGCTCTCGAGCAGCATGGCCATGTCGAGACACTCCACGATGGCCAGGCGATCGATGTTGGCGTCAATGAGGTCCGCCAGACGATGCAGATACATCTGACGTTCAACCGTCGTCAGCGCGGCCCAGCCGCTGAAGGCCCGCTGCGCGGCGCCGACGGCGGCGGCTGCTTCCAGGGGCCCCCCGCGGGCGACGTCCGCCAACTTGAGTGTCCAGTCGAGCGGCGAACGGTCCTCGAAGGTCGCGGGTGACGCGACGCGATCGCCGTTGATGAAGTGGCTCGTCGACACGTCGACCCCGCCCACCTCGACCCGAACGTCGTTCATGACTCGAACCTCGGGTGCACGGCGGGGTAGGGGAGCGAGGCCCGCTCGGTCGGCGCGGGGCGACGCTGTCCGCGGAACTCCCAATCACCGCCGAGCGCCGTCGAGAGCACCTCTTCGGTGGCGGTCGGTTGCGCGCCCACTTCAGCGCTCACCGGCGCACCCTCCACGACATGGTTGGTCAGCGCTCCTAGGCCTTCTACTTCAACCGTGACGACGTCGCCCGGCTTCACGGGGCGAGAGCACGCGGGCGTGCCGGAGAGGAGTATGTCCCCGGGCAGCAACGTGATCAGTCGGGCGATGTCCGTGACGAGGTAGTGCATGTCCCAGGCCATCTCATCGGTGGAGCCGTCCTGTAGGACGTCGTCGTTCACGAGCGTACGCATGGCTTTGTGGTGGAAGTCCCAGTCCGTGTTGACCCCGGGTCCCACCGGGCAGAGCGTGTCGGCGCCCTTCACCCGCAGCATCGATCCGGCGTCGGTGTCGCGAAAGTCGTGCAACCCGAAGTCGTTCGCAATCGTGTAGCCGGCTATGTAGTGTTCCGCGTCGGCCAACACGATGTTCCGTGCGGTTCGGCCGATGACGATGGCGATCTCTCCCTCGAAATTGAGGTAATGGCAGTTGGCCGGGCGCACCACGTCGCCACCGTGCGCGTTGAGCGCCGACACAGGTTTTTGGAACCACGTTGGTGCGGGGGGCAGGGCCACACCGAACTCGCGCACGCGCGACACATGGTTGAGATGGCAGCAGAGTATCTTCGACGGCGTGACTGGTGGCAGGTGCACCGCGGTCGCCTTCGCCACGCGCCGGCCGTCCTCGGTGACCAGTTCGTCGCCCTCTACCGTGACGTCATGCGCCGATCCGTCGAGAAGAATTCGGCGATACTCCACAGACCTCCAAGAGTCGTTTGCAGTCAAATGATTGTTCCACCTTACAAACTCGCGGCTCCGGCGTGCTATTTTTCGCCCAAGTCACCGTGGAGGCAAATATGAGCGAATCATTCGATCGAGTCAGAGTACTCTGGCCCGATCATCTAGGCCTGGCGCGGGGCAAGTACGTGCCCGCCAGCCTCGCCGAGAAGGGCACCCACCACTGCACGGGGACGTGGTCGCTGGGCTACGACCGCGGGATGACGCCCGGAACCACGGGGAGCTTCTGGGACGAGGGACTGCCAGACTTCGACGCCACGTTCGACATGGACGACCTTCGTCCGAGTTGGGAAGCCGGCACGCGGGTGGTCGTCGCCGACGTCAAGCGGCACGGCGAACTCTTCTCGGTGTCGCCGCGCACGGCGCTGCACAAAGCAGTCGCCGATTGGCGCGACCTTGGTTATGAGCCGATGGTGGGAATCGAATTCGAGGCCTATGTCTTCTGCCCCGACGGGCAGGGCGGATGGAAGCCCATGGAGACGCCCGGCGCGTTCGTCTACGGAACCGGGCCGAGCGTCGATCCCCACGGGCTCATCGACGCCATCTGGGCCGCCTGCGCCGAGTCGAACATACCTTTGGAATCGGTCAACTCCGAATACGACTCGCCGCAGTTCGAGTTCACGCTGCGCTACGCCGACGCGCTTCGCGCGGCGGACGAGGGCTTCCTCTTCAAGGTCCTCGCCAAGGAGGTGGCCCATCGCTTCGGTCTGCTGCTCAGCTTCATGGGCAAGCCCATGTCCGACCGTGGGGGATCGGGACTGCATTTCAATTTCTCGTTCCGCAGCGAGCACGAGGAGAACGTGATCAACGATCGAGCGGCCGAGGATGGCCTGTCCGATCTGGCCAAGCACAGCATCGGCGGCCTGCTCGCGCACCACCAAGCGCTGGCCGGCCTGTGCGCGCCGACGGTCAACGCATACAAGCGGTTGCGACCCGCTTCGCTGTCTGGATACTGGGCCAATTGGGGCTACGACCACCGTGGGGCCACCATCCGCGTCCCGGGCGAACGCGGCGTCGCCGCACGCCTGGAGCATCGGCTCAGCGACGGGGCGGCGGTCGTCCACACGGCTATGGCCGCGGTGCTGCAAGCCGCGCGTCTGGGCGTGGTCGCGAGGACTGATCCCGGTCCACCCGAGGGCGGCAATGGCCTCGACACCATCGACGCGACGGTCGGGGTGCCGCATTCGCTGGCCGAGGCGCTCGACGCGTTGCAAGCGGATGAGGAGCTGGTGAACGCGGTCGGTCAGGACCTCGTGGCCCAGCACCTGGCCGTCAAGCGGGCGGAGTGGGAGCGCTTTCTGGGTGCCACGACGGACTGGGAACTGCGGGAGTATCTGCCGTTCCTCTAGTTTTCGATCCAACGGACGCGAATGGGCAGTTGCTTGGTGCCGCCGATGAAGTTGGAGCGAAGCCGTTCGGGGGTCCCGACCAACTCGACGCTCGACCAGCGCGCGACGATCTCCTCGAAGACCACGCGCATTTCGAGCCTCGCCAGGTGCGCGCCGAGGCAAAGATGGGGGCTTCGCAGACCGAAGGCCACGTGATCGTTGGGCGAACGGTCCGCCCGAAACTCGTAAGGCTCGTTAAAGTGCTCCTCGTCGAAGTTGGCCGACGAGAACCACAGGACCACCTTGTCGCCCGCCTTGAGGTGCTTGTCGCGAAGTTCGATGTCGCGTGTGAGCGTTCGTCGAAAGTGCATGGTTACCGTGGACCAGCGGAGCATCTCTTCGACGAGTGCCTTGCGCTCTTCCACGCTCATCGCCGGGATCGAGGCGTAAAGTTCGGGGCGATCAATGAGCGCCTGCAGGCCGGCGGTGAGTGAGTAGCGCGTGGTGTCGTTGCCCGCGGCGACCATCAGCGTGAAGAAGTTCTTCAGGGCGAGGTCGTCGAGGTTGTCGCCGTCGACCGTCGTCTCGAGCAGCGACGAGAGCACGTCGTGGGTCGGTTCGAGGCGCCGTTGCTCGAGGGCGTGACTGGCGTATTCGAAGAGCTCCAGGGCGACCGGGCTTCGAAAGGGCAAGAGCCGATAGTCCGACGTGTCGACCTGATCGACCACGTAGTCGGTGAAGTCAGGATCGGTGTTGCCGATGAGCGCGTCGCCGCGCTGGACGAGCCACTCGAGGTCTTCGTCCGGCAGTCCGAGGAGCCGGCCTAGCATCCTCATGGGCAGCTCCCGGGCTACGGTGGCCACGAAATCGAACTCGTCTCGGCCGCGCAAGGTGTCGAGGACCTCGCCCGCCAACTCGCGAACGGCGTCCTCGTAGCCGTTGATCGACTTGGGCGCGAAGGGTCGACTCACTAGGCGACGGAGCCGGGTGTGTTCGGGCGAGTCCATCTCCATCATGGTGCGCCTCGCCTCGGTCTCTTCTGGGTCCATGTCCTCCAGGCGTATCCCGAGGCGGCTCGAGAAGATCTCGGCGTTAGAACTGGCAAACAGCACGTCGTTGTACTTCGTGAGGCTCCAGAATCCCCGGCCCCCGTCGGTCTCCTCGGTCCAGTGCACGGGATCGTGGGCGCGCAGGTAGGCGAGGGTGTCGTGAGGCACCCCCTCGACGTAGGTGTCGTGCGACGTGAGATCTGCGAGGGGTGCGGCCATGATGCTCCTTCAATTCCGTACATGGTTTGTAACCAAACGATCAAGCAAGTACAGCACACGACGGATGTTGCCCGTAGTATTGCAGTGTGAGAAAGCCCCTGATAGGAGTGACCGGACGGCGCTGGCCCGCCTCGTTCCTGGGCACCAACGTGCCGGCGGCCATGAGTGGTCTGCGCTTCGACCTTCATTTCTCGGACTATCCGCGCTCTATCGCCGCCGCCGGCGGGTTGCCCGTGGAGCTGACGCGCGACGCCGACGTCGAGGGCATCATCGAACGTTTGGACGGCCTCGTGCTCAGTGGAGGAGCGGACCTCGACCCGGCGCTCTACGGCAAGGAGCCCGAAGAGGGATTGCAACCGTTGGAGCTCGACCGCGACGAGTGGGAGATGGCGCTCTTTGAGGCTGCTCGCAGGAACGACCTCCCGATCCTCGCGATTTGCCGGGGATTCCAGTTGGTCAACGTGGCCTTTGGTGGCTCGCTCGTCCAGCACGTGGAGCTTGACGAAGGCGCGGGCCATCCGCAGTGGGACGTCGACGGGCGCACGCCGACCCACAAGGTGAACGTCGAGCCCGATACGATTGCCGCGTCGCTCTTCCCTCCGGTGCTGGCGGTGAACTCTCTTCATCATCAAACGGTGGAGAAGGTCGGCGACGGTCTGACGGTCTCGGCCGTTGCTTCGGACGGCGTGGTCGAGGCGTTCGAGACGACCGATGGCGACCTGCTCGGCGTGCAGTGGCATCCGGAGCTTCTCACGGCGCCCGATCCGACGTTCGTGTGGCTAGTACGCCAGGCGAGCGAGCGACTTGACTGACAACGAGACTTGACTTTGGTCGTTTGACCCCGTACGGTTTCGCAATGGCTAAGCGGCCATGCAGTGCGGCGCACGCATCGGGGGAAAAGTATGGCGGTTGACAAGACGGCGAAAACGTTGCTCGGCGGTAAGAGAAAACTGAAGCTGATCGATACGATCGCGCAGTCCGTCGGTTTGATGGGTCCGGTCTTCTCCATTGCCTTCTTGGTGCCGCTCATCGTCGGCATTGGCTCCGCGTCGGGCAACGGCGCCGGTGGGGCGGCGTCACTCGCGGTATTGATCGCCGCCAGTGGTGTGATTGGCCTCGGATGGATTGTGGCGGAGTACACGCGCAAAATCCAAGCGGCCGGGTCGCTCTACGACTACGTGACCGATGGACTCGGCAGCCGGGTGGGCACGTCGGCCGGTTGGCTCTACTACGCGGGCATCCTGGCGCTGGGAGCGGGCATCCTGCCCATGATCGGCGGCACGATTCACGACACGATTTTCGGCGAGTTCAATCGACAACCGTTGCCCTACTGGGCCTGGGACGTGCTCTTGTTGCTGCTCGTCGCGCTCATCATGTTCTTCGGCGTGGTGCTCTCGACTCGCATGCAGTTGACGCTCGCGATGATCTCAGTGAGCGTCGTGCTCGTCTTCTCGATCTTCGTCATCATCAAGAGTGGTGGCGTGCATCACATCGCCACGGGTTTTAACCCCCACAGTTCGCCGACGGATTGGAAAGGTGTTTTGTTCGGCGTGCTGTACGGGGTGTTGCTATTCACCGGATTTGAAACGTCGGCCAACCTCGCCGAAGAGACCGAAAACCCCAAGAAGAACATTCCCCGGGCGGTGCTCATTTCGGTCCTCGTCATTGCCGGTTTCTACGTCATTGGTACGTACGCGCAGGTGTCCGGATACCACTTCAGCCTGCACCTGCTCGGCAAGAACGCCCTTGCGCCACTCTTTGGCTTGGCGGGTCCGTCGTCGGCCGGTGGATACGCCTCGGTCGCCATTCGCCGATTGGTGGAACTCGTTGTCATCTTCGACATGATTGCGGTGCTGATTGGCTGCGCGGTATCCGCCTCGAGAGGGATATTTTCGCTGTCGCGTGACCGTCGCCTCCCTTCACCGCTCACCAAGATCTCCCGACACGGAACGCCAATTGGTGCGAGCAACTTCGTGCTCGTTGTATACGCGATCATCATCATCCTTGTCATCAACACGTCCGTATTTATCTTGCCCGGGGGAACCCCTGAGTACGTGTCGATGTTCAGTTGGATGTCCACGTTCGGCGGTTTCGCGATTGCCTGCATCTACCTCTTGATGTCCGTTGGTGCCCTTCGCGGTTTGCGGCTTTCCGATAAGAAGGCCCAGCTCTACGCGGCGTGCACCGTTGGTGGTGTCGTCACTGCCGCGGCGATCTTCGGCGCGATCTACAAAGTCACGAAGCCAACGGTGTACGCGCCGTATACCGCGTTGGTTGTTCTCGTGATTGGTCTCGTTGTTGCCGGGTTGATGCCCAAGACCACGTCCGGTCTGGCTGACTTCTCTGGACTATCGGAAGCTGAACAGGGACCACTGAAGGTCTAACGCCACTTCTCTCGTTGCGGAGAGTGGTAGACGTGGTGGGGGAGTGGTGGCCGGTGAGCAATGAAGACGTGCGCTCGTAGTATGAGCACATGGATTTAGAACTTAATGGTCGTTCCTTTCTCATCACCGGCGGCACTGACGGACTCGGGCTGGCGCTCGCCAAGAAGCTCGTTAGTGAAGGAGCGCGGGTGGCCGTGTGCGGGCGTGATCCTGATCGGCTCTCGAGGGCTCGTGACATTCTCGGCGAAGATTCATTGTGCTTCAACGCGGACGTAACACATTGGCCCCAAGTGGATTCATTCCTCGACGCAACGTTGTCAAAATTCGGAGGTCTCGACGGCGCCGTTAACAACGCGGGCAAGTCGGCGGGGACGTCTGTCGCGGCATCTAATGACAACGACTGGCGTGAAGACTACGAACTAAAGGTCCTCTCTGCGCTATACATTTCTCGCGCGGTGCTGCCCGCACTCGAACTCTCTAAAGGGGCAATTGTCAACGTGTTGGCCATAATGGCTCGCACACCCGGGGCAAACTCGACGCCGACGACGGCCTCTCGCGCGGCCGGACTGGCGCTCACCAAAGCCATGTCTAATGAGGTTGCACCGCAGGGCGTGCGAGTGAATGCAATTTTGATCGGACTCATTGAGTCCGGACAGTGGGTGCGAAAAGCTGCCGATGCTGGCATCACTGTCGAGCAATACATGACCAACATGGCGAAGGATTCAAGAATCCCCATGGGTCGAATGGGTCGCGCCGAGGAGTTCGCCGATCTGGCATCATTCCTGCTCTCGTCTCGGTCCAGTTACATTACTGGAGTCGGGATCAGTATTGACGGAGGACTTTCACCCGTCATTTAGTTGCGTGCGGTGCTCGGTCCGCACCCATAATTTCGGACATCAACAGATCCTTCCAAGGCGGGATTTAATTTTTTTCAAACGAGCGTGAAGAATTCTTGGCGCGCGTGTTCCTCATAAGGTAAAGTCAGAAACGTCGGATGAGGCCCCGACAGGCAACAGCCCAAATCGCCCTAATCGGCTAATGGCTTCTACGGGAATTCAATCGCGTGGAGGCCTTAGTGGGATCGATAGTTGTACCCGTTGAAGGGGTCCAGGCATTCCAGGTCTTGACGATTCTCTTCGGGGCACCTCTCGTCAGCGGCGTTATCGCGCACCTTGAGGCTCGTCTTCAGGGCCGACGTGGTCCCCGGATTCTCCAGCCCTATTACGACATCGCCAAGTACTTTCGCAAAGAGACCCTCGTCACTGAAGAGTCCAGTTGGGTCTTTCTCGCGGGACCGATCGTGGCGTTTGCGTGCTACCTCACGGTCCCGCTGTTGATACCGGTGCTCACCACCTTCCCGCTACCACTGGGCTACACCGGCGACATCATGGGTGGCGGATTCATCCTGGCGCTGGCCGGTTTTTCGGTGGCGCTGGCTGGAGCGGAATCGGGCGCGCCGTACGCGCAATTGGGGAGCAGTCGCGCCATGACGTTCGGTGCGCTTATCGAACCCACGATTCTGTTTGTCGTCTTTGCCGTGGCGCTCATTACCCGTACGGACCTGCCCTACGCGCTCTCGGCGACGATTCGCTCGTCGGCGTCCCAGATGGTCCGTCCGAGCCACGTCCTGGCCGCTGCCGCGTTCTTCCTCGTTGCCTTGGTAGATACCGGACGCATTCCGGTTGAGACGCATACGGGCACGCTGGAGTTCGGAATGATCGACGAAGCTCGCACACTCGAACACTCAGGACCGCCGCTGGCGTTGTTGAAGTGGGGATCAACCATGAAGCAGATGATCCTTTACACAATTCTCATCAACGTATTCGCGGCGCCGTGGGGACTCGCGGCGTCCCAGAGCTTGGGCCCGGTGTTGCTCGCGATCGTTGCCTTGCTCGTGAAGGCAATGGCCGTGGGCGTGGTCTTCGCCATCATTGACAATCTCTTCTCCAAGCTTCGGTTGTTCAAGATCACGGAATTCATCGCGAGCGCGTTCCTGCTCGCGGTGTTCTCGGTGCTCGTCTTTTATGCGGGCGGTGGCTAGTGCACCCCGTTCCATCGACCTACGACGGTGTCACCGCGGGCTTGGCGGTGCTCGTCTTGTTAACGGAGTTCGCGATGTTGCGGGCCCCACTGCTTCGTTCCCAAGTGCGTCTCTACGCCTTTCAGTCGTTCGTCGTCGCCGGATTGGCGGTCTTTGTGGCCGCGTCAAAGCACATCGACGAGTTGTACGTGTTGGCAGCGCTCTCTCTGCTGCTCAAGGTGTTTTTAGTGCCGGGGCTAATCATGCGGCTGTTGCGAGACGCCGACACTGACCTGGCGGGCAGCTCAGTGCTCGGTGTCGCGAGCGCGATTCTCATTGCGATTGTCGTGGCGGCCTTCGGCTTCTTTGCAGTCGAATCACTACACGTCAGTTCGTCGTCACTACCCACGTCGGCGCTCTCGACTGCCTGTGCCATTGTGCTCGTCGCATTTGTGCTCATCATCTTGCGCAAGGACGTGGTGTCCCAAGCCATCGGATTCTTTTCGTTGGAGAATGGCGTTTCAATCGCGAGCCTAGTGGTGGCGTCCGGTCTGCCCTTGATCGTGGACGTGGCATTCCTCTTTGACCTGTTGGTCGCAGTCGTGGTCTTTGGCGTCATCATGCGAGTGCACCACTTGCGAAATGACACCCTCTCAACGCACGACTTCGATCGGTTGAGGGGATAGCAATGTCCGCGCTCGTGGTGGTGCTGGTCTGCCTGCCCTTTTTGATGGCCATCGTTGCCTGTGTGGTGCCAGTCGACGTGACGCGGCGACTGACGATGATCGCGGGCGTGGCGACGTTCGCGCTCTCGCTGTGGTTGATTCCCGGCGTCGCACACTCGAACGTCACGGTCGGCGGTCTCTTGCGAGTCGACTCGCTCTCGGTAGTCTTTCTGCTGGCGGTCGCGTTCCTCTACGCGACGACGTCCATTTTTGTACTGGGCTACCTGCCGCTGGACCCGAGCGCCGAAGGACGGGTGTACGGGCGGCGCTTCTACGTTGGGCTCAATCTCTTTTGCTGGTCGCTGGTGATTGTCCCGTTGGTCAATGGACTGGCGCTGTTGTGGATTGCGATTGAAATCACGACCGTCGTCTCGGCGTTGCTGGTGGCAATCGATGACACCGAAGGCGCGTCGGAGGCAGCGTGGAAATACATCCTGCTGGCGTCGCTCGGCCTGGGCATCGCGCTGTTCGCGACCATCATGATGTACTACGCCGGCACGTCGGTCTTGGGCTCGTCCTACAACCTGTCGTATCCGACGCTGCTCGCGAGCGCCGCGCATTTCGATCCTGACGTGGTGCGCTTTGCCTTCGTGCTCTCGGTGCTGGGCTACGGCACCAAGATGGGCCTCTTTCCGGTGCACACGTGGCTACCCGACGCCCACTCCGAGGCACCGACACCCGTGTCGGCGTTGCTGTCGGGTGCGTTGCTGGCGGTCAGTTTCTACGCCATCCTGCGCTTCTTCCAAATCGCGTTGCGGACGTTGGGACCAACCTTCCCGAGGGACGTGCTCTTGATTTTTGGCGTCGCCACGCTGCTGTTGGCGGCGCTCTACCTGCTCAGTCAACGCGACATGAAGCGAATGCTGGCGTACTCGAGTGTGGAACACATGGGGATCTTGGCCATCGGCATGAGCTTTGGCGCGCCGATTGCGGTCGTGGGCGTACTACTCCAAGTGATGGCCCACGCCGCGGCCAAGGGGACTGCATTCTTTGGTGTGGATTCCTTGGCGCGCAAATTTGGCACCAAGGACATGACAAAAATTCGCGGTGGTGTGGGGGTGCTCCCGTGGAGTGGGCCTATGTTGATTTTGTCGGTCCTCGCTCTTTCGGCGATGCCGCCGTTCGGAATTTTTCGCAGCGAATTCCTCATTGTCTATGGCGGCCTGCGTGAACCACGAAATACCATCGCCGCGATCTTCATCGTGCTGGTGACGCTGGCCTTCTTTGGACTGTCGTGGTTCACGACACAGACCATGCTCAGCCCCGGTGTTCCGGCAGTCGAAGGCTCGCCGGCAGTGCAAGTCGTCAAGGGCGAGGTGAGTAACTGGATCGTCGTTTCCATGGTCGTGGGACTGCTCGCTCTAATGCTGCTCGGTCTGCACCCGCCGTCACAGTTGAGTCATCTGCTCGACCATGCGGCGTACGAACTGCGGGCGGCGCGATGACGACCTTCAACCCGTCGAGTGTGGTGGTCACGCAGGACTTCGTTAGCACCGTGGTATCGAGTGTGCAGCGGGACTCGCGATTCGCTGGTCTCTTTGCGAGTGTGCTCGGCAGTGACACCCGTTTGAACGCGGTCCTTGACAGCGACGGCCAGTTGGAGGTTGTCCAGACGGTGCTTCGTACTGGTCAGCGTGAATTTCCGTCGTTGGGGGCGCTCATACCGTCGGCTCGATGGTACGAGCGCGAGCTGCACGACCTATTCGAGCTGGAGCCGCAACGTGAGGGTGGCAATGACCCACTGGTGTTCGCCCGCGCGCCCAGCTCCGAGCGGTCCCGGTCGGACTCCGGGTTTCCCACCGGGGCCGCCCACCTCGATCTGACGCCGCTGCCGGCGCATTTACGCGGTGAAGGGGTGTTCACCATCTCCTACGGTCCAGTGCGCTCGGGCGTGTTCGAGTCAGTTGAATACGTAGTCGAGACATCGGGCGAGGACATCCCTCATCTGCGTACTCGACCGTTCTACAAGCACCGTGGCGTGGAGTCGCTCTTCGGCGGCTTGAGCGTTCATGATGGCGTGCTTCTTGCCGAACGGTGCGAAGGAGTTGCTTCGCTGGCCCACGCCTGGGCCTTCTGCGCTGCGGTCGAGGAGATCGCGGGCGTGCAAATTACTCCTGGCGCGGCGTTGGTTCGCGTGATACACGCCGAACTGGAACGGATTGCCAATCACCTGGATTCCACGATTCGCCACGCGGAGGCGGCCGGACAGGCCGTTGCCTACGCCCGCTTCTCGTTGCATAAGGAGCGGGTGCAACGCCTGCGCGCACAATTGTGTGGGAGTCGATTTAGTCGTGGCGTGGTGGTACCCGGGGGAGTGGCGGCAGCACCACTCTTGAACGTGGTCGAAATACTCGCGGCCATCGACCCGCTCGAACTGGCCGTGGCGAACGATATGCATCTGCTGATGGACACGCCGTCGTTCTTAGACCGACTTCGCGGCACCGGTGTACTGCCGGGTTCACTCATTGAGGAGTTTGGTGCCCTCGGACCACTCGCCCGAGGCTCGGGCTTGATGCACGACGTTCGTTGGCGCCAGCCCTACGGCGCGTACAAGTCGCTTGACCCACAAGAGATGGAAACACGTGTGGAGGGCGACGCTCTCGCCCGCCAACGGGTGCGGGTCGACGAAATCGCTGGATCGTTTCGGCTGATTCGCGATGGCGCTCGACTACTCGACCAGTCGCACGATGAAACAGAGTCTCCTTGGACCGTCTACATACCGCCCGGCACTGGCTCGGCCGTAGTTCGGGTGGAAGCACCCCAAGGAGAACTCCTGTCGTTGGTGGAGATGCGAGACGGTATATTGACGCGCGTAAAGCAGCGATCCGCGTCCTTTCACAATCTGGCGCTGTTTTCGTCAGCGTTTCCCGGCGATATTCTCACGGACTTTGCGTTCATTGAGGCCAGTTTCGGCCTTTCGATTGCGGGGGTGTCAAGCTAATGGCCTGGATTCCCAGAGGTA
>JBARBL010000044.1:0-9373 GCA_049793015.1 Acidimicrobiales bacterium | reverse complement strand
CGTCGGAGGGACGGAATGTGGGATTTGAGCCGCACGAATTCGAGAGAATGTTCAAAGGTCCTTGGTACTACTGGTGGGCCGCCTGGGTCTCGATCCCAGCGCCTGAGGATTAAAAGTCCCCTGCTCTTCCCGATGAGCTAGCGGCCCTGAACGTTTCATCGTAGTTGTTGGTCGCTGAGCGGGTTTTCGCGAGTAGGTTTTCTACGTGTCCGATTTCAATAATGAGAGAGTCTCCGCTATTGAATCCACGCTTAATGATGTGGACCGAGCGCTCGAACGATTGCGTGTTGGCACCTATCGAACGTGTCAGGTGTGTAACACACCTATTTCAGACGCCGCCCTCATGGCCAATCCGCTGCTGGCTAATTGTCCCGCACATCCGGAGTTGGCTTAGCCACCAAGCTTTTTCATCGATGAACGTGACCTACTTCTTGGTGGCCCAGAAAATCTCGGCAATGGCGTCGATTTCACTTAGGAGGCGATCGGCGACTACAACGTCCTGGGTCTTCTTCGCTTCGCCAGCTGACTTGGTGGCCATCCAGAACAGGTCGTGAAGGTTGGGAAACTGCTTCAGGTGCTCCACCTTGAAGTAGTCCGTCCAGAGAACCCAGAGGTGGTGCTTCACCATCTCGCAGCGCTCCTCCTTGATCAGGACCGCGCGAACCTTGAAGTCCGGGTCGCTTGATGCCGCGTATTTCTCCATGCAGGCCTTCACCGACTGGGCGTCAATCTTCGCCTGGGCCGGGTCGTAGACGCCGCAGGGCAAGTCACAATGAGCGGACACGACGAGCGGGGTGGTAGTGGAGTCCAGTAGTGCATTGATTCGTGAAAGAAGCGTCATGGCTTCCCCCTTCCATAATTGAGGTCCTCGAGACGGATAGACCGATTCCTACTCAACGCAGGTTAGCCAGAACGCTCGGTTAGCGTTCACGACGTGAGGTGGCTCCTAAGATTCTTCTTCCGGCGCATTACCGTGGAGGGCTCCTCAATGGTCCCCTCATTCGTGGCGGGGGAGCGGATAACCGCGGTCAGGCGTTGGCGGCGAGTGCGCGTAGGCGACGTCGTAGTAGTACGGGATCCTCGTGAAAACGGACGCATGATCCTGAAGCGCTGCGTGGGGCGTGATGGAGGGAATCTCGATCTACGCGGCGACAACGCGGACGCCTCCACCGACTCTCGTGAGTTCGGACTCGTGGCGGGAAGGGACGTGAGGTGGATTGTCGTAACACCAAAGGCCAAGTGAGAGCCGAAGTATCGCTACGTCGACTTCTTACCGGCACCGTTAGTCTGGCGTGATGGTTCGTTTGGCCGTCCTCTCCTATCACACCTCACCGCTGGCCCAGCCCGGTACGGGTGACGGCGGGGGAATGAATGTCTACGTCCGAGAAATCTCCAGTGCCTTCGCTCGACTGGGCCACGAGGTGGACGTCTACACGCGACGTGACAATCCTCAGGTGCACGACACGGTGCTGGTGGAACCTGGCTTCAGGGTGCACCACGTGACCGCGGGGCCGGCGACGCCGCTCGAGCGCGACGAGTTCCCCCGCTACGTGGACGAGTTCACGGACTCCGTGGCGACCTACTTTCGCTGCACGGGCACCCCGGACGCGATCCACGCCAACTACTGGTTGAGCGGGCTGAGCGGTCACCGATTGAAACACGAGCTCAACATCCCGCTCATCATGACCTTCCACACGCTGGAGCGGGTGAAGGCCGAGCACTTCGAGGCCGAGTCCGAGGAGAGGGCCAAGCAGGAGGCCGCCATCTTCGCGTGCGCCGACGCCGTGCTGGCGAGCTGCGACGTTGAAGCGGAGCAGATCGTGCGCTTCTACGAAGCGTCACCGTCGCGCGTGCACGTCGTTCCGCTCGGCGTGCAGCACGCGTTCTTCGCTCCGGGCTTCCGGCCGCAGGCGCGGCGCGCTCTAGGCATCGACCCGGCGGCCACGATGCTGCTCTTCGTGGGACGGCTGCAGACACTCAAGGGGGTGGACCTGGCCCTGGAGACGTTGATCGAACTTCGCCGCCGCGGGCGAAACGCCTTGCTCGCCATCATCGGCGGCCCGTCGGGGCCCGACGGCCGCGCGACGCTGGCGCGGCTCCACGAGCGAGTGGCCGAGGAGGGCGTGATCAACCACGTCAGCTTCGTCGCCCCCCAGGCGCACCAGCTGTTGTCGACGTGGATGCGCGCCGCGGACGTCACGCTCGTTCCTTCGAGGTCCGAGAGCTTCGGATTGGTCGCGCTCGAATCGTCGGGGTGCGGCACCCCGGTAGTGGCGAGCGACGTCGGCGGTCTCAAGACCTTGGTCGAACCAGGCGTCAACGGATTCCTGATCGACGAACGCGACGCCGCGGCGTGGGCGGACGCGGTCGAGGTGGCGATCGATCCAGAGCACTCGACCGCGATGTCGACCGGAGCCGTGCTGCTCGCCCGCAACTACACGTGGCGCGCGGCGGCTGAATCCCTGGCCGCGCTCACCGAGCGGATCGCGCTTTCAGGACTGCTGCGCTGCTAGCCGTGACGACTGCCCCCATCGCCAACGACGACGCCTCGTTGCGCCTCGATGAAGTAGTGAACGCGTGGGCCACGCAGTGGCGCGGCGGCGGTATGTGGGGTGATGTCGAGCATCAGCCCTCGCCGGACGACAAGGGTCACTTCCATTGGCTCATTCGACTGCATGGCGAGGAGAAAGACGTCATCACCGTGTGGCTGTCCCTGCGTCAGCGCACGGTGCACGTCGAGACCGAGTTGATGCCAGCGCCCGAGGAGAATCGCGAGGAACTTTATCGCTACATGCTGGTGAAGAACGCCGAGCTGCGACTGATGCACCTCGCCATCGGCCCCGAGGACGGGATCTATCTCATGGACGAACTACCGGTCGGCGAGCTAGGCGTCGAGCGCCTCGATGAGATCGTCGGGGCGACGATGACCTACGTGGACGAGATCTTCCCCACAGCCATGACCATGGGTTACGGGTCGCTCTACCGTCGTCGACGCAAGTCAACCATCTGACAACTTGTAGCGTTGGTTCGTGACCCATCAGTTGATCATCATCGGCGGTGGTCGGATGGGTTCGGCCCTGGCCGAGGGCTTGCTGACCGCTTCGTGGTGCATACCGGAACAACTCGCACTCGTTGAGGTGTCGCCGGAGCAAAGGGCCTCGCTCGCCAGCCGATTTGACGGCGTCGCGGTGATGGCGAGCATTGAACCCGAACTCGTCGGAGAGGGGACGGGAGTCCTGCTCTGCGTCAAGCCGGATCACGCCGAAGAAGCAGCGCGCCGAGTGGCCGAAGCGGGGGTCAACCGGCTGCTTTCCGTGGTGGCCGGACTGTCCACGGCTCGAATCGAAGCCGCCTTTCCCGGCCCGGTCGCGGTGATCCGCTCCATGCCGAACACGCCGGTTCTGGTGCGCAAGGGCGTGAGCGCGATCGCGGGCGGATCGAACGTGACCAAGGCGGACCTCGATTGGGCCGAGGGCATCCTCTCGGCCGTGGGGACGGTGGTGCGGGTGTCGGAGAGGAACATGGACGCGGTGACCGGCCTGTCGGGTTCCATGCCCGCCTATCTCTACCTGGTCGTCGAGTCCTTGATCGATGCCGGAGTCCACCAGGGGCTCACCCGTGAGGTGTCGCGTCAATTGGTCACCGGCACCTTCGAGGGTTCGGCGGCGCTGCTGCGCGAAAGCGGAGAGTTACCCGAGGAGTTGAGGGCTCAGGTGACGTCTCCGGGAGGAACCACGGCCGCGGGCCTTCGGATGCTGGAGGGACGCGCGGTTCGCGCCGCCTTCCTCGAAGCCGTTGCGGCGGCTAGCGAACGCAGTCGACAGTTGGGACGCTAGGGCCAACAACTACTCTGTTGCCATGGTGGTGACTCCGCGTTTGAGAACGAGGAAACTTTCGGAGCCGACTATCTCGCGGCTGCCCGTCTATCAGCGCATCGCCGAAGGTTGGCTGGCTCGCGGGCTGAGCCGCATCGATTCCAAGCAGATCGGCGAGCTGGCCGGCGTCACCGCCACCACGGTGCGCCGAGACCTGGCGGGGCTCGGGTCGCTCGGGACCCGAGGCGCCGGCTACGACACCAGCGTGCTGAGCGAGCGCATCGGTGACGCGTTGGGGCACGACCTTCACTATGACGTTGTCGTCGTGGGCGTGGGGAACCTGGGCCGGGCCCTCGTCAACTCCGCCCATTTCCTCATCCGCGGCGCCCAGCTCGTCGCGCTCTACGACACCGACCCCGCGGTGATCGGCACCGAGGTCGGTGGGCACGTGGTGCGATCGATGGACGAGCCGATGGTCAACGCCACGGTGGGGGTGCTCTGCGTACCCGCGGGTAACGCGCAAGAAGTGAGCGACATCCTCGTGGGCGCGGGTATCCACGCGCTGCTCAATTTTGCGCCCCAGGTGCTCAACGTGCCGCTCGGCACGGCCGTGCACTACGTGGACTTCTCTATCGAGCTGCAGATCTTGATGTATCACCTCAACAACGGCACCGGGCCGCTGGGCGGCGGCGTGCTGCATTCGTTGGGCATCGCCCGAGTCAACGCCGCGCGCGGTACGTAGGGCGCTCGACCAATGACACTGATATCCGTGGGCGTCGACCACGAGCACAACTCGCTGGACTTCCTCGAGCGCTCGACGGTGCTGGAGGACGAGTGGAGCAAGGTCCTGCGCTCGCTGATCAGCCATCGCAACGTCCACGAGGTCGTCTTCCTCTCGACGTGCTTGCGCACCGAAGTGGTCGCTGTGGTCGACCGTTTTCACGGGGCGATCGAGGAGATCACGGCCACGCTGGCGCACGTGACCGGCCTCGCGGTCAGTGAGTTCGTGGATCGACTCACCATCCATTTCGATCGCGGCGTCGCCACGCACCTCTTCAGCGTCGCGGCCGGGC
Source organism: Acidimicrobiales bacterium (assembly GCA_049793015.1). Classification (GTDB taxonomy): domain Bacteria; phylum Actinomycetota; class Acidimicrobiia; order Acidimicrobiales; family RAAP-2; genus RAAP-2. Next base: position 4,485 of record JBARBL010000044.1, on the reverse strand, counting down.
TCAAGTCCGTCGTTCCTGGTGAGTTCGAAATTCTGGGTCAGCTCCGACGGGCCCTCGAGCTGGCGACTGATGAACAGACCGTGGGCAACGAACTCAACGAGCTCTTCCGCCGGGCCATCACGACCGGCCGTCGGGTGCGCAGCGAAACGTCGATCGCCCGCGGCACCACGAGCTTCGCGCAGGCCGCTGTCTTGATGGCGCTGGAGGAGCTGGGCGACCAGCTCGACGGCGCCGAGGTGGCGGTCCTGGGGGCGGGTCAATTGGCGACGGGGGTCGTGCGGAGCCTGCTCGACTCCCCGCGGCGCCTGGGGAGAGTGACGATTCTCAACCGAACGACCTCCAGGGCTCAGTCGTTGCGAGACGATTCCGGCGACGAACGAGTTGAGGTCGGGACATGGGAAGGTCGTTCGAGCGTGGTCGGTTCGGCCAGGCTGGTCGTGGTGGCGGTCGAAGTCGCGACGCCGGTGCTTCACCGAGCGGACTTCGAACGACACGCCGGGCCGGTGCTCGTGGTCGACCTGGGCCTTCCGAGGGCCGTGTCGGGCGACGTGGAAGGCCTCACTCGGGTGCACCGCGTGGATATCGGCGATCTTCGACAGCGGGTCGAGCGGGCCCTCGAAGGTCGAAACGACGCGGCGCAGGCGGCCACGCAGATCGTGATGGACGACGTGGAAAAGTTCATGGATGACCAGCGCGAGCGTGGCGCGGCGGCGATTGTGAGCGAGTTGCGTGACTATTTCGACGACGTCGTGGCGAGTGAGATGAAACGGCGCGAGCACGAGTTGGCGGCGCTCAGCGAGGAGCAGCGCGAATTGGTCCGTTCGTTGCTGCGCTCGGTGGTGGCCAAGATCGCGCATCGCCCGACGGTCGCCCTCAAGGACGCGGCCGGGATGGACCAGGGAATACGACTGACCGAGGCGACGCGCAACCTCTTTGACCTATGAGCCTTCGCCTCGCGACACGCCGGTCCCCGTTGGCGCTGTTGCAGGCTGAATACGTACGGGCTCAGCTGGGTGCCCACGGGATCAAGAGCGAGCTGGTCCACGTGGAGACCGGCGGCGACGCCCAGCCCGACGTGTCGCTCGTCTCGATCGGCGGCCAAGGCGTCTTCGCCCTGGAGATACAGCGTGCGGTGCTGGAGGGCGAGGCGGACATCGCGGTGCACAGCGCGAAGGACCTGCCGAGCCTCACGCCATCCGGACTCACGTTGGCGGGCGTTCCCGAGCGGCGAGACCCCGCGGACGTCCTGGTCGGTCGGTCGCTGGCCGGACTAGGCCCAGGTGCCACTGTCGCGACGGGCTCACCCCGCCGACGAGCGCTGCTGTTGGAGCGTCGCCCCGACCTGCGCATCGTCGACCTGCGCGGCAACATGGCCAAGCGCCTTTCCCAGGCGGGCAGCGACGGCGTGGACGCCGTGGTGACGGCCGCGGCCGCGCTGGAGCGTCTCGGCGAGACGAGACAAATCGCGGAACGGCTCGATCCTGCGTGGTTCGTTCCTCAGGTTGGCCAGGGCGCGCTAGCGCTCGAGGTGCGCGACGACGACCACGAGACGATGGCCATCGTGGCCAAGATCACCGACGCCGACGCCATGGAGGCCGTGCTGGCCGAGAGGGCCTTTCTGGGCGAACTGGGCGCGGGCTGTTCCATCCCGGCGGGGGCGTACGCGACGCTGGCGCAAGGGGTCATCTCCCTTCACGGGGTCATGCTCGCGGGTGACGGCAGCCGCAGCGTGCGGGGTTCGATCGAAGGAAGAGATCCGTCGATCCTCGGAAAACAGCTGGCCGTGCAGCTGCGTGACCACGACGGCGGGACGTCGTTGCCCGGTTGGGAGGGTGAGCCGTGAGGGTGATCCTGACCAGAGAGTTGGGCAAGAACGACGAGGCGCGCACCTGGTTCCCCAGCGGCGTTGACATCGTCGAGGTGCCGCTCACGACGACGAGCTACTTTCCCATCGACGAGGTGTCCCGCCAACTCCAATCGTCGCCCGACTACGGCTCGTTCACGGTGATGGTGGTGACCAGCGCGCGCACGGCGGACTACGTCCACGCGGCGCTCGCCTCCTTGGCCGAGGGAGCTGATCTCCTGACGGTGGGTCAACACACCACGCGCGCGCTGAGGGAGCGGGGCATCACCGTGTCGGCGGAGGCGACGACATCGGCCCTCGAACTGGACGGCGTGATCACCAAGGGGCCGGTGTTGGTGGTCGGTGCGGTCGTGATGCACGAAGAGCTTGGCAACGCCTTGCGTCGTCGCGGTATCTCGGTGACCAAGGTCGCCTGTTACGAGACCCTGCCCGTCGAACTCGACGAGACCCAGATCTCCCTGCTCCGCGTTGCCGACGTCGTGCTGATCGGTGCCCCAAGCGCGTGGTCAATCGCACGCGATCACGTGAATGGGAAGTCCTGGGTCGTCGTGCCTGGCGGGACCACGAAGCGGGTGGTCGCCCCGGACCACCCGCGGGTCATCGAGGGCTGGGGACCGTCGCTGAGCGACATCGTCCCCCATTTGGCGACCTAGCGGGGCCAACTCTTCGCGGGCTCTTATCGTTCTCCGTGACACCTCTTAAGGAATTTCCGCAGCGCGGTAATAGGCTGCGTGTGTGTTTCCGACCGAACGCCCGCGCCGCCTGCGCCGAACCGCGGCCCTGCGCCGCCTCGTCGCCGAGACGAACCTGTCGCCCCATGATCTGGTTGCGCCGCTCTTCGTCGGCGAAGGATTCGACGAGCCTCGCCCGATCCATTCCCTGCCGGGACAGTTTCAGCACACCATCGACTCGCTGAAGTCCGAGGTCAAGGCCCTGCACTCCCTCGGCGTGGGCGGCGTCATCCTCTTCGGCGTGCCCGAGACCAAGGACGAGGTGGGCAGCGGGGCGTACGACAGCGCCGGCATCGCCCAGGTGGCGCTGCGAGCCCTGCGCGACGAGTTCGGTGAGGACCTCGTCATCATGGCCGATCTCTGTCTGGACGAGTACACCTCCCACGGTCACTGCGGCGTGCTGCGAGCCGACGGCTCGGTCGACAACGACGCCACGCTCGAGCTCTACGCCCGCACCGCGGTCGTCCAAGCCCAGGCCGGCGCCCAGGTCGTGGCGCCCAGCGGGATGATGGACGGCCAGGTGGGCTCCATCCGCGCGGCCCTCGACGGGGCCGGTTTCGAAGAGACGGTCATCCTGGCCTACGCGGCCAAGTACGCGAGCGGGCTCTACGGTCCTTTCCGCGAGGCGGTCAACGTGCAGATCGCGGATGGGGGGGATCGACGGTCCTACCAGCAGGATTGGCGCAACCGCCGCGAGGCGCTGCGCGAGGCTCGCAGCGACATCGAGCAGGGGGCCGACATCATCATGGTGAAGCCGGCCATGACCTATCTCGACATCGTGGCCGACTTCCGCGCCGCACTCGACGTGCCTCTGTGCGCGTATCACGTGAGCGGGGAGTACGCCATGGTGAAGGCGGCCGCCGCCAACGGCTGGATCGACGGTCCCGCGGTCGCGCTCGAGCAGCTCACGGCGGTGCGACGGGCCGGCGCCGACTTCGTGCTGACGTATTTCGCGCGCGAAGTGGCCGAAGAGCTCGGCCGTTGACCGGCACCAACCAGTCGTGGTTCGATCGGGCGCAGAAGGTCCTCCCCGGTGGCGTCGACTCGCCGGTGCGATCCTTCCGCTCCGTGGGCGGCGTGCCGTACACCGTGGTCTCGGGTGACGGCGCGTACGTCACCGACGTCGAAGGCACGCGCTACCTCGACTACGTCCAGTCCTACGGCGCGTCGTTGCTCGGCCACGCCCACCCGGACGTCGTGGCCGTGCTGCGTGACGCGGCGGCTCACGGCACGACCTTCGGCGCGCCGACGCCCGGCGAGGTCCTGCTGGCCGAGTTGATGACCAGTCGGGTCGACGGGCTCGAGCAGGTCAGATTCGTCTCGTCGGGCACCGAAGCGGCGATGAGCGCGGTGCGCCTCGCTCGCGGCGCCACGAAGCGCGACAAGATAGTCAAGTTCGACGGCTGCTATCACGGCCACTCCGACGGCCTGCTGGTCGCCGGGGGTAGCGGCGTCGCGCAGATGGGCCTCCCGGGCTCGGCGGGCGTGACCGCGGGGGCCGTCCACGACACCATCGTGGCGCCGTACAACGTCGTGCCCGAGCTCGACGAGCACGTGGCCGCCGTGATCGTGGAACCGGTGGCGGCGAACATGAACCTCGTGGCCCCCGTGCCAGGCTTCTTGCGGGGACTGCGCGCCGAGTGCGACCGCGTCGGGGCGCTCTTGATATTCGACGAAGTGATCACCGGCTTTCGACTGGACTACGCCGGCGCACAGCACCACTTCGGCGTGTCGCCCGATCTGTGGTGCTTCGGCAAGGTGATCGGCGGGGGACTGCCGGTGGGCGCGTTCGGCGGATCGCGCCGACTGCTGGCCCACCTGGCGCCACTGGGTCCTGTGTATCAGGCCGGGACGCTTTCGGGCAATCCGCTGGCCACCGCGGCCGGCGCC
>JBARBL010000043.1:0-81811 GCA_049793015.1 Acidimicrobiales bacterium | reverse complement strand
GTTCGCTGGCAACGTTGCGCATGGTGAACGCGGCGAGCCCCTCGCGGTCGATCACCGTGAGGGCCGCCCTCGCGACATCGGTGTCACTGAAAGATGTTGACCGGGGCACCACCTCGAAGCCTACCCGAAGTGATGGGCTTACGCGTACGTAGTACGCTTAAAGTTAGCCAGTGGGGCAAGATGAACTAGAGAGAGCAATCGAATGAATCTGAACCTTAAGAAAGTGTCGCGAAGACTGGTTGTCGAACTTGCTGTGGTGATCGCCTTCGCTTCGTTCAACGTGAGCTTCCCGAAGCATGATTCGACGTCGCAGGCGTGGAAGTTCGTCCTCAAGCACCCGTCTATTCTTCTCCACGTCATCGTGGGAACGATCGTGTTCGTCGAATCGATCATCTTCGTGGTGCGCGCCATCCGCGGCCGTGACCGTTTTTGGATAACACTGGCGTCCTTGGGACTGGCCCTCGTATTACTCGCCTTTGCGGCGGGCGAAAACTACGTTTCAACCCAGAGGGATTCAGCACTTACGCTCATGGGTAACGCTGCGGCTGGCGCTCTCTTTGCGTATGGTTTCGGATGGTATTGGGGTCACAGAAGGTCCCGCGCCACAAATTTGGACATCCACAGTCCCTCGGACCAACCATTGACGACGCCCACACACCATTGAACTGACGCCTCTCGTAGTTGTGCCAGCTCTCGGGCGCGACCTTTGTGCCCGCACGAATTGATCACGAGAATTCCTTTCGGTCGTATGCAAGTTTCCCGATTCACGTGTGAAACCAATTGGAGCTCAACTCACCGTTACTTCGAAAGGTCAACGGACCCGTGGTCCTGCTGATTTCTCCCAAGCGCCCACCACGACGGCGTGAAGTAAATGCCGACGTTTTAATCGTGCTGAAACGTGACGTTCTGGGGCTGGCGCCTCTACGGCTTGTCGAAGTTCAGCATCCAGGTAATACCGAACTGGTCGGTGCAATGCGCAACGATGGCACCCCAACCGCCGTCAGTGGGCGCGAACACCTCATGGCCGCCGTCTACCAGCGTGGCGAAGAAAAACCGTAACTGTTCCTCGGTGTCGCAGTTGAGCACCAAACTGCTCTCTCGCCCGGGCTGGTCACTGCCGAGGTCGCTGCCCATAAAGTGGATATCGCCGGACTGGAAGTCCACGTGTACGACGCGCTCGCCGTCCGACTGTACCTCGGCATCTCCACCGAACACGCTCTTGTAGAACGTGACCGCCTCCCCGCTCTTCTCCACGAAATTGATGTACGGAACGAGATTCGCCATGACCGCTGCTCCCCATTAGATCTACTCGCGAGCCTACTTTTGCATCGCCCGCATTCCACCAGAGGGCGTCACACTTTCTTCGCGACGCGGTGTTGTCCTACATCAAACGGGCTTGGAGCACGTCGCGCACCCCGGGCCACTGTGCGGCGATCACCGAGAACATCGCGCTGTCACGAAAAAGGTCCTCTTCGCCGACGACCTGCGAGGGCTGCCATTGGCGCAGGACGCCTTCAAAGGTCCCGCCGATCCTCGCCATCGCGTTGCGGGAGCGTTCGTTGCGCGCGTCGGTCTTGAGATCGACACGGACAACCCCCCACTGCTCAAAGGCGTAGGTCATGAGCAGGAATTTGGCTTCGGTGTTGACGGCCGTGCGCTGCGCCGAGGACGCGAGCCAGGTACCACCGATCTCCACCGCGTAGGGCACAGGGTGATTCGCTCGACGTCGGATGTTCAAGTACCTGGTGGCGCCCACCACCCGACCAGTGAGGACCGAGATTTGGGCGAAGGGAACCACGAGACCGCGTTCGAAGTCGGCGAGGAGTCCCTTCACGTAAGCCGTCATGGTCTGACGAGTCGACGGCACGACGGTCCAGGCGTAGGCGGACGAGTCTTCGGTCGCCGCCGACACGAGTTCGTCGACGTGCGCGAGAGAAAGAGGCTCGAGACGCACGACCTCGCCCACCAGTTCATGAACTGTTATCGCGTCGTCCATCACTTCAGTATCTCATTACTGGAAGAAAAGCCTCGAGATGAGTGCACCGATTAGTCGGCAAGGGCGCACTACCTATCGGTACCCCTGGCAGGAGTCGAACCCGCAACCTGACGGGTAGAAACCGTCTGCTCTATCCAGTTGAGCTACAGGGGCTCGTTCCAATCGTACCGAACGTCTCGACATTCGAAGGGCGTCCTTGTGCAATACTGGAAAGTCTTGGTGGGCGTAGCTCAGTTGGTTAGAGCGCCAGGTTGTGGTCCTGGAGGCCGCGGGTTCGACCCCCGTCGCTCACCCCAAGCTTTTCCGTAGTCCGCTTTCATCTGAAGACGCGAGTCCACACGTCACGCAACAAGTGCGCCGAAGTTGCCGCGGTATAGACTCTCCACGCGCCGGTAGCTCAATTGGCAGAGCATTTGACTCTTAATCAACAGGTTCCGGGTTCAAGTCCCGGCCGGCGCACTGAAGTCTCGTTAGTAGCGGCGAACCAATGCTTTAGGCGCGCGAAGGAATATGTGTTGTCTCGCCTGTACTGTCGCAGATCACGGTGGGAAGACCAACCTTGATGCCGCGGGTCGGCATCAAGGTTGTTGGACTAGGCACCACTGTTACTCTGAGGTGTGGACCAGAGCTTCACGACGATTATCGAGCCGTTCCGGATTCATTCCGTCGAGCCCCTTCATATGACGACGGCGTCGGAGCGCGAAACGGCCGTCGAGAACGTGGGATTCAACCTCTTCAGCTTGCACTCCCAGGACGTCCTCATCGATCTGCTGACTGATTCCGGCACCGGCGCGATGTCACGGGACCAGTGGGCGGCAATTCAGCACGGCGACGAGAGCTACGCCGGTTCGCCTTCCTGGTTCCGATTCGAGGCGGCTGTTAAGGAGCTCTTCCCGTTCAAACACGTAATTCCCACCCATCAGGGTCGTGCCGCGGAGAAGATCATCTTCACGGTGCTGGGCGGACCCGGCAAGGTGATTCCCAACAACACCCACTTCGACACCACTCGCGCCAACGTCGAGGCATCCGGCGCCGAGGCCCGCGACATGGTCATCGCCGAGGGCCACGACGCCGCCGCCATTCATCCGTTCAAGGGGAATATAGACCTGGAGTCTCTCGAGTCGCTGCTGGCACAGTCGGCGGCGAACGTGCCCGTCGTATTTCTCACGATCACAAACAATTCCGGCGGAGGCCAACCGGTCTCGCTCGCCAACATCCGTGCCGCGAGCGAACTCTGCCACCGCTACGGCGTACCGCTGTTCCTCGACGCATGCCGATTTGCGGAGAACGCGTGGTTCATCCACGAGCGCGAGGAGGGCCAATCCGGGCGCGAGATCGGCGACATCGTGCGAGAGATCGCCTCGCTCGCCGACGGCATGACCATGAGCGCGAAGAAGGATCCCTTCGGCAATATCGGAGGATGGTTGGCGCTCAACGATGACGACCTCGCCGAGAGCTGCCGCAACGTGCTTATCCTGACCGAAGGCTTCCCCACCTACGGCGGTCTCGCCGGACGCGATCTCGAGGCGCTCGCGCAGGGACTGAAGGAAGCCGTGCATCCGGACTACCTGCGCTATCGAATTCGCTCCACGGCCTACCTCGGCGACGCACTTGACGCGGCGGGAGTCCCGGTCGTCAAGCCCATCGGCGGCCACGCCGTTTATATCGACGCTAAAGCCCTTCTCTCCCACGTGCCGCCGCTCCACTATCCGGGCCAGGCACTCGCGATCGCCCTGTACCAAGCCGGTGGGATTCGCAGTTGCGAGATTGGCTCGGTCATGTTCGCACGGCAGCCCGACGGGTCGGAAGCTCCCGCCGCAATGGAGCTGGTGCGGTTGGCCATCCCTCGACGTACGTACACCCAAAGCCACATCGACTACGTGATTGAAGTGGTGACCTCGGTGGCGAAGAAGGCGACGCTACTGCCGGGCTACAGAATGACCTACGAGCCAAAGTCACTGCGCCACTTCACCGCGCGTTTCGAGCCCATCAGGTAGCGTCCACTAGGGCGACGCGGCCTTGCGTTTGAGGGGCGAGAGCACTGTCTGAGCGAGGCTGGCGGAAACGCTTAGGCGGTGCAGACGTCCACTCACGTTTGCAATGTGAGTGGCATCTACCGCGACCCGTCGAGCGTCCCTGACCGCGAACTAGCGGTACCGTTCGCCTAAACACCGTCGCCACCTAGGCCCGACGGCCATTCATTCAGCCCGAAGCGCCAGCGCGGCCGGAGTGCTGGCCGCGCTGCGACCGGGCAATACTGCCACGAGGTTGGCGAACACCAAGGTGCCGAAGCCGATGGCGACCACCGAAAGCCACGGGATGGTGGGATCTGGGACGGCGTAGATACTCCGAGCGAAAAGGGTCCAGAGTTGACGTCCGATGACGACTCCCACGGGCAGCCCCACCACGACGCCGATCAGCGCCGTGGTCGTCGCTTGCCACGCGACCGCCGACGCCAACTGTCGGTGGGTGAAACCGAAGGTTTTCAGCAACGCGAGATCGCGTCGACGTCGTCGCACCGAAGAGGCCAGCGTAAGCCCGAGAGCGAGAACCGCCCCTAGCGCAAGTCCGGCTGCGAGGAACACCGGCGTCGAGCCGATACTGCGATAATTCACTATCTGCACCGGTCGCAGGACGCCCAGCACCTCGACGCTGTTGCCCTGTGCGTTCTTGTCGGCGGCGAAGACCCGGTTGGCGGCGCGGACGATACGCTGCATATCCTGGCGACCCGCCGACTGGCTCACTCCGGCTTTCATTGTCACGAAGACCAGTTCCGGGCCGTTGAGATTGGGGTCCGCGCTGTGACCTGAGAACGGGACGTTGGTGAAGTCAAGTGGAATCAACGCTCCCGTCCCCATCGACGTGTGCTCCGCCACGAAACTCGAATATCCGACGGCGGGCAAGGTGGCGGTACCCACGATTACCAGGGGTGTCGGCGGAATGTAATAAGGCGCGTCCTTCTTCGATCCCAGACTGACGGTGACGGTGTCGCCGATCCGTTTGTGCAAGTGGGCGAGCGTTCCTGCGCCGAGCACGATCTGACGAGACGTCGCGAGTCCATGTCCGGAAAGGATCGGTGGGGAGACCTTCGCGCCTGGATTTTGAAGCAAAATGGGCAACTCCTCGCCGTCGATTTGCAGATCGGTGTAGTCGGCACCACTCCACGCGGCGACCAAGTGGTCGTGGTGCAGCAGCGACAAGGCCTGGGGAGGCACGTCGCTGGAGGGGTTGAGGAGATACGTCCAATTCCACCCGTAGAGTGGCGGTCGCGATATCAGGGTGCTGAACCCGCTCGAAAAAGTCAGCGTGGCGGCCACCATCGCTACCGCGATCACCGTGCTTCCGATTATTGAGCGCACCGGCACGGCCGAGCGGCCTCGGCCCGGTTCAAGAGCGAAGTGCACCCCGACGACGCCAGCCACTGGGACTCCAGCGCGCTGAAGACCGAGTGCGGCCTTGGATCGGCGTGGCACCGATTCCCCGGATTCGATCGCACCCTTCGTCACGCCTCGAACGCCGAGTGCAATCGCGATGGCTCCAAGACCGACGATCAATACTGCGACACCGATGCCGGCGACCGTCCAGTCAATGGCGAAACCCGCGTCAGGGTACACGGGGCGAACCGGACCGATCGGTCCGAGCGGCGATAGTGCCACCGCGACGATCGCCGCAACAAGGGTTCCGAGTGCCACGGCAAACAACACGCCGATGAGGCTCTCTACCACGATGATTAGCGGACTGGCCCCGAGGGCCCTCAGCACGTCGCGGTCCCTCTCGCCTCGACGCAGCAAGCGCGATATGGCCTGCGCCGACAGGATTAGGCAAGCCAAGGCGGCGAAAGCTCCAAAGGCCCCCAGCGCGACCGACTCAGGTTTGATGGCGAGATCCACCTGGGACGTAACGGTAGAGGCGACGTGGAATTCGTATATTTCGCCCTTGGGCACCAGGTGCACGAGTTCTTGCTGCACCTTGGCGATACCGACGTCACCGTGTCTCAGCTGTATCCCGAAGAGAACCGGCGCGAAACTGCTCAGCGGTTTGGCCACTTGGCGTATGAGCGCCGCGGTGACGAAGATATCGCCGTACGTCTGATCGACGTCGTCTTGGACCAGCTGCGTGTTCAGCGCGACGATTCCCACGAGTTTCTCGTGGAACAATCGGACCGGTTTCACTTTCGGGGAGCCGAAATCAGACGAGTTCATTTGTGCCTGTGTGTAGAGACCTAGGGCGATGACTTGTCCGACGTGAACTCTCAGGATGCGCGCGGCGCCCGCGTTCATGACGATCTCGTCGGCCCGACTCGGATTGGCCGCCCGACCCTTCACGACCGCCAGCCGATCTTGGTCGACGGTCATTCCGTCCAAACTGCCGGCGATGTTGATGTTGGACTGGGAGCTGAGTCGAGGCGCCCCATTGGCCCCGACATCGATCAAGGGGAGTGTCCCCGCGGTGGCCACGTGCGTGACGTCGGGCAGCCGTTCGATCTCCGACTTAAGCGATGCGTTCGGTTCCGTATTGGCTTGGGCCTGAAACACGGCCATGACGAGATTCGACGGGTTGGTGCTGGCGATGAACGTCGGGAAGGACGATTGCGTGCGTCGTCCGGCGGCCACCGACGCCATGGCGACCCCACCGATGAGTCCGATGAGCAGCACGATGCTCAGATAGCCGGAAAGCTGGGAGGCGAACGTCGCCCGGTACCGGTACCAGGCCACGCGCATCGCTTGTTCGTTCACGCGAGAGCCCCCTCCACGGCCGAGACACCCGTCCCAGGTGCAGTCTTTCCGGTCAGGTCGGGTCCACCAAGACGGTTACCCCTCCCGCCGGCGCACGTACTAGCACCTAAGGCGCCGACTCAAGGACGCCGTCGATCCCCGGTACCTACGAGCGCTCACCCACAGGATTGAGGGCCGGACGAGCGGGGCACGGTTGAAAGGAATCGTTCGATCTGGCCGCTCGCCGCGGCCACCGCCCCTAGGGCGTCGCCGAGCTCGACCGCCAGATCCTTGTTCACCCGCGATCGGATCTTCCGGCCCTTTGCCGTCAAGGTGAGCATCCGGACACGACGATCGAGCGGGTCGGGCACTCGCTCCACCAAGCCCAGACGTTCAGCCCGGTCCACGAGCCCCGTCACGTTGGAGGGGTCGCACGACAAGTCTTGGGCGAAGATCCGCATCGACATCGGCCGGTTGAGCACCCTCAGCAAGCCCACCTGCTGAGGGGTGAGGTCGTAGCGGTCGGCCACCGCGGCCACCACGCTCTGGACGTGGTGCACCATCTTGAGCAGTCCGTCAACGAGTTGGTCCGTATCACCGGTCGGCAACTGATTGGCCATCTCACCAGCCTCGCATAAATCCATTGACGACGACTGGTATATTGAGGAATACTTGATGTCATCAATGGTCAAGAACACAAACTACTAGGAGCCCCCGACATGCTGAATCTCAAAATTATTGTCGCTAGCACGAGGCCTTCCCGGATGGCCGACGCGGTGTACCCGTGGGTCATCAATCGAGCCGGCGAACACGGCGCCTTCGACGTCGAGACCCTCGACCTGCGGGACTGGCCCCTGCCGATGTTCCAGGAGCACATCGGCAGCATCGGCGACTTCGCCGACCCGACCTACTCCGACCCCATCGTTCGCCAATGGAATCGCACGCTGAAGGAAGCCGACGCCCTCTTGATCGTCACCGCTGAGTACCTGCACTCGATCCCCGGGGTCCTCAAGAACGCCCTCGACTCGGTGTTCGTGAGCTGGGCGCTGCGCAACAAGCCGCTGGCCGCCGTCGGTTACAGCATCGGCATCGCTGCGGGGGTGCGAGCCGTCGAGCACCTCATGGATGTGGCGATCGAGTCCGAGATGGTGCCGCTTCGCGACACCGTGCTCATCCCCAAGGTGGCCACCGCCTTCGACGAGAAGGGTGTTCCCGTCGACCCCATGGCCGAGATTGCCATGACCATAATGCTCGACGATCTCGCGTGGTGGGGCGCCCTCCTCGCAAAGGCACGCGAAGAGGGCGAGTTGGCGCCGGCCAGCCTCAGGACCCGCGCGGCCCTCGCAAAACTCGAGCTGGCCACGTAAGACACGATGGGGCCGCCTAGCTCGTAAGCGTTGGTGGCCTCAGTGCACGGAGAGTCCGGTGCTCCACGAGGGAATGACGTCGCTCACCGACGTCGTCAAGACGTCCTGCAGCAGACCGCCGTACACGTCGCGGAAGTCCGTCGACATCACCAGGTTCCCGTTGGGGTCGAGTGCCTCCAGTGGGGGCTGCTCCCCGTACAGCCCGCCTTTCACCGCGTTACCGATGACGAACACCGGGGCGGCCGTGCCGTGGTCGGTGCCGAGGCTGGCGTTCGAACCGACCCGGCGGCCGAACTCCGAATAGATCATCACCGTCACATCCCGCGCCCGGCTCCCCGTGCTGATGCTCGTCATGAAAGCCCCGATGGCGGCAGAGACTTCCGCCAGCAGCGCGTTCTGATACGTCGGCTCGCCGGCGTGGGTGTCGAACGAGCTCAGGTTCACCTCCCACACGCGCGTGGGCACGTTGGCATTGATCAGCGTCGAGACCAGGGAGAGCTGCTCGTTGAGGTAGGAACCCGACGGCGACTTGGTCACCAGGGGGCCAATGACCTGGGCCGTGGAGAAGAGGTCGCTGATCGAGGTGGCCGCGGACGCTTCTAAGGGGACGTCGGATGATGAGGTCCGGCCCAATCGCGGCAGCAGCGTCGAACCCGGGCCCGACGGCAGCTGAATGCCACCGAGGTCGAGCATCGAGGCCACGCTCTTCTGGCCCACCAACATGGGCGGCAACACCGACCCGATACCGATGGCGTTGAACGGGCTGTGAGGTTGGATGTCGAGCCAACGGCCCAACCATCCCGACGATACGTCCGAGGTCAGCGACGCCGTTTGCCAGATGGCCATGGAGGTGAAGTGCGACAGGTTGGCGTCGGGGTAGCCCACGCCCTGGACGATGGCCACCTGGTTCTGCCCCCACAACGCATTTATCTCCGGCATGGCGGAATTGAACGCGAGGGTGTCCGAGATAGGCAGAAGTTGCGCCGACGGCAGCGCGATGTTCGCCCGGGCGCTCTGGTAGGTCGGATCGGTGAAGGGAACGACCGTGTTGAGGCCGTCATTGCCGCCATAGAGGGTGACCATGACGAGGATCGGCGTGCCGAGCGGCAAGGGGGTGGACGTCGCCGCGCTCGCCAGTTTTTCGAGCGTCAGTTGGGCGGACAGCACCGCGAAGGTCCCGGCTCCCGTCCACTGCAGGAATCGACGGCGGTTGATGGTGGTGGTATTCATACGCTCACCACGTACTCGGGTGCGCACAGCGCGGCGATGGCCAGATCCGCGGGATCCGAGGTCGACGACGCGAGGGTGCTCGCCGTACGCCTCGACCACTCGGCCACGCCCAGCCAGTCGGCGCACGCCTGGACCATCTTGGACGCGGGCCCCTTGAGAGGCGCGAGGTCACCTTTGGCCACGATCAGCTGGGCCAGATCGAAGCGATACTGCAGGGCGGCTCCGTTGAGCCACGCCTCGTCATAGGGCCAGCCCCCCACGTTGGGCGGATTGAACGGTATCTGTCCCATCTGCGACAGGCACCACTGGAGACTGGACGACGACAGCGAAGAGGGCCGCACCCTCAGCGCCCGACAGGCCCCGACGAACCATTCGACCGGCGACTTCACCAGGGCGTGCGCCGGATCGCTCCACGCCGCAGATCGGACCAACGCCTCCACCAGCGACGACACCTCGCGAGACGAGAAGCTCGCGGCGAGCGCCGGTGGCGCCTTCGACTTGGAGGTGACGAAGCGAAACCACACGCGCTCGGCGATGAAGTCGGCGTTCTGGTGGCGCGCCACCAGCAGCGAAGCCAGCGTCTCGGCGTCGAGCGGACCGGTCTTGCCCCGCACCGTGAGTGACTTGGAGTAGTGCTGCTTCGGATAGAACGTGACCCTGCCGTTCGACTGCACCGTCTGGTAGCCCGTAAGGGCCAAGGCCGCCGCGGTGACGTCGTTCTGATTGAACTCGTTCACCCCGAGGGTGAAGAGCTCCATGAACTCGCGCGCCAGGTTCTCATTGGGCGACTCGACGTAGTTCTCCTCGTTGTCGAGCCAGAAGTTAAGCGCCCCATCCACCACCATCTTCTTAGCCATGTCGTTGAAGTTGCCGAACGCCAAGGTGCGCAACGTGTTGTTCTGAATCTGCATGGGCAGCGGATAGGCGACCTTGGAGACCGAGGTCGCCCAGTGCCCGTGCCAGAACCAGGTCATACGCTCGGCCAAGGGATAGTGCGCCAGGACCATGCGATCGAGCCACCAGGTGACCAGCTCGGTGTTGCCCTGGTTCATCGCGTCATAGAACGCCGTGGCCGCGGCCGACGACGACGGATATGGGCCAAGGTCAGGTAGGTAGGGCGCCACGAGCGCCCGGAGACCGGGGTCGTCGGCGTGGCGTTGGAGCACCGTCGCCTGGGTGGCGCCGAGGCCCTGCTTCAGTAGCGAGACGTATTGACCGGGGGTCGGACCGAAGTTGAACCGGTGCAGCAGCCGGGCCGTAACGAGGCGTTGTGTGGTCGTCGCGGTTCGATTCACCTCAGCAACGTAGTGCGGCGTCTTCGCGAAAAGTCTGTGATTCCAATTGGAAGGCGATGATTTGTCAGGAACTTGGGACCGCGTAGCGATGCCGTTAGCCCCTTCGCAATGCGAGGCGATCACCCGGTAGAAAATAGCCTCGAGAGGCCCTCACGTTCTTCATTCGTCGCGCGAGACCCGCGCCGTCGACGAGCGGGCCGCACCGCGGCCGGGCGGTGCGGCGACGATGCTGGATAGTACCGGCGTGCCTACGTCCACCACGACCGTGCACCGCGCCTCCCATCGGAGCAACGTCAGTAGGCGTAGTGGTCGCCCCAGGTGAACGCCACCTGTTCACCCCCGTCCTTGCACGAATAGGCGTAGTACGGGCCACTCCAGGCGGCGGCCCACTGCGAACCCGCCCCTTCAACGGTTCCGACACAGGTGAAGCCGTCGGCTTCGTACGACGAACCCTGGGCGGCGTTCGAACCGGCCTCGACGTTCGTCGCGACGGTGCACGTGGTACCCGACACCGCCACTTGCCCGTCGACCGAACCGTCCGGGAATTGACTGGCCTGGCACTGCCCAAAACCCACGGGCGCGGGTTCGAGGGTGCCGGAACCCGTAATCGTTGTCGTGATAGTCGGCGACTGACCGTAGTCGTAGTTGAAGCCCCAATTGAAGGCGACCTGTCGTGACCGGTCCTTGCAGCTGTAGGCGTAGTACTTCGCCCCCCAGGCGGCCGCCCATTTCGAGTCCTTGCCCTCGGGGGTCGACGAACACTTGAAGCCGTGATTGTGATACGAGGCGCCCTTGGCAAGATCGGACTTCGAGGCGACGTTCGCCGCTACCGCGCAGGTTGTTCTCGACACCGCGATCTGCCCGTAGGTCGAACCGTCGGAGAACCCGGCGGCCTGACACTGTCCGTAGCCCAGCGGTGCCGGCTGAAGACGACCAGAGGCCCCCGCGGGGCCCGGCGTCAGGATCACGCAGGACGCCACGAGGGCAAGGGCCGAGGCGCACGTCGCTCGCCACGACCACCAACGAAATGTGCCGCGCGGCATCAAACGAACCATCGAGGCCAGAAGTTAGCGGTGGGAGCCGAGGACGTCAAGGGTTCCCGAGCACTGGACCCGGAGCAACGACGAAGGTGTACTCAATGCGTCGAACAGTCGTGGGCGTGCCTTGTATGCTGCCTACACCTGCTGTGTCGAGTGACCTCCGCAAGCTGAAGGGCACCCGAGACTCCAGACCAGTCCGGGCGGTGCCGTGAAAGGGGGGAACGAACATGCAGTGCCCTTCGTGTGGCGACGAAACACCAGAAGGCAAGAGGTTCTGCGCGAACTGCGGCACCGTTCTGACCCAGGCGTGCTCGCAGTGCGGGGCAGAACTGCTGGCCGGAAAACGATTCTGCGCCGACTGCGGGACGCCCGTCTCCGCTGCGGCGTCAACGGCCCAGACCACCGACGGTCTCTCTGGATCCGCGGAGCCGCCCACGGCCGAGCGACGGCTCTGTTCGGTGATGTTCGTAGACCTGGTGGGCTTCACTCCCCTGGCCGAAAAGCGTGACCCCGAGGAGATCCGAGAGCTGCTCAGCCGTTACTTCGACCGAGCGCAAATAATCGTCGACAACTACGGCGGGACGGTGGAGAAGTTCATCGGCGACGCGGTGATGGCGGTATGGGGTGCTCCCACCGCCAACGAAGACGACGCCGAGCGGGCCGTGCGCGCCGCCTTGGACATCGTTGCCTCGGTGGGCGAACTGGGTCGCGAGGCGAACCTCGAAGGGTTGGCCGCCCGCGGCGGCATCGTGACCGGCGAGGTGGCGATCACCATCGGCAAAGTGTCGGAAGGCATGGTGCTGGGCGACACGGTCAATTCCGCATCGCGAGTGCAGAGCGCGGCGAAACCCGGCACGGTGTTGGTGGATGAGGGAACCTGGCGCGCCTCGTCGGGCGCGATTGCCTTCGAGGAGTTCGGTGACCTGAATCTCAAGGGCAAGGAGATCGTCGTAAAGGCCTGGCGGGCCATTCGAGTGGTCGGTAAGCGCAAGGGCCTCGGCCGCAGCGAGCGATTGGAACCGCCCTTCGTGGGCCGCGACGACGAATTGCGACTCATCAAGGACCTCCTGCACGCGACGGCGCGTGAACAGCGGGCCCGCCTGGTGTCGGTTACCGGCGTGCCCGGCATCGGCAAGAGCCGACTCGCCTGGGAGTTCCTCAAGTACATCGACGGCCTGGCCGACGACGTCTACTGGCATCGAGGTCGCTCCGCCTCCTATGGCGAAGGCGTCACCTTCGGGGCGTTGGGCGAGATGATCCGCATGCGTGCGGGCATCAACGACGTCGAGGACAATGCGACCGCCCGACAGAAGCTGGCCGCGTCGGTCGCGGAATTCGTCGCGGACGACGAAGAGCGCCGATGGATCGAACCCAAGCTGGCCCACCTCCTGGGTCTCGCCGACACCCCGGGCGGCGACCGCGAGGAGTTGTTCAACGCGTGGCGCACCTTCTTCGAGCGCGTCAGCTCCTTCGGACTCACGGTGATGGTCTTCGAAGACCTTCAATGGGCTGATCCGGGACTCATTGATTTCGTGGAGTCGATCCTCGAGTGGTCCCGCAGCTACCCGATAATGGTGGTCACCCTTTCACGGCCCGAACTGCGGGACCTTCGCCCCGACTGGGGCGCGGGCCAGCGCAGCTTCACGTCCCTGCACCTCGATCCGCTGTCGCTCGACGCCATGCGCGCACTGCTCGACGGCTTCGTGCACGGCCTGCCCGAAACGGTCACCGACAGCGTGCTGACCCGAGCGGAGGGAGTTCCCCTCTACGCGGTGGAGACCGTTCGAATGCTCGTGGATCGTGGCGTGCTGGTGGAAGACGACGGCATCTACCGCGTCGAGGGGGAGTTCTCGATGCTCGAGATCCCCGAAACCCTGCACGCCTTGGTGGCGTCACGCCTCGACGCCCTGCCCACCGAGCAACGCGCGCTCCTGCAAGACGCCGCCGTGCTAGGTACGAACTTCCTTCCCGAGTCCCTCCTAGCCATCCACGGCGGTGAGCGCTCGAACCTCGACGCTCATCTTCGCGACCTCGTGCGAAAGGAGTTCCTGAGCTTCGACTCCGATCCACGGTCACCCGAGCGGGGTCAGTACGGCTTCGTGCAGGGCGTCATCGGCGAAGTTGCGGTGGGGATGCTCTCGCGCCGGGACCGCTGCGCCAAGCATCTCGTGGCCGCCAAGTACTACGAATCATTCGAGGACGACGAGTTGACCGCCATCGTCGCGGCCCACTACGCGGCGGCCCACCGCGCGGCGCCCGAGGGACCGGAAGCCGACGATATCGCCGTGCACGCCAGCGCCTGGCTCGCCCGCGCCGGGAACCGCGCCGTCTCGCTGGGCTCGCCGGAGCAGGCATTGGAGCTGTACAACCAAGCGCTCGAGATCACTCCCGAGGGACCGGGCAGAGCCACCTTGCTCGAATCGGCTTCGGAGGCTGCGATTAACACCGGCGACCACGAGAAAGCGGTCGCCCTGTTGCAAGCGGCCCTCGCGATCCACGAAGTCTCCCTGGACAAGACCGCCATCGGCATGGTCACGGCGAAGATCGCCGAAGAATTCGCCAATCTCAACCGCCGGGAAGAATCAATTTCCTTGGCCGAGCAGGCCTACGAAGCAGCAGACGAGGACCAGTACGAGGTTCGTTGCCGGTTGGCTCTCGCGATCTCGAATTCGACGTCCCACGGCTTGAACGAGCCGCGCGCGCTGGAGTGGGCCGAAGTCGCTCTCGCCTTATCGGAGCGCCTGGACGACACGACGCTTCTCGCTCGAGCCCTCGGATCACGCTCGTTTGCCCTCTTCAACCTCGGACGTCATCGCGAGGCGGTCATGCTCGCCCGCGGCATGGTCTCTCTGGCGTTGGAGGTTGGATCGCTTCGCGAGCAGGCGAGGGCCACCCTGGGCCTCAGCCTCTACGCCCTTCCCGACGACCCCCACGAGACCTTCACCGTCGCGCTCGAGTCGGCGGAGATCGCGCGCCGGGCCGGGCTGAGGGGTATCGAAGAGACCAACCTGATGAACGCCGCAGAGACGGCCATCGGGTTGGGACTCTGGGACCAATCTCGCGCGATGCTCAAGGAGCTGGGCACCCGAGTCATTCGCAAGCAGACGACGGAGTGGCTCGCGTGCCTCAACGCCATGCTGTTGGCGCTCAGCGGCGACGCACAAGGAGCCAGGTCGATGATCGAGATGTCGGCTGATCTTGAGCAAGAAACCTTCGTCAGCAGTGTCACCACGATCTTGCACTCCAACGCGATGGTGCGCTACGCCGCGGGCGAATTCGCCGAGGCCCACGAACTCGCGGCGCGCGCGGTGGCGATGGATCCGGTCGGCATAAATAGCTCCGTGTCCCTAGCGATGCAAGCGCGCTCGTCGATTCAATTGCGTCGAATCGACGAGGTCGAGGAGGCCTTCGAAGCCGCCCACCTCATCCGCGGACGCTGGATGGCCGCGGCCCGCGCCGAGATGGAGGCGGCGCTCGCCGCCCTGCGCGGTGACTTCGACCAAGCGAGCGACCTCTACACCGTGGCCATCGACGCGTGGCGGGCGCTCAACTGCAATCTGGACGTCGCGATTACGGAATTGGAGCTGGTCCACTTGATGAGCCCCGGACACCCTTCCGTCGTCGCGGCGAAAGAGGCGAAGGATTTTCTCACGCAAATCGGCGCCGCACCCCTACTGGCGTGGCTCGAGGCGGACCTCGAGCGTTAGCGAGTCCGTGGCGAACGCACTAAGTGACTGCGAGCACGGTACACGAGCTTCGTCTCACGTAGCAGCGCCGCGCGGCCTCGCCGTCACTCGGATCTCAGGACAATAGCGGTCGAGGTGCGCGCCGCGCTCCGGCCGGGAATCGCAGAGACCAGGATGGCGAACACGAGCGCACCCACGCCCGTAAGCGCGATGGTCGTTACGGGCACGCTGGCGAAGGGCACCGCATTGATGTTCTTCGCGAACAGCGTCCACAGCTCACGCCCGACAAGTACGCCCACGGGAATGCCCAGGATGATCCCCGCCAACGCGGTCACCGTCGCTTGCCAGGCCACCGTACTGGCCAGCTGTCCGCGGGTGAAGCCAAAGGCCTTGAAGAGGGCGAGGTCGCGCCGACGTCGCCGAACCGACGCCGCCAGGGTGAGACCGAGCGCGAAGATCGCGCCGAGCGCGAGCCCCAGCGACAGGATGACGGGGGTCGAGCCGATGCTGCGGTAATTGACGATCTGGGCGGGGCGTTGCACGCCCAGGACATCGACGACGTTGCCCTTCGCACGCGGATCGTGGGCGAATAACCGATCGGCGTAGTCCGCGATCTTCTGCAGGTTCGCCCGGCCCGCCGAAGGACTTATCCCGGGCTTCAACCGCACGAAGATCATCTCGGGTCCGTCCAAATTCGGGTCGGGATTCAAGATGGCTCGCTGGAACGCCGCGGGAAGGATGCCAGCGGGGATCATGGCCCCGATGCCCATGGACGTGTGATCCTGGATGAAACTGGTGTAGCCGACCGCGGGAAAGGTGGCCGTCCCCACGATCACGAGTTTGGTCGGCGGCACGTACACCGGTGCGTCAGCCGGCGTGCCGTACTGCGCGACCACTGTGTCGCCCACCTTCTTGTGCAGCTCGGCCATCGTCAGCGCACCCAGCACGACCTGGTTCGTGGCGTCGAGGCCGTGACCGCTGAGGATCGGCGGTGACACCTTGGGTCGCACGCCGCCGAACAGCATCGGCACCGTTCGCCCGTCTATCTGCGCGTTGGCCAGTGTGGAACCGGACCACGCCGCGACGTCCGGGTCGTGATTGAGCAAGGTCACGGCCTTAGGCGGCACGGCATTGCTCGGATTAAGCAGATAATTCCAGTTCCATCCGTAGAGCGCGGGATGTGAGATGAGCGTGCTCAGGCCATCCGCGAACGTGGTGGTCGCAACCACCAACGCGACCGCCAGGACCGACCCGGCCAGCACCGAACGAACCGGCACCTCGGTGCGCCCGCGACCTGGCTCGAGCGCGAAATGCGCGCCGAGGGTCGCCGTCACCGGCAGACCCGCCAATTGGGTCCCTCGAGCGATGGACGATCGACGCGCTCGACGCGCGCGGACATTACGTTGCGGCGCGGAACGGTAGGAGATGCTCAGCGCGACGGCGCTGAGCACGATGACCAGCACTAGGAGGCCCGGCACCAACACCGTCCCGTCGAACGACACTCCCGAGTCGGGATACACGCGGCGCACGGGACCCAATGGGGCCAGCGGTGAAAGTCCGACCGCGACGATGAAGGCCAGGACGGCGCCCAGCAGGATGGCGCCGAACGCGCCGAGGAGGCCCTCCCCCGCCACCTCGAAGGGACTGGCTCCGAGAGCACGCAGGATCCGCCGATCCTCCTGGTCTCGTCGCAACTGGCGAGAGATCGCCTGAGCGGCGAGGACCAAGGCGATCAGTGCGGCGAGTGCGCCGAACGCGCCGAGGGCCACCGATTCCGGTTTGATGGAGAGTTCCACCTCCGCCACCAGTGCCGCCGTCACGTGGAACTCGTACGTCGCTCCGCCAGGCAGGAGGTTGATGAGATCCTGCTCCACCGTGGCCACGTCGGGGTGACGGAGCTGAATCCCGTAGACCCCGGGGACCGCCGCCCCCGGCGACACGGCAATCGCCTTGTGCAGGAAGGCCGGGGTCAGGATCAAGAAACCGTACGCGCGATCGATGTCGTCCTGGACGACTTCATCGTTGATCTCAACGACGCCTACCACCTTGGCGTCGACGCGGAATCGGGGCTTCACGCTCGGACCGCCGAAGCCGGACTCCTCGGTCTGCCTCGCGGAGAAGAACCCGAGGGGAATGACGTCGCCCACGCGCACCCCGAGTCGTCGCGCGGCGTGCGCGTCGAGGACCACCTCGTCGACTCGACGCGGATTGGCTAATCGTCCCTCGATCACGGTCATCCGGTCCTGGCTCGCGAACATGCCGTTGAGGCTGCCCACGACCGAGACGTTCTCGATGGCGCTCAGGCGCGGCACGCCCGACGACGACAGCGGGTAGACGTCGGGACCTAGGAGGGTAACGACGTGCTTCACGTCGGGCACCGCAGCGATCTTCGATTCGAGGCCGTGGTCGATGAGGGAGCCGCCATTGGGCGAACCCGCCGAGAAGGTAAGGTCGGAAGGATTGGTGCTCGACATGAACGTCGGATAGGACGATTGCGTACGTCGACCGGCGGCGATCGATGCCATCGATAGTCCGCCGATCAATCCGATGACGAGCACAACACCGAGGAGCCCGCCCCAACGGCGGGCGAAGGTCGCGCGAAACCGGTAAGCGGTGACACGAAAGAGTTGACTACTCACGTTGGGTCCCCCGCGACGCTATGACCATTCCCCGAACATTCTGGTGAAGCCCAGACCCGGGGCAAAGGCGGCCAGCCCACTTCGTCACTTCGTGCTAGCACCTCCGCCCTGGTGATGTCTCTCATTCGTATCAGCCTGCGAGCGCCGCCAGGTGTGGTTGCCTAGGGCTTTGGGCTTGCGCCGCCTCGGTCCTTCGGCCGCCGCGCGGGCGAGACCGCCGGATGTCCCACCCACACGTACCTCGAACGGCGTTCGGTTCCGCGGGAAAGGCCGATCCGAGTGGTCTGTCCTATTTGTCCTGGTTCGAGGGCCGCCTCAGCCGGTCGAAAGGTCACCCGGCCCGTCGCCACGCAGCAGTCCCTCCCGTTGTCGGCCCCGTCGATACCGAGCGCCTTGGTGAGATTGCCTGGTCCCGACAGATACCGCACCGGTTCGCGCGACTCCAAGGACCTCACGTCACCATCACCGAGCCAGGCGGCGCGCAACAAGACCGCACACGCCGAACCCTCGGACCCGGTGACCACATTCATGCACCAATAAATCCCGTAGATGCGATAGACGTAAAGGAAGCCCGCCGGTCCGAACATGATCTGCGAGCGCGGCGTGGGGCCGCGATAGGCGTGCGACGCGGGATCATCCCTCCCGCCGTACGCTTCGGTCTCCACGATGCGCGCGACCACACGAGGTGGCGGCGTTCGCACGATGATGAATGCGCCGATGAGATCACGAGCCACCTCGTCGGGCGCACGTTCGAAGAAGGATCGCCGAAAATACGTCGCTGACATCGCTGCTCATGGTAAGCGCCGGGGCCACGGAAAAGCGATGGCCCTCACTGTTGTGATTTCTTCACAAGCGACTTTCCCAGTAAACAAAAGGAGGAACGAGTTGACAAAATGTTGGGATGCGTCCTTGTTGAATCCTTGCTACTTTTTCCCAAGGGCAATGTGGGGTTGTCCTCACGAAAGGGCGGGGGCGGGCACTGCGATGTGCGCGCCGATTGATGTTCATACCGGCACGAGAGGGACTCTGTCGGCAGCAACCAACTCGAAGCGGTAGACCATGCGTTCTTATGGGCCGATCCACTCGAGTGGCGCTGGGTTAAAGGCGAGGACCATTGGCGTTAGGGAAAGTCAAGCAACGACTGCGGGGCGTCGCACTACTCGTCGCCCTTTCGTCGCTGCTGGTCATGGGTTTCTCCATGGCACCGACCTCTCCCGCGGCGGCTGACAGCGCGCCGTCAACGCTCTGCAGCGGCTTCGCCGCGTGCAGTCAAGGCACGTTCACCACCCACGGATACCAGAATCACTTCTCCACGTCGTACTGGACCATGTACCCCGGCGACAACTGCACGAACTACGTGGCCTACGTCGAATCGACCGTCTACGGGGTCCCGACGCCTTCCTTCGACCTCGGCGACGGCGGCCTCTGGGCGGCGGCCGCGGCCCAGAATGGCGTGCCGGTCAGTCACGTTCCCACGGTTGGATCGGTGGCCGTCTGGGACGGAGGAAGTTCCGGAATACCTGGTGAGGGCCACGTCGCGGTGGTCGAAGCCGTGGGGCCGCAGGACAGCTACATCGTCATCTCCCAACAGCACATGGCCGACGACCCGGACGGCTTCGACTGGACCGTCATCTACCCCTCGGCCGCAAAGAACCAGTGGGAAGACTGGCCCAGCGACTTCATCCAATTCTCCCCCAACGCGGGTCTCACTGGTCCCCAGCCGCTGACCAGCGCGGCCCTGGCCTACAACACCAACGTGGTGCTGCGAGTCGAGCCGCTCAGCTTCGCCAATGACAAGTTCGTCCTCTCGAACCAAGTGAACCGCATTGTGACGCCGGGCGTGGTGACGTCCCTCGCCGGCGGGGGCATCCAGGGCCGGTACAAGATCAGCCTGCAGGGGGTTTCACTCCAGGGCGAGTACGTCTTGCGCGTGTCGGTGAGCGGTGGAAACGTTCGAGTCCTTCACCAGGGTGGGCCGTACACCGACGACGAACCCTCGATACGTATCATCGGGCCCGGCACAAGCCCGAGTCCGGCGGTCGTGACCGTCTCCCTCACTCGGGGAACACCCAGCCCGACGACCACGACCACCTCCACCACCACGTCGACGACCACCACCCTCTCCAGCTGAGACGGTCCCGTAGTCGCAGTCACTCACGAAGCCCCTGGTTTGCCACCACGCCCAGGACGTAACCGAGCATCCGTATCTACTCTGCGCCGAGGACGAGGGCGGCCGGCGTGCGCGCGGCACTTCGTCCGGGCCACAGAGCCACGACGTTGGCGAAGATGAGGGCGCCGACGATCAAGAAGACCAATGACGTCAGCGGCACCGTCGGTTCCGGCACCACGTTGATACTGCGGGCGAAGAGGTGCCACAACACCCGACCCAAAAGTATGCCCAGCGGCACCCCGACGATGAGCCCAATGGCCGCCGCCACCGTCGCTTGCCAGGCGACGGCGGCCGCGAGCTGGCGCTGCGTGAACCCCAGCGCCTTGAGCAGCGCCAGGTCGCGTCGCCGACGACGCACGGACGCGATGAGGGTGAGGCCCAACGCCACTACCGCGCCCGCGGCGAGGGCGAAGGCCAGGTACGCGGGGGTCGCGCGCAAGGTCCCCGCGTCGACCACTTCGGCCGGTCGCTGGACGGGTCTCACGACCACCTGGTCCTGCGCCGCGCGTTGCAGCACCAGCGCGATCTTTCGCAACTGAGCGAGGGCGGCGGCATTGGCTGGGTCCTTCAACCTCACGAACACCATGTTGGGACCGCCGCCGGGAAGGTGGAAGATGTTCCGGGCGGCTTTCGGGATGATCTGGAAGTCCACGACCGCACCGGTGCCCGGATCCGTGTGCGGCTGCCCGCCGATGGCGGGCAGGGTGGCGGTACCCACAATCAGAAGTTTCCTCGACCGGCCATTGCTGCTCACGATGACCGTGTCGCCCACCCGCTTGTGCAACTGCGACAAGGTGTGCGCGCCGAACACCACCTGCCCGGGACCCTGCAGGCCGTGACCGCTCAACTGAGGCGGCATCACCGGCGCGCCCGGTCGCACTCCGAGCACCGGCTCGGAGGTTCCGTCGAACGCCAGTTGCGCGAAGTCGTAGCCGGACCACGCCGCCACGTTGCGATCACCGTTCAATTGCTGGTTCATCTGGCGCTCCGGCAGCACGCCCACTCCGCCCGCGGCGGCCATGGCTTCGGTCCAGTTCCATCCGTAGAGCGACGGGCGCGACGTCAGGGTATTGAGGCTGGAACCGAAGGTCAGCGTGGCGACCAACACCGACACCGCCACCACCGCGCCGAGCACGGCGGAGCGCACGGGCGACGCCTGCCGACCCTGACCCGGCACCAGGGCGAAACGGATCCCGCACACCGCGGTGACCGGCAGCCCGGCGGCCATAGCCGCCCTCACGATGCCAGAACCACCCGCGTCGCGCCGCAATGCTCGCCGGGCGACCCGATGGGGAGCACGCCGATAGCCAATAAGGATCGCGAGGCCCGACAGCGCGACGATGAGAACCGCGACGCCGCACCCGAGCACCAGCCCATCGAAGGCGAAGCCCGGCGAGGGGTAGACCGGTCGCACCGGACCGATGGGGGTGAGCGGCGAGAGCAGAAAGGCGACCAGGCCGGCCAGCAACGACCCCAGGATCACGGCGCCGACCACCCCGAGCAGGCCGTCCGCTGACGTCATTGCGGGACTCGCGCCGAGAGCCCGCATGGAGTCGAGTTCATTTGAGGTGGAGCGCAGCTGTCGTCCCAGGAGTTGCCCGGCGATGATCAGCGCCACCAGCGCGACGATGAGCCCGAAGATCCCCAGGGCGATCGCCTCGGGTCCGATAACGCCCTGCGCGGTCGCCTCGACCGTCGAAGCGCTGGCTCCCAACCTCCGCGGAAGCCCTCTAGGGAGGATTCGGGTTATCTCCGATTCGACCTTCGAAAGGTTTCTCGTTCCCCCGGCGATCTGCACGAACGAAATGGTGGGGTCCGAGCAGCAACGCAGCAACGACTTGGTGTACGCGGGGGTGGCGAAGATCGTCTCCTTCACGTCGCTGTCGTCGACGACGATCTGGTCGCTGGTCGTGACGATGCCCACCAACGTGAGGACGCTGTGACGCAGCGGCTTGCACGTCTGGCAGTTGGAGAGGCCCTGGACGTCGCCCACGACGCCTAAGTCGATGGTGCCGCCCAGGCGCAGGCCGAGGGCCTGCGCCGCTTTCGCGGTCATGGCCACCTGCGTGGGGCTCTGGGGATTAGGCAGCCTTCCCTTCAGAAGGATGAGCTGGTCCATATTGAAGAACACGCCGTCGACGCTGCTGTAGAGGGCCACCCCCTGCCCTCCGGAGAGGGCGCTGGGAGCGGGGTCACCGTTGGCCGTGACCATTTCCGACTCGTAGCCCGCCTCGCTCTCCACTCGTGTCACGTAGGGCAAGTGAGCGATCTCCTTAACCAGCGTCGCGTCGTAGCCCGTGGGATCGGGATGGAAGAGGCCCGTGAGCACGGCCAAGTCCGAAGGATTCGTACTCTTGAGCAGGACGTTGAACGACGACTCGGTGCGCCGGGCCCCGGCCAGCGACGCCATCGCCACCCCGCCGATCAGCCCGATGAGTAACACGATGCTCAGGTAGCCCGGCCACTGGCGCGCGACGCCAGTACGCAACCGATACCACCCGACTCGAACGACCTGGCTCACCGCGGCTCCGCACGCGTGGGCTGTCGATTGATCACGACGGGAAGTATTAACCAACCACCGTCGCAGTGACACTGAGGTGACCGCCCGCGCAAGGTTCGTGCTAGCACCCCGTCACCGGGACCACGCAAGGATCCCGCTTAATCACCTCAGCGAAGAAACTTTTTGAAACAGTCATCCGGCTCGGCTTCGTCTCCGAATAGTAAGAGAACCCACCCAAGGAGGCTGTATGGAAGCGGTAAGCAGGAGAAGTTTCTTCAAGCAAGCGGGAGCGGCAGCGGCGGTGGCGGTCGTCGCCAGTAGTGCCGTCGTAGCTCCCCTGGGCCTCGCGAGTGCCGTGGCCGGTGCCGCCACGGCCAAGGAAAGCGACTTGACCGCGCAGGAGGACCTGCGCGCCGACGAGAACCTCGTGGCCCACGTCAAAAACGCTCGCACCGGAGAGATCAGTCTCTTCATCGGTCACCGAGAGGTGACGCTCCACGACCGCAAGGTCGCCGCCCGACTCGTCCGCGCCACCCGATAGGAGAATAGATATGTCATCACATCGCGAAGCACCAGAAATCGCAAAGGACCCGGTAGCCGACAGCACCGACCTTTACGCGTTCGTCAGTCCCGACGTCGCGGGGACCGTCACCCTGATCGCCAACTACATCCCGCTCGAAGGACCGGCCGCCGGGCCGAACTTCTACGAGTTCGGCGACGACGTGCTCTACGAGATCCACATCGACAACAACGGTGACGGTATGGCGGACGTCTCCTACCAGTTCACCTTTCACAGCGTCAACACCGTTCCCACCACCTTCCTCTACAACGTGGGTCCGATCGAGTCGCTCGACAGCCAGTACTGGAACCGCCGACAGCTGTACTCCGTCTCTCGCGTGACGCGCGACGGCCGCCACGAGCTGTTGGGCGAGGACCTGGCCTGTCCCCCGTGCAACATCGGACCGTTGTCGACGCCGAACTACCCGAGCCTCGCCAGCGCCGCGGTGCACTCCCTGGGCGGCGGTCGTACGGTCTTCGCCGGTCAGCGAGCCGAAGCGTTCTTCGTCGACCTCGGCGCGATCTTCGACCTCGGCGACCTTCGACCGATCGCCAACCTGCACGCCACGTTCGGGCTCCCGACCCTCCAGGCCGCGCCCGGGGTCAACTCCACGGCGTCGGTCAACGTCCACAGCATCGCGCTGCAGGTGCCAATCAGCGACCTCGCCAAGGGCGGCACCGCCCCCACCAGCACCTCGGCCGCCGCGTCCAGCGTCGGCATCTGGACGACCGCCAGCCGTCGCAAGGCGAGGGTGATCAACTCCGAGGGCGGCACGGGCATCGAGTCCGGGCCCTACGTGCAGGTCTCGCGCCTGGGCAACCCGCTGGTCAACGAGGTCCTGGTGCCGCTGTCGGCCAAGGACAAGTGGAACGCGCAACCGCCCTCGGGCGATAGCGCCTACGCCAACGGTGTGGCCCACCCTGAACTGGCCGGCCTGCTCAACGTGCTCTACCCCGGCGCGTTCCCGAACCTGGCGGCCTATACCAAGCCCCGCGCGGACTTAGAAGCAATCCTGCTCACCGGAATCCCGTCGGGCGTCATCGCGCCGACGTTCTCCACCTACACCGGTTCGGTGCAGGCCGACATGCTACGCCTCAACCTGGCCATCCCCGCGAGCGCCTCGCCCAACGCCCTCGGCGTGGTGGGCGGCGACGTGGCCGGCTTCCCCAACGGGCGCCGGATCACCGACGACGTGGTGTCGATCGAGCTGCTGGCCATCGCGGGAGCCACCCTCCCGCTGGTCGACAAGTCGTTCACACCCGACGGAGCGTTGAAGGACGTGAGCGACGGCGTCACCGGAGCGGGACTCACGTTCCTACCGAACTTCCCCTACCTCGGAACGCCGTACAGCGGCTACGCCGTTCCGGCCTAACGAGACCACGATGGAAGAGACACAACTCCCCCCGAGTTGGGACGGCAGCGTGGTACTCGACATTGGGGGGGAGGTCGGAGCTCTCATGCTCCGCACCCCCCCATCATTCAATGGCAGAGAGATTGACCTGTACCCGCAGGACCCCTCCGCACCGCACACGCACAGCGCGGTGCGCGAACGCCATACGCCCGCAGGTCCGTGCTACGCGGCGGTCTACCCGAGTCTGCGCAGCGGCACCTACCAGGTCGAGGGATCAGGCCAGCGCGTCACCGTCGTCGGCGGCCGGGTCATCGAGATCGACTTCAACGCTTCATAGACCATCAACTCACGGCTCGGACGTCTTTCGTCCGCCCGGCCGTGATCACCAGAAGGAGAAGAGCATGTTCATCGGAGAAATTCTCGGCCCGGACCTCTTGATCGTCGCCATCGTGGCCGCGGTCCTGATCTTCGGCGGGTCGGCCATTCCAAAGTTCGCGCGCAGCCTGGGTCAGGCCAAGAGCGAGTTCGAGAAGGGGATCAGCTCGGCCAAGACCACCAGTGAATCGATAAAGAGCGCCGTGGTGATCACCGAGCCATCGCCGCTCGACATCGAACGCTGAGTGTTCTCATCCCCTCGGGGGCCGGACGACCACGATCGACGTACGTCTGTTGACGCCGCACTCGCCGTGACGCGCCGGGCGCACGACAGCCACTGACGCTCACTGATCCGAAAAGCCGTTCTTGGCCTTTAGTTCCGCGAGCCACGCGCCGGCGTGGCGTGCGGCCCAGCTCTCACTGACCCAACCGGAGAACATCGATAGCAGCGATCCTCGGTGCGTCAAGGCCATGATGATATGGCCGATGACCACGACGAAGACCGCGAAGGCGAACACGTCGTGCACGAACGTGGCGCCTTCGCGCCACGGCACGGGGAAGAACCGGAACCATTGGAGCATGGAGCCGGTCACCAGCATCACCACGATCGAGGCGCCGATGAAGATGGCGTTCAGCTTCTGACCGGGATTGAACTTGTCGGCCACCAGGGGCGTCTCGCCCAGCGTCCTCATCCAGCGCACTTCCGCGCGAGTCCAGAGGTTGATGCGACGGATATCTCGCCTCATTCGACGGCCCCAGGGTCCGAGCAGCGACACGATCACCGGAATTGGCAGCGCCAGCCCCGTCCAGAGGTGGATCTGCTCCACGACGTGTCGCGGCAGCACGAGGCCGAAGAGGGAGCCGAAGTACAGCGGAATGGCGGTCACCATGAGCACCCCGAACAGCAGAGCGTTCACCCAGTGCGCACTGCGCTGGACGCGGTCGAAGCGCAGGATCCGCACCGACGCGGCTCTCGTTGACGGGGCGATCGCCATAACCGTTAGGTCAGACCGGGATCGGGATTGGTCGGACCGGTCGTGCCATCCAGCCAGCCGTTGACCGGGTAGCCGTTCTGCTCCCAATAGCCCGGCTGCACCTGGTCGACCACGCGGATCCCCGACAGCCACTTGAGCGACTTGTAGCCGAACATCGGCGCCACGTAGAGGCGCACCGGGCCGCCGTGCTCGGTGGTGACCGGGGCACCCAGCATCTTGTAGGCCACGATCACGTCGGGCAAATGGGCCTGGTCGAGCGAGAGGCTCTCGGTGTCCGCGTGGTCGTAGGACTCGAACGTCAAGGCGACCGCCCCCTCCTTCACGCCGACCGTCTCAAGAATGTGCGACAGTAGCACGCCCTCCCAGGCCACGTCCGGGACCTTCCACCCCGTCACGCACTGAAAGTTCTTGGAGAATGACGTCGAGGGCATCGCCTGGAGATCCGACAACGTGAAGGTCTGCGGGTGGTGCACCAGCCCGCTCACCTCGAGTCGGTACGCCTCCTTGGTCACCTCGGGGTACGAACCGGTGATCGAATAGATGCGGAAACGGTCGCCTCCCGGCAAGAGCCCGCCGAGCCCCGAGCCGAGCAGGTTCCCGAAGAAGTTCTGCACGCTCGCGCCCAGGGCCACGCCCGCGGCGCCTAGGACGGCTAGCCCCAGAAAGACCCTTCGACCTACGGCTACCTGGTGAGGCGGCTCGTGGGAGGGCGAATCATCCCGAGGCGAGGACATGAGCGAAGTCTAACGAGGTGGCTTGGAATTCCTTCATCACCTGGAACAGTCTCTCCGGACGGCTGGGGCGTTACAGCCTTAGAGGCACTCCGCGAGCTCGAAGAGGTAGGACTGCAGGGTGCGAATGAAATTCATCAGTTCGGGCTCGCAGGCCGCCAACTTATCCTCGCTCAGCAAGCCGTTCGCGACGGCGCTCGAACGCAGCGCCACTTGGAGGGTACTGAGCCAGGCCCACGCCTCGGAGTCGGTCAGGAACTGCTCGTTGAGCGTCATGACCGCCAACTCGGCGTTGGTGGACGTCTCGTTCTGCCGCGTCAGGATGGCCAGGGGGTCATCCTGGTCGCTGCTCGGATCGATGGGGGCGCTCAAGGTCACGTGCCATTCGTGATCCGGGTCACGCTCGGCGGCGACCACGTGACCGAAGGCCTCTCGCGCGACGGCCCGGCCCAGTTCGTTGAGCCGGACTTCGATGCGGCCGTCGCGCTTGCGCACGAACATCCGGTGGCGCCCGACCATCACGCGTCCTGCTCGATGGTGCTCTGCAACCCGGCCACCTGGAGCTTCACGCAATAGGTCTGCGCCCGATCGTGTTCCCCCGACCAGACGATCGCCCGACCCTCGTGGTGCACCGTCAACATCAGTTGGGTGGCCTTGTTGTCCGAATACCCGAAGATGCGCTTGAAGATCACCACCACGACCGACATGGGCGTCACCGGATCGTCCCACACGACCACGTTCCAGGGCCGCCGGGTAACGACGACGTTCTCGGTGATGACGTCGGTGTCCGAGGTCGTCGCAGTGGAGGTCTCGTCGCTGGGCACGTCCCCAGTGTTCCAGAACCCCGGTCAAAATGAAAGCGGCCGGTCACGGTGCGCCGGGGTGACTTGTGGTCCCCCGGGCCAAAGGATTCCGCGCGCCGAAGGGGCGTCAGGTGGTCAGAGAGTGGCCGCCGTCGACGACCACGACCTGACCCGTCACGTAGGGGGTCGAGGCGAGCATCACGATGACGTCGGCGATGTCGTCGGGCGTGCCCGAGCGCTTTAGCGGCGCGGCGGCGATGACCCGCGCTCGGATCGTGTCCCACTGCGCCGTCCAAGGAGTGTCGACCAGACCCGGCGCCACGGCGTTCACGCGAACGTCGGGGCCTACCACCTTGGCCAACAGCGCGGTCATGTGATTCACGGCCGCCTTCGACGCCGCGTAGGGGATGGAGGAGCCCGTCGGTCGCATCCCGGCGGCGGAGGAGACGTTGACGATCGAACCCTTGCTCGCGCGCAGCGCCTCCATGGCCGTCACCGAGAGGTTCCACGTGCCAAAGACATTGACCTCGAATATCTCACGCCACACGTCAACGCTGGCGGCGGCGAGGTCGTAATGAGGAATGAGTTTGGTGGTACCGGCATTGTTGACGAGCACGTCGAGGGCCCCGTAGCGGTTAAGGACCTTCGAGACGAGACGCTGGCAGTCTTCGGCGTCGGAGATATCCGCCTGCACGTAGAGCGATCCCGGCACCCGGGCGGCCAGCGCCTCTCCTTCGTCGACGCTGCGCACCGAGTTAAAGACGACCGCGTCACCGTTCTCGGCGAAGCGCAGGGCAGTCGCCTCGCCGATACCGCTGGTCGATCCCGTGACGAGGACGACGCGCACGTTGTGCTACTTTCGCCGCAAGCGCCAGGAGCCGGCCCAGTGCTGACCGGGCTCGAGCACCACGACGTCCTTGCCGCTGCGCAGCGCGTCGGGCGGGCAGGTCATCGGCTCGACCGCGACGGCCGTGCGCCGCCGACCCCGTTCCAGGGTGTCACCGGTGAATATCTGCACGTAGGGAAAGTTCCGATCCATGCTCAGTTCGACCTCGCCGCCGGTCGAGTCGGTCAGGACCACGTTGGCCAGACCTGAATCGTCGCGAATCAGCTCGGTGTAGGTGACGTCGAGTTCGTGGCCGCTTACGGACTTGCGTTTGGTGAAATCCAGCGCGTGGCCGGCAACGGG
The DNA here is from genome assembly GCA_049793015.1 of Acidimicrobiales bacterium. Taxonomy (GTDB): domain Bacteria; phylum Actinomycetota; class Acidimicrobiia; order Acidimicrobiales; family RAAP-2; genus RAAP-2. The sequence goes on along the minus strand of JBARBL010000043.1, from coordinate 53,170 downwards.
CAGGATGTCCCCCGTGGGCAACTGTCGTTCGTTCACGTCGACGTAGGCCAGGGCCGGCACCTCGAGCTCGGCGCCCTCGATCGTGGGCGTGGTGACGGAGAGATAGGGGTGGAACCCCACGCCGAAGGGAATGGGCACATCATCGCGGTTGGTGACCGTGGTGGTGACGGTGAGGCCGAGCGAACCGAGGTGGTACGCGATCACGATCTCGCTTAGGAACGGGTAGTCCGGCGTCGGGTGCAGCAGCAGCACCAGCACGCAACGATTCTGGTTGACCGACTCCACGCGGAAAGGGCGCCAGCGCACGAGTCCGTGGATGGCGGTCGCCTGATGAGCGTCGTTGACGGTGGGCTGGGCGATCCGGTCCGAAAAGGACCACTGGGCGTCGCCGATGCGATTGGGCCACGGATAGAGGATTTGACCACGCGCGCCCGTGGGCACCTCCTCGCCGGCGAAGCCCTCGACGACGCTCAACCCACCCTTCACGTAGGTGCGCAGCGTGGCCCCCACTTCGGTGATAACGGCGCGTTGGTCACCGTGGGCAATGGCAATTTGTTCACCGGATGGGAGCATCAGCAGGTTTCCTTCTATTCACTGACAAGTAACTTACGACAGTTATCGTACGTGGCATGCGTATTCTGATCACCAACGATGACGGCGTATCGGCCCCCGGTCTAGCGGCGTTGGCGACCGGCGTGGCGTCGTGGATTGGCCGCGCTCCCGCGGGAGAGGTCCGCGAGGCGATCGTCGTGGCCCCCCACACCAACTACTCGGGTATGTCCTCCGCCGTGGGGGACGTCTTCAGTCATCCCTCGGTCACGTATCGGCGCCACGTCATCGCGGGCGCCGAGGCGATCGACACATACGCGCTGGAGGCTCCCCCGGCGCTTTGCGCCATCCTCGGGTCGCTCGGGAGCTTCAACTTCCAACCCGACGTCATCCTGTCCGGCATCAACGCGGGCGCCAACGTCGGACGCAGCGTCCTGCATTCAGGCACCATCGGCGCCATCCTCACCGGCGCTCAGCTGGGACTCTCCGGTCTGGCCATCTCGGTCCAATGGGGCGAGGACGTCCACTACGACACGGCTGCCGCGGTGGCCATCGAGGTGCTCCAGGAGCTCATGAACGCGCCGTCGCGCACGCTGCTTAACCTCAACGTGCCGAACCTGCCGGCTCGCGACCTGCTCGGTGTGCGTCGCGGACGAATCTCGACGGCCGGCGTCGTCAAGTCAGCCGGCCCCGCGGCCGGGGGCGAACCATTGGGCGAGTCGGGAGAGATGCCGTTGCGATTGGGCGCCGCGACACCCCAGCTGGGCGACGTCAGTGACGAGGCGGCTGACGAGGACGGCGCCCTATTGATGGCCGGCTATGCCTCGCTCACACCGCTCCGCGGCCCCCAAGAGGACACCGACATCGGTATCCACGACACGATGAACGCCGCCCTGGCGGCGATCGAGCGCCACCTTCGCGACGCGAGCTAGTCGTCGTCCGGTCGACGACGCTGCACCTTGAGTCGCCCGCGCGCCTTCTTCTCGTCGACGCGACGGACCTTGGACGACCTGGTCGGCTTGGTCGCTCGACGCGGCGTCGGTCGCGACAAGGCCACGGCGATGCGGGTCGCGAGCTGTTCGAGGGCCGCCGTGCGGTTCATGCCCTGAGAGCGGAAACGGCTCGCGCTGGAGCGGACCACCGGGCCCAGCTTTTCCACCAGGAGATCTCGATCGGCCTCGCTGAGCACCACCGAGTCGGCGACGCGAAAGGACGCCACCACCCGCGTGAGGGAACGGTTGGCGTGCTGACCACCCGGGCCGCCCGACGTGGTGACGCGTAGTTCGACCTCGTCCGAGGGGATCACCAGGCGCAAACGGATGACCAGCGAGCCGTCGTCGTTGACGCCCGGCCCGACGCTCACGAGCCCGCCATCATCGCCGTTAGCGTCCGCTCGGGAACCGCACCATGGCCAGCTGACTCGCTAACCCGACCAATTCCCCGCGTTCGTCGAACAGTTCGCATCGCTCATCGAAGGTACCGTCGGCCACCACCGTGCACCACTGACGTGCCCGCAGCCATTCGCCTCGCGGCACGCGGCGCACGTAGGAGGTCAGCTGCAGGGTGGGCACCCAGCCGGAGGAGCCGAGCGGATACGTCGCCGGCGGCAATCCGTCGCAGGCGAAATGGAGGCTGAACGGGTCCCACGGGCCGCCGCCGTCGTCGAAGCGCATCCACCCACGAACCTCGCCGCGATCGGAAAGCTCCCCCTCCCGCCAGCCCGCGCTCGACGGATCAAGTCGAAGGTCCACCACGCGCATGATGTTGACCTCGTCGCTTCCGGTGGACTGGCGACACTCCTCCAACGACGCCATCGTCGGCGGCGTCGCGTCCATGTAGCGGGCCTGGGATTCCTCTCCCAGGTTACCCAGGGTGACCAACGATTCGCAGGCGATGACGCCCTGTTGGCTCATGGCCACGTGCACGAAGGAGACGCCCCGTCCCACTCGACGCACCTCGGTGCTGAGTTCCACGGGACCCGTCTCGGGGGCGCTGACGAAGTTGGTGGTCACCGCAGTGGCGTGAAGGTGACTCGCGCCAGCGTCGCTCGCCGCCGCCAGCGCGGCGCTCGCCATGACGCACTGGAGGTAGCCGCCGTGGGGATGATCCACCACGCTGAACAAAGGCGAGAGGCGAGCCGAGTAGCGGCCCGGACCCAGAGGCTCAACGCTGGCCGCGGTTCGAAGGGACCGGTCGAGGTCGGTGTCGCTCACGGGTCAACCCTAACGGCGGCGAATCGTCACCCTATAGATTGGCGGGAGAGAAGGAGCCTCACATGACGAGAATTGCGCATTTCATCGATGGCCAGCGACGCGCTGGGCAGAACGAGCAGCACGATATCGACGTCTTCAACCCCGCCACCGGCGAGGTCGCGTCGCACGTGCCCGTCGCCGACGCCGCGCTCGTTGACGACGTGGTGGCCATCGCGCGTCGCGCATTCTTGGGATGGAGTGAATCCTCGCTCTCCCAACGCACCAACATCCTCTTCACGCTTCGCCAGTTGCTGGTCACGCACGCCGAAGAGCTGGCGGCCCTGATCACGTCGGAACACGGCAAGACGACCGCCGACGCCCTCGGTGAGCTGGCGCGGGGACTCGAGAACGTGGAGTACGCCTGCGGACTTTCCGAGCACCTGAAGGGCGACTTCTCGAGCCAGGTCGCCTCAGGCGTGGACGTGCACTCGATGCGCGAACCCGTCGGCGTGGTGGCGGCGATCACTCCCTTCAACTTCCCCATCATGGTGCCACTGTGGATGACCGCCAACGCGCTGGCGAGCGGGAACACCGTCATCCTCAAGCCCTCGGAGCGCGACCCGTCGGTGTCTGTGCGATTGGGCGAACTGCTCAAGGAGGCGGGCCTGCCCGACGGCGTCTTCAACGTCCTGCACGGCAACTCGACGACCGTCACCCAGCTGCTGGAGCACCCGGGCATCGACGCCGTCAGCTTCGTCGGTTCGACGCCGGTCGCGCGTCACGTGTACTTGACCGGCACGTCGCACGGCAAGCGGGTCCAGGCGTTGGGCGGGGCCAAGAACCACATGGTCGTGCTGCCCGACGCCGATCTGGACATCGCCGCGGACGCCGCGATCAACGCCGGCTACGGCTCCGCCGGCGAACGCTGCATGGCCATCAGCGTCGTGGTGGCCGTGGGCGACGTCGCGGAACCGCTCATCGACAAGATCCTCGTGCGCCTCGACAAGTTGAGCGTCGGCCCGGGCGACGATCCGGCCAGTGACTTCGGACCCGTCATCACCCGGGAACACCGCGACCGCATCGTCAGTTACGTCACGTCGGCCCCGGACGACGGCATCGTGGTCGTGCGTGACGGCACGGACCTCGCCTCGCGTCCCGGCTTCTTCGTGGGGCCCTGCCTGCTCGACGGCGTGCGTCCGGGCACCAAGGCCTACGACGACGAGATCTTCGGGCCGGTGCTGGGCGTCGCGCGCGTCGCCACCTACGCCGAGGCGGTCACCATGATCAACGACAATCCTTACGGCAACGGCGTCGCGATCTTCACCCGCGACGGCAACGCGGCGCGGCTCTTCTCGCGCGAGGTCACCGTCGGCATGATCGGCGTCAACGTACCCATCCCCGTGCCCATCGCGTCGTACTCCTTCGGCGGCTGGAAGAACTCGCTGTTCGGCCACTCCCACATCTACGGACCCGAGGGCTTCGCGTTCTACACCCGGGCCAAGGTCATCACGACCCGCTGGCCCCAACCTTCGGAGTCCCAGATCGACCTTGGTTTTCCGACCACCCGCTAAGCGCCGCCGGTCGCGATGACGGCAGCCTGGCACTGGATCACTTCGGGCCTCACGGAGAGCGCCGCCATGGTGTGGATGACCTGGTGGCCGCTGGTCTTCGGCTTCACCATCTCGGGGCTGGTGCAGAGCTTCCTGCCTCGCGACGGCCTGCGGCGCCAATTGGGCGCCGACACACCCGCCTCCGCGGCCCGCGCCTCGCTGTTGGGCGCCATCTCCTCGTCGTGCAGCTACGCCGCCAGCGCGATGGCCCGCGCGCTCTTCGCCCGCGGCGCCTCCTGGTCCAATTCGCTGATCTTCATGGTCGCCTCCACCAACCTGGTCATCGAGCTGGGCGTGATGCTGTACCTGCTGCTCGGCTGGCAGTTCGTCGTGGCCCAGATTGCCGGGGGGGCGCTCATGATCATCGCGCTCTTCATACTGACGCGACTGTTCTTCTCGAGACCGAGACAGGAGGGCCTGCGCGCCAGGGTCCTGACCGACTCCCCCGCGCCGCCGGGCGAGGCCGCGCCGGGGTGGCGCGAGCGCTTGAAGCGGCGTCAGAACTACTCGCGGGCGGCGCAGTTCACGCTGGGCGACGTCACCATGCTGCGCAAGGAGTTGGTGGCCGGCTTCCTGGTCGCCGGTTTCCTCACCGTGCACGTGCCCGCGCTCTGGTGGTCGCGCCTCTTCTTCAGCGGTCACGGGACCTGGACAGTAATCGAGAACGCCCTCGTGGCGCCGTTGCTCGCCGTGGTCTCCTTCGTCTGCTCGGTCGGCAATATCCCACTCGCGGCCGCCCTGTGGTTCCACGGCGTGGCCTTCGGCGGCGTCGTGAGCTTCATCTTCGCCGACCTGGTGACGTTGCCGCTGCTGCTCATCTACCGGCGCTTCTACGGAGCGTCCGACGCGGCGCGACTCCTCGCCCTGCTCTGGCTCGTCATGAGCGGCGGCGGATTGCTCATCGAGGTGCTCTTTCGCGCCTTGCATCTGGTCGCGCACGACCGCCACGTAGTGGCGATGCAGGGCCAGTTCCCGCTCGGCTGGACGCTCGTCCTGAACGTGATGGCCGTGATGGCACTTCTCGCGCTGTGGCTCCTGTCACGGCGCGGTGCGGGCGTGGCCCGAGACCCGATCTGCCACATGACCGTCGACCTCACGGCCCCGGTGGCCAGCCGCCAGCGCGACGGCCACACTTATTACTTCTGCTCTCTGCGCTGCGCCACCAAGTTCGACGACCTGGCCGGCCCCGTTTCGGCGAGAACACCGGTCACACACCGCGACCCCGTCTGCCACATGGTCGTGAGCGACCATGCGCCAAACACGCTCGAACCCAACGGCGTCACCTACTATTTCTGTGGCGAGGCCTGCCGATCGACGTTCCTTGCCGAACCCAGGCCCGCCGACCACCAACCATCCGGAGAGGTCATTCCATGAGCAAGCAGCACACCAGTGTCCGCGCCTACGGCGTGCTCCTGCACGAAGGTCGCGTGGCGCTGGTGCGCTCGAGCAATCCCCGCCACGTGCCGCCGCTCTGGTGGCTCCCCGGAGGGGGCATCGACTTCGGCGAGGCGCCCGAGGACGCCCTGGTGCGCGAGTTCCATGAGGAGACCGGCCTCAGCGTTCACTCGCCGCGGCTGCTCAGCGTGAAGAGCGACGTGCGACGCCGCGACAACGGCGACCGGATCCACACCGTGCGCATCATCTTCACCGTCGACTACGAGGGCGGCGAACTGAGCGACGAGGTGCACGGCACGACCGACCACGTGGCGTGGTTCGACCTCGATCAGCTCGCCGACGTCAACGTCGCCGACTACGCGGTGCAGGCCATTCACTCCTCGACGGAGAAATAGCGGCGCTGCATCTCGCGTTTGAGGAACTTGCCCGCCGGATTGCGCGGCAGAGGCTCGCGGGTGAAGAAGACGCGCGTGGGAACCTTGAAGTTGGCCAGCCGGACCTGCAGGTGCGCCCGTAACTGCTCCTCGCTGAGGTGCTGGTCGGGCTTGAGCATGACCACGCAGGCCACCTCCTCGCCGAGCCGCTCGTGGGCCAGGCCGAAGACGGCCGCTTCGTACACTTCGGGCAGCTCGTAGATCGCCGCCTCCACTTCGGCCGAGTAGACGTTCTCGCCGGCGCGCAGGATCATGTCCTTCACCCGGTCCTCGACGTAGAGGTAGCCCTCGTCGTCGATCCGGCCCAGGTCGCCGGTGCGCAGCCACCCCTCGACGATGGCCGCCGCCGAGTCCTGCGGCCGTCCCCAGTAGCCGCGGATGAGCGTCGGCGACCGCAGCCATATCTCGCCGTGCTCGTTGCGCTCGACCGCTCGACCCTGGTCGTCGCGGATCTCGACGTCCATGACCACGTTGGTGGTGTTGCCGGTCGAAGTGGGATGGCTCACGTAGTCGTCACCGAAGATGCCGATCCCGAAGGCGTTGGTCTCGGTCATGCCGAAGACCAGCGAGGGCCGGCCGTGGGAGAAGGCGTGGTCGACGCGCGTGACCAAGGCCGGAGGGGCGGGCGCGCCGCCCCCGCCCACGGCGGTGAGCGAGCTGGTGTCGTACTGGGCGAAGTTGGGGCACTCAAGCAGGTCCCACGACTGGGTGGGCACACCGACGAAGTTGCTCACCTGGTGACGCTCGATGAGCGCCAGCGCCCTCTCCGGCTCCCAGCGATACATCATCACCAGCTTGAGGTGCCACGAGAAGCAGCCCATCATCACCGCGATGCAGCCGGTGACGTGAAAGAGCGGCACGATCAGGATGAAGCTCGGCGGCGCGCTCGAGCCGGTCTCCTTCTTGGGACCACGGCGCGCCGAGTTGATGGAAGCCGCGCAGGAGAAGGCCATGATGGTCTGGCAGATCGCCCCGTGGGTCGAGACCGCTCCCTTGGGGAAGCCGGTGGTGCCCGAGGTGTAGAGAATGGTGGCGTCGTCGTTGGCCCCGATCGACACCGGGGGCATGGCCTCGCCGCGCGCGATCACCTCGTTCCAGAGTTCGACGCCCGGGCCGCGCGGCTGCAGTTCGTCGAGTCGCACGCCCAGCATCGCCACGTCCGCGCGAGCGCAGATGTTCTCGGCCCTGGCGAGCCGCTCGGAGTCCGCGATCAGCAGCGCGAGGCCCGAGTCGTTGATGGCGTAGTCGAGTTCGTCTTCCGTCCACCAGGCGTTGAGGGATACGGAGATGGCGCCCACCGAGAGGATCGCGGCGAAGCTGATCACCCACTCGGGCAGGTTACGCATCGCGATGCCCACTCGGTCACCGACCTTGATGTCGAAGTGATGGACCAGGGCGAAGGCCAGCGCGTCCACCTCCTTCATCACCTCCTCGAAGGTCCACTCCTCGTCCTCGTACACGAGGAACGTGGCGTCCACGCCGCGGGCCAGGTCGAAGAAATCGCGCACCGTCTCGGGAGCGTTCTTAAAGACCCGGTTCGTGACACCGTTCGAGACCCGCTCCACGACCTCAAAAGGCTGACCGGGCGCCGTAACCGTGGCAATCGCCTCTTCAATGCTCAATGTCACGGGTGCCTCCGCTTTCATCCTAGACAGGGCATCCGACCACGTCACCCTTGCTAAGACTTAAGAATGCAAAGTGGGGCGCGAGCATCGTGATCCGTTTCTACGTGCACGTGCACCCCGGGTCGCGGCGTGCGTCGGTGGGCGGCTCGCACGACGGGGCGCTGATCGTGCACGTTCGGTCTCGAGCCGTCGACCTCGCGGCGACGAAGGAGACCTTGTTACTCCTGGCCGAGGTGTTCGAGGTTCGGCCCGGCGCGGTCACCTGCGTGCGCGGGGCGACAAACCGGACCAAAGCCATCACCGTCGAGGGCAACGACGGGGTGATGACCGCGCGGCTGGACCAGCTGCTCGCCAACTAGCGGCGCGGCGGTCCTACGAGAGGGCGGGCGACGGCGCGTTGAGGCGTTGGGCCATGCGTTCCACCGCGACGGTGAGCTTGGTGATGGCCGCTTCGAGGTCGACGCGCGCGGTCTCGGCCTCGGGCGTGAGTCCCGCCAGGTGGTCCACGTCCCACAGCGCGAGCACGGGATCGAGCACGTCTTTCAGGAACTGACTGAGGCCGTAGATGCCCTCGCGCGCGATGCGCACGGCGTGACGGGTGAAATTGGGGATCCCCGAGCCGGGCATGGCGAAGTTGATCGCCTGCTTGGCCGCGGCGATCATCATGGCCGACGGGTCGATGGCGAAGCCCGCCAGGGCCAAGTCGCGGTAGAAGAGGTAGTGCTTGGTCTCGTCGCCCGCGATGAGCGCCAGCACGTTGCGCCCCATCTTGTCGAACTTGGGCAGGTGGGCCCCGGTGTTGCGGTGGGCGATCTGGGTGGCGCGCTCCTGGAACGACACGTAGCAGATCAGGTCGGCCAGGGTCTCGGGGTGGGGAACGTCCGCCTTGAACATCTGCACGCGCCGACCCTCCTCGAGCATCACGGGGTCGATGCACCGCGTGATGTGCACCCAGTCGCGCATCACCATGGCGTGGCGGTTCTCCTCCATCGTCCACTGGTGGTTCCACTCGAGGATCGGGTGGCCGTCGGGCGCGTGGGCCAGGAGTTCGCTGGTGTAGTAGGGAAGGTTGTCCTCCGTCAGGAGATTGACGTAGATCGAACTGCGCACGCCCGGCGCCAGCGGATAGTTGTCCGGCGACCACGGATGATCCGTGAAGTTCTCACCCTGCCCCCAATCGATCTGCTCGTGGGGGAACCAAAGGCGTGGCGCCTCCATGTGACGGTTGAACAGGCGCTCAACGTCCGGCGCAATTTCGGTGAGGAGATTGGTGCCACTGTTCGGTAGTCGCTTCAAATTCTTCTAGACCCTTCCGGTCTCGGGCTGCACGCCAGCCATCTCAAGCGTAACGCTCTTTGCGTACACCCAATGAAAGTGTCCGGCCAAGAATTATCGACCTTGTGAAAGTGTTGTCATACCTCCTCGGTAGCCTTTGGTCCCTATGCGCTTGCTCTCGACTCTCGTGCCCGAGGAGTTTCGCGCCGTCCTGTCCCCGCCGCTCAAACGGCTGTATCTCTGCGTGGCGCTGAGCTGCGTCGGCGCGGGCCTCACCCTTTCGCTCTTCGTGATCTACCTGCACGATGTGCGCCACTTCTCGATCACCTTCGCCACGCTGCTGCTCGCCGTGTCGGCGGTCGCCGGACTGGTCACCAGCCCTCTCTCGGGCACGCTCGTCGACCGCTACGGACCCGTCATCGTCATCGTGGTGTGCACCGTCGTCGATGCCGGTGCACTGGTGTTGTGGGCCTTCGCCCGTCACACCCCCCAGGTGGTCGCGGGCGCGGTCTTACTGGCCGTTTTCGGCAATGCCGGTTGGGGGCCGGGCTCGACGCTCCTGAGTCGCCTCGTTCCCGAGGAACACCGTCAATGGGCCTTCGGCATCAATTTCATGCTGGTCAACCTGGGCATCGGATTGGGAGGGCTCATCTCGGCCACTATCGTCGACCTGCACCACCCCTCCTCCTTCACCGTGCTGTACCTCCTGAACGCCGCGACCTACCTCGGCATCGCCGCGCTCTACCTCACCCTGTGGTCCCACGGCCGACCAATCCGCGAACACCGCCAGGACCCCACCACGCGCGACGAGGGCTGGCGGGAGGTGCTGAAGGACCACCGACTCGTCTTCTTCGTGCTGGCGACGCTGGTGATGATGATCGGCGGGTACGGATCGATGGAGGCCGGATTCAGCCTGTTCGTCGTCAACGACCTGCACTTGTCCGTGCACGTCATCGGCGTCATCTTCTTCTTCGACACCGCGACCATCGTGTGCGCCCAACTTTTGATCCTCAATCGCGTGCAGGGTCGCAGCCGCACGCGCGTCATGGCCCTCGCGGCCTTGCTCTGGTTCACCTTTTGGCTGGTCCTCTACGTATCGCTGCGTCTGTCGGCCGTGCTGGCGGTCATCTCGCTGTGTGTCGCGGTGTCGGTGTTCGCCATCGGCGAGACGATGATGTCGCCTATCGGCTCGGCGCTGGTGAACGACCTGGCGCCCGAGCACCTTCGGGGCCGCTACAACTCCATGATCGGACTCAGCTGGGGGCTCTCGGCCACCCTGGCTCCGGCGATCACCGCCTTCTTCTTCAGCGTCCACCTGGGCCATTGGTGGCCCCTCTTCGTCGGCGGTGCGTCGCTGAGCGGGTCGCTCATGATGCTGCGCCTGAGGCGGCGCCTCAGCGCCCACGAGGACGGTATCGACACCACCGCCCTATCGACGTGACTAGTGGTGCCGGCGAAGTGACCGACCCACGAAGTTGGGCACCTTCGCGCCTTCGGCCGTGCCCGTGAAGTAGGCCACCACGGCCGAGGCCAGAAGCAGGAAGCACGATATGGTGAGCGCCAAATTGAGACCGTTGGTGAACGCCTTGTACGCGGCCTGCACCACTTCGTTAATGATGTGCTTGATGGCGGCCGACGAGTGGCCCGCCAGCGCGCGCTCCTGCTGACCGACGGTTCCCGTGGTGATGGCGGTGATTACCAGCGAGCGGTCCGGCGCCGGAATGTGGAGGGCGATGAGTCGCTGGGTCAGATTGACTGTCAATTGGCCGTTCACGATCGAGCCCAAGATCGCCACGCCCGCGACCGCACCCATCTCGCGACTGGTGTTGGTCATGGACGCGGCCATGCCCGAGTTGGCCGCGGGAATGCTGGTCAGCGCCGTCGAGGTGACCGGGACCACGATGATGCCGAAGCCAATGCCGGCGATGCCCATGGTCCATCCCACGGTCGCCAGTCCAGCCCCGGGGCCCACGATGAAATCGGTCAACGCCACGCCGAGCGCAGCGATCAGGCAGCCCGTCATCATCGGCACCCGCGAGCCCACGCGGCCCACCCAGCGTCCGGTGAAAAGCGACGCCAGCACCATGCCCGTGAGCAAGGGCGTGAAGTCCTGCGCCAACTCGTAGGCCCCGGACATGGCGACGACCTCTAAGTACAGCGCGACGAAGAAGAAGATCGAGAAGACCGAGAAGTAGCTGGCGAAGGCCACGAAGGACGAGCCGGCGAAAGCCTTGCGACGAAAGAAATCAAGGTTCAGCATGGGACTACTGATCCGGCCCTCGACGAAGATGAACAACACCAGCGCCGCGACGCTGGTCACGTAGAGCGTCACCACGGAACTCGAACGATAGCCCTCGCTCTCGCCGACAATGGTGGCGAAGGTCGCCGAGGCGATGGTGAAAGAACCGAGCAGGAACCCGACGAAGTCGGGTCGTTTGCGGGTGGGGTCGCTGCTCTCGGGCAGTGCGACCACCCCAACAATAAGAGCCAGCCCGCCGAAGACGAAATTGAACCAGAAGATGGCGTGCCACGACCAGATGCCGACCAGCGTCCCACCCAGTACTGGTCCCATCGCCAAGGCGAAGCCCGACACCGCCGCCCACGCCCCCAGCGCCCTCGCGCGTTTCTTCGGGTCAGGATAAATATGGCGAATCATCGACAGGGTGCCCGGCTCGGAGGCCGCCGCGCCGACGCCCATAATCACCCGTCCCACGATCAGCGTCTCGGTCGTGTTGGCGATCGCGCACACGATGGACCCCGCGCAGAAAATGGCGACACCGGTGAGCATGACCTTCTTGCGGCCGAAGTTGTCGCTCAACGAGCCGCTGATCAACATGAGGCTAGCGAAGGTCAGCGCGTAGGCGCCGACGACCCACTGCAGGTCCGACACGCCCTCGTGAAGCGACGACTGCACGTTCGCCAGCACCGCGCTGATGACCGTGTTGTCGAGGAACGTCAGGAAGAGGATGCAAAGGAGCGCCGTGAATCCGAGATCGGCGAAGAGTCGATGAAGCGTCGACTCCTTCGCATCGAGTCCGGCCTTCACCGTCGCGCCCGAACCGCCTGCTTCGCTCATGCTCCCCTTCACCAACCGAGGTCAAGGTCCACTGGCGGTCCTCAACGACGTGTAAATCCCACTCGCTCGACGCACCTTGACGTGTCGTAACTTCAATCTAGGCGGAGGCGTCATTAAGCAAGGTAATGGAAAACCCTGAGAGCGCAACCGCGACCGGGCGACTCGCCTTACGCGACGGTAACCCTCGCGAGCGGCGACTCGCTATTTCTTCGCCGCGAAGGTGATGTCCGCGACAGCAGAATCTCCGCCAGTCGCATTTCCAGCGCTCACCGCACACTTCGCAAGATTCGAGGTCTTGGTGCCGCACGTCCCGGTGCCCACCTTGCCGGTGGTGACCTTGAACTTAAAGGTCGGGAACGTTCCGGTCGAACTTATCGTGGCGTAAGGAGGAATCCCCGCAGGAGTATTGCAACCAGCCTGACCCTTGGCGGTGCGCAGGCACTCAACGAAATACACCATGTCGCCGGGCTTGAAACCCGAACCGCTCACCGTCACCTTCTCGCCGTTCTTGAGATTGACGGCGGGCTTGACGACCAACTTCGGGGTCGTCTTGGCACTCGCCGTCGTGACTCCGACGACGCCGCCCGCAAGTACACCCACCGACATCACGACGACGCTCACGGCGACGCGAAAATTGCGAACTCTCGACATGTTGCTCCTCCGTTGGTTTGCTCGAGCGACGACCCTCCGCCGCTCAATAACGCTGATCAGGGGCACGGTGACGCGCCCATCTCCTGTTTACCACCTCCGAGCACGAAAATGCCATCACTTCGCGCGGTCGGGGCTCTTGGCGGGTGTCGCTCTCAGAAGCTGCGATGGACCCGGGTCGAGGCCCGCCCAATGCTCCTCGCGAACCAACTCTTCGACCCGCTGCATCCAGGCGAGATTCTCCGTGCTCTTGCCCGACGCGTGCAGGGCGTCACGCTCGGCGCGGAGCCGTCGAGCCACCGCCGCCAGGTTTTTGGGCAGGGCCGTTGCCACCAAATTGCGCACCCACTGCGCGAGGGCCGGCGACGAGCCCTCCGTCGACACCGACACCACGACGTCGCCGTCTCGATGCGCGGCGGTGAAGTAGAAATTAGATCGCGCCGCGTCGTCGACCACGTTGAGCAGCATGCCGCGTTCCTGCGCCTCGGCGACGATGCGATCGTCGACCAGCGGATCACCGGTGGCCGCGACCGCCAGGAACGCGCCCTTGAGGTCGCCGTGTTCGTAGGGGCGAAGCAGCAGCGACTCGACCGCGTCCGACACCGGCGCGCGTAGTTCCGTCGCGATGATCGTCACCCGGGCTCGCGCCGCCAGCAACAACGCGACCTTCTGCGCGCTTACCCGCCCCGCGCCGATCACCACGACGGGTCGCTCGGCCAGGTCCACGATCAGTGGCAACATCAAGAACCCGCCAGCGTCGCCGCGTCCACGAGCGCCGTGACCTGGGTGAACTCTAGGTGGGCAACCGGACCGATGACCAGCACCGCCGGTGACTCGACTTCCATCGTCGCGAGCTGGCCCAGTTCGCCCCGGCGCACCCGTTGACCCTCCATAGAGGCCCGTTCAATGACGGCGATCGGCGTCGACGCGTCGAGCCCGCCTTCGAGCAGTTCGATCATGATCGTCGCGCGACGTTGCACGCCCATCAGCACGACGAGGGTCACGTCGGGGTTGGCCAGACGGCGAAAGTCGACCGCCGCACCCTCGCGGGCGTGACCCGTGACGACCGTGACGCCGTGGGACAGTCCCCGATGGGTGACCGGTATCCCCGCGACCAGCGGCCCCGCGAACGCCGAGCTGACCCCGGGCACCACCTCACAGTCAATGCCGGCGCGCTGCAGCGCCTCGAACTCCTCGCCGCCGCGGCCGAAGACGAAGGGGTCGCCGCCCTTCAAGCGAACGACGTGCTGGTGCGTCTGACCGAGCGAGACCAGCAGCGCGTTGATGAGGTCCTGGGAGTTGGAGTGGCCCGGCCGTTTGCCCACGTCGATCAGCTCGGCGCCAGGCCCCGCGAGGTCGAGGACCTCGGGGTCGATCAGGCGGTCGTAGGCCACGACGTCGGAACCGGCCAACAGCCGGGCCGCCCGAAGGGTCAACAGGTCCACCGAACCCGGTCCGGCCCCCACCAGATAGACAGTCACGGCGTGTTCACCCGATCGAAGAAATCGCCGAAGGACTCGTCATCGACCCCTTCGGCCTTCCAGCGTTCCAACAGGGGCCGCAGCACCTCGGGGATCTCCTCGAGCTTGAGCTTCTCCTGGTACAGCGCGGCCAGCCGGTCGCCGCGAAGGCCGCCGCCCAGATAGAGGTCGTAGGTGTTCTTGGTGCGCCCGACGATGCCCACCTCGGAGACCGCGGGCCGAGCGCAACCATTGGGACAACCCGTCATGCGCAGCTGCAGTCGGCGCTTGCCCAAGCCGGCGCTGTCGAGTTCGCCCTGCACCTGTTCGACGACGCTGGGCAGTCGCCGCTCCGCTTCGGTCAAAGCCTGGCCGCACGTCGGCAGTGCCGGGCAGGCCAGCGCCGAGCGCTCCACGTTGCCGAGCTCCTCGACCGAGCGCACGTGATGCGTGGCCAGCACCTCTTCGATGGCCTCGCGGTCCAGGGGAGAGACGGCCGAGATCAAGATGTCCTGCTGAGCGGTGATGAGGAGGGTGACGGCGAAGCGCTGCGCGATGACCCGCAGCGCGCTGCGCAGGCGCTGTCCGTCGGCCACGTCGCGCACGCGTCCGGCGCCCACGCGCACGCCCACCTGATGGGTGCCGTCGTGCAGTTGGCGCCAGCCCAGGTGGTCGTCGGCCTCGGCGAGTTCGACCTCGACCGGCGCGCGCAACTGCCCGGCGTAGCGCTGCTCGACCTCGCGACGGAAGGACTCGAAGCCCGCGTCGGCCACCAAATACTTCATGCGGGCGCGCTTGCGGTTGGTGCGATTGCCCAGTTCGTGATAGGTGCGCAGCACGGCGGCGATGAGGTCCTCGATCTCCTCGTGGGTGACGAAGGTCAGCGGGTCGGCCAAGCGCGCGAAGGTGTCCGCGTCGGCGTAGGAGCGGCCCAGCCCGCCGCCCACCACCACGGTGAAACCGTCGCCCAGTACGTCGTGGGTGGCCGGTATCAGCCCGAGGTCTTGGGAGAAAACGTCCACGCAGTTCTCACCCGGGTGCGCGATGGCGATCTTGAACTTCCGCGGCAGGTAGGTCGTGCCGTAGAAGCTGTGCTCGGGGCTCTCCTCGTGCGACGCCGCCAGGTCACCATTGACGAAGATCTCCCAGTGCGCCAGGGTCTTGGGCTTGAAGGCGCGCGAGATACGTGACGCCAGCTCGCGCAACTTGTGGTCACTGGCGTTCATGGTGAGGTCGGGGCAGATGACGGTGTTGCGCACGACGTCGCCGCAGGCGCCGAAGGAGGTCATCAGGTACTCGTCCAACGTGTGCGCCAGCGGCCGCAGACCCTGCTTCAAAACACCGTGGAACTGCACGGCCTGGCGGGTGGTGAGACGAATGGTGCCGTCGGCGATGTCGTCGGCCACCCGGTCGAGCGCCAGCCACTGCTCGCTGGTGAGATGACCGCCGGGGATGGCCACGCGGATCATGAAGATGTAGTCGAGGGTCTCGCCCGCCAACGATCGTTCCCGTCGCACGTCGCGATTGTCCTGGGCGTAGATGCCGTGGAACTTGAGCAGGTGCTCCGACCCGCCCGAGACCTTGGGTTCGGCACTGGCCAGCTCCGTGGCCAACTCCCCGCGCAGGAAGTCACTCGAGCTCTTGATCCCCTCTTCGGCGGTTGGTGCAGCCTGCGTGGTTGTCACTTATCTGGCCCCTAGATTGATCGGAAATGCGAATTGCCTGAAATCCTATCTGAATAGTCATAATTTAGACAAGTACTTTTCCGGGACATCTCGGAAACCTAAGAATCCGTTTACTTTTCGCCCTGGGCACCACCCCGCGGCCGGGAGCGTCCGCCCAACGACGACCGGTACCCGAACTCAGCGCTCGAGGGGACGTTGTATGTCGTGACGGGTGACGGCGGTGTAGACCACCAGCACCACGATGACGGCGGTGACGCAGATGGCGGTCTGCGCATCGCCGAAGTTGGCTCCCGACAGCGCGTGAGGTTTGCTGAAGTAATCGGCGAACGATGCACCCAGGGGACGCGTCAGCACGTAGGAGGACCAGAACGCGGTTATCGAGTTGAGGCCGAAGTACCGCCAGGCGAGACCGGGCAGGGTGATGAGGACGCCGAAGAGGATGCCCGACGAGAGATAGCCCAGGTGAAGCGCCACGGCCGTGAAGTCGCCCAACGCGGTGCCGAGGGCGAAGGTCGCGAAGATCGCCGCCCAGTAATCGAGCTCGCGCCGGCGCGTCACGATGCTGTGAATAGAGAGCGTGCCCTCGGTGCGATACCAGTACCAGAAGATGATCGCCAGCACGGCGGCCCAGAAGACCGTGGTCACCGAGTAGGGCAGTCCGATGGTCAGGTGCATGGTGTCCGCCACGCCAGTGCCGCCGATGGCGATGGCGAACGCGAGGAACCAGTAGGCCGGCGCGAAGTACCGGCGCACCCGGAACTGCAGGAAGAGGGCGGCGGCGAAGACTGCCATCTCGATCGCCCCGCCCACCACCTTGTTGTGCAGCGAGAGGTAGTCCGAGGTCGCCTCTCCCCCGGCCGTCGTCAGTATCTTGATCACCCAGAAGAGCGCCGTGATCTCCGGGACCTTCGCCGCGAGCGGCTCGTCGAACCGGCGTCGCTGGTGCTTCGCCGTCACGACACCGACCCGCTACGGCGACGACCAACGACGACCTCGCGGGACCCGAGAGTGCGCGGGCGGTAAAGGGCACAGCGAGGGGTTACCAGTTGCGCCACGACCCTAATCTTACCGTGCCCTAAAGTTGACTTTGCTGGAGTCGACCTCCAGCCTTCGCCCCAGGCGAGGCTAGGGAGAGTTGGTCATGAGTCTCACCACCGACGAGACGGACGGTGACGAGTTCCAGATCGAGCGCCGCGCGCTCGGGCTGTCGATCATCATCGGCCTCATCCTGGCCGCCGTCGGCATCGCCATTGGCGTGGTGACCGGATCGCAGATCATCCTCTTCGACGGCTTCTATACCTTCCTCGGCATCGGGCTGTCGTGGATGGCGATGCGCGTCTCGCACCTCGTCGCCACGGGGCCAACGACGCGCTACCCCTTCGGGCGCGAGGCCCTCACCCCGCTCATCATCGGCGTCGAGGGCGTGGCGCTGCTGGCCACCTGCGCCTACGCCACCTTCAACGCGATCCTCACCATCGTCGACGGGGGCAGCAAGATACCGTCGGGCTGGAGCGTGAGCTACGCCTGCGTCGCGCTGGTGCTGCCGACCGGGATATGGTGGTGGCTGCGCCACGCCGCCGAGCGGTCGGAACTGGCGGCGGCCGAGGCCACCCAGTGGCTCGCGGGCGGCGTGTTGGGCGCGGGGATGCTCATCGCCTTCGTCTTCGCCCGACTCATCGTGGGCACCAACTGGTCGCCCGCGGCGCGCTACGTCGACCCCGTGCTCGTGATCGTGGCCTGCCTCGTCTTCGTCGTGCCTCCGATGCGCATGATCCGCACCACCTTCATCGAGTTGGTGGAGGGCAGTCCCGACACCGACCTGATGAGCCCGGCGAAGCAGGCCGTCGACGAGGTCTGCGAGCAGTATGGCCTCGGCGAGCAGCACCTTCGCATGACCAAGGTCGGTCGCAAGTTCTACGTGGAGATCGACTTCGTCGTCGACCCCAGCTGGAACGTGCGCCAGTCCGACGAGGTCCGCCGCGCCCTCACCGCACGATTGAACGAACTGCCCCACGACCTCTGGTTGACCGTGGAGTTCACCGCTGATCGCTCCTGGGGAGAGTGACACCGCGCCGCGAGGCCGAGCGGACGCCACGACAAGTGACGCCGCTCGCGGATATCGTGAGGCATGACAAAAAACCGTGCCCCGTTCGGATCGTGGACCTCGCCCATCACGAGTCAGCTCCTGGTGGGCAACGTGGTCGGCCTGATCGCCCCCCAAGTCGGGGGCGGCGCGCACTATTGGGTCGAGTCACGTCCCGCCGAAGAGGGTCGCTACGTGCTGGTCCGCCGAGGCCCCGACGGCGTGGCGAACGACGTGTTCGCTGCACCGTACGCGGCGCGGACCTTGGTCCACGAGTACGGCGGCCTCTGCTACGCGGTGCACGGATCGACCGTCTACTTCTCCAACTACGCCGACCAGCGCCTCTATCGCATGGAGATGGATGCCGAGCCCGTGGCCCTGACGCCCGAACCGCCCTCGCCACGCGCGTGGCGTTACGCCGACCCCGCGGTGACGCCCGACGGAAGGTATTTGGTGTGCGTTCGTGAGCGTCACGAGGACGAAGTGATCAACGACATCGTGGCTCTGGCCACCGACGGCACCGGCGGGCCGGTGGTCCTCGCCGAGGGGCACGACTTCTTCATGTCACCCACCCTGTCGCGCGACGGACGACGACTGGCCTACCTCGCGTGGGACCACCCCAATATGCCCTGGGACACCACGAGGCTCTACGAGGCCGAACTCGACGCTGACGTCCAGGTGACCTCACGTCGCGTCGTGGTCGCCAATCCCGACGAGTCGGTCATCCAACCTTGCTACGACGCCGACGGCTCGCTGGTCTTCGTGTCCGACCGCACCGACTGGTGGAACCTCTACCGTGACAGGCCAGCCGGACCGCAGGCGCTGCACCCCCTCGACGCCGAGTTCGGTCGTCCCGCCTGGGTCTTCGGGCTGATGAACTACGCGCCCTTGGATGACGGGTCGCTGGTCGTCTCCTGGCAGGCGAGCGATGGCTGTCACCTCGGCGTGTTGGACATGGCGGGCCTTCGCGAGATCGCGCTCGACTGGCCCATCATCAATTCCGTCGCCTCCGACGGCGTGAACGTCGTGGCCCTGGTCGGCTCCCCGCTCAAGCCGACGTCGGTGCTCCAGATCGACCTAGGCAGCGGTGCGCAGACGGTTCTTGCGACCAGCTTCGTCAACGACATCGACCTTGCCTATCTATCGGTGCCCGAACCCATCGAGTTCGAGACCGAGCACGGCCTCATCGCGCACGCGCTCTACTATGCCCCGGCCAACCGTGATGTCGAGGGGCCGGCGGGCGAGGCGCCGCCGCTCATCGTGTCCAGCCACGGTGGGCCTACGTCGAGCGCCAGCGCCGCACTGAACTACTCGGTCCAGTTCTGGACGAGCCGGGGCTTCGCCCTGGTGGACGTCGACTACGGCGGCAGCAGCGGCTACGGGCGGGCCTACCGCGAGCGACTCAGTGGCGCCTGGGGCGTGGTGGACTTGAACGACTGCGTGAACGCGGCACGCCAGCTCGCCCAAACCGGCCGGGCGAATCCCGAGGCCCTCCTTATCCACGGCGGCAGCGCCGGCGGGTACACCACGTTGTGCGCCCTGACCTTCCGCGACGTCTTCGTCGCCGGCGCGAGCTACTTCGGCATCGGCGACCTCGGCGCGCTGGCCGAGGACACCCACAAGTTCGAGTCCCGATACTTTGACGGGCTCGTTGGCCCTTGGCCCGAGGCCCGGGCCCTCTACGAGCAGCGCTCGCCGCTCTTCCACACCGAGATGCTGGCCACGCCGATGATCCTGTTCCAGGGCCTCGAAGACGCCATCGTGCCCCCCGCCCAGGCCGAGGCCATGGCCCGGGTCCTGCGCGAGAAAGGTGTGCCCTTCGCCTACCTCGCCTACGAGGGCGAGCAGCACGGCTTTCGCAAGGCCACCAGCATCGTGCGCACGGCCGAGGCGGAGTTGTCCTTCTACGCCCAGGTGCTGGGCTTCACGCCCGCCGGCGACATCGAACCGGTGGAGATCGAGAACGCCGGCGCGCTGTAGGCACTGACTAATTGATGTCCGACGTGTCGGTAACTAGTGAGTAGGACCAAAGGCGGAGAAGATGGCGTAGATGTCATCGCCTGCGTGACCCCTCGCGACCCCGAGGGCCACGTAATCGCGAATCACCTCCGCCACCCGAGGATCTATTCCGGCGTCCCGCTCGGCCTGGACGAATTGATCCGCCCAGGCCTTCCAGGTGGTGAGAGTCGCTGCCCCCGACGGATACTGATCCGCGTTGATCGCCTGGACGACGCCGTCGAGAAACTCACGACTGAAGAACGACAACGTGGGAATGAAATCCTCTAACGGCACTCCCTCGGCCTTGAGCAACGACACGACGTTGCCCAACACCGTCAATACCCCGGTGAAGGCACCGAGGTGGGCGAAGTCCAGTGCGGCCGCGTAGCCCAAGTCCTCTCCGCAGTAGGTGCTTATGCCGATGAGCGGCGTGAGCACGTCACGCAGCGCCTCGAAGACGTCGCGGGACCCCGTGTAGAAAAAGGTTCCGAGGTCGGTGCCGATGTGTTGGGGGCCAGCCGACATGGTGCAATCCAAATACGCGACGTCGTGGTCGCGCGCCCACCGGCCCGCCTCGCGGGCGCGCTGCGATGTACCCGAAGAGAACTGCACCAAGGTCCTGCCCGAAAGGGCCGCCGTGACGTCGGGCGCGTGCAGCAGTTCATCAGCGGCCGCGTAATTCAACACACAGACGAAGACGATGTCGCTCGACTCGATGGCGACCAGAACCGTCGGGGCGATCTCAGCGCGACCCTCGAAGGGCCGCGTCTTCTCGGGGGTGCGATTCCAGACGGTGACCGTGTGGCCCTCGCGCACCAACGTGTTGGCGAGTGCCGTTCCCATCCAACCCAAACCCAATACCGACACCGTTCGTGTACCCATGGACCTCATTCTCTCATCCCCAGAAAGTGCCGATCAAACCGTGAGCACAGTTTCGTTGCGCCGATCGTCAGGCGCCTTATCCGCGGTGTCAGGTGGTCATCGGGCGCGCGACACGAAGCGCCCGCGGGTTCAACCTCAGGCGTCGCGCTTGATCATTCGCCACGCGCCGAGGGCCGTCCACCCCACCAGCCACGCGACGATGACGCAGATAGCCGCCGTCCTCGACTCCGGTACCAGCAGCGACGTGCCGTTGCCGCCTCCCGGCCCTCCCCCGCCTCCGAACACGAAGCCCAATCCGGAGGGTTCCATATGGGCGACCGCCAAGCCGACGACGGCGCGTTGGACGTTGATCAGATGCGGAATACTCACCCGCGAGAAAATTGGCGTTAGGACGACTTCCAGCACCAACATCAACACCACGGCAACGGTTCTTTGACCCAGCAGCGATCCGAGCCCGAGTCCCACGATGAATCCCACAATCGCCTCGAGTTCGATCCAGAGGCCGGTCCTAAACATGAGGGCATTTGACGGGTACAGAAACTGGCGGGCGTAGTTGGAATAGTCGGCTTGCGCGATCAAAACGGCGACTGCTTTGACCTGGGCCGGCGTGGCTTTCGACGTCGAGGGCGCGACCGTCACTTGCGAGCCCGACCCTCCCTTCGAGATGGAAAAACTGCGCCCGGGCCTGCCCTGGCACTTAACGGCGTTGAGCACCGCGGGGATGGACGACGCGCCCACCGAGGCTTTGTCAATCCTCACCCCAAAATTGCAGACGACCTCATCCGCGTGATTGGCCGCCCAGCTCTCGAGTCCAGCTCGAGAGAGACTGACGGGAACCTTCACGCCGTCATAGTTGAGCTGGGACGGCGCCGCAAACACGCAGACCACGCAGACGATGGTGAAGCCCGCAGCCACCAGAGGCACGATGATGGCCAGTCCCGCGGGAATACGGGCCAGGTAGAGCGCAAGGCGTGAACGACCCGTCACCACCAAGTGGCGAAACATCCCTTCGGTGAGGTCGACGGAGCCAGCGGTGCAGCCCAACGTGGCGGCGACAATGAAACCGAACACGTAGAGCACGCCGGCCACCAGCGCGTTGAAGATGTCGTAGCCGCCGGCCGGACCGTAGGAATGCGGTGCCACGGCGTGGGCGATCAACCGGATGGTGAGGAAAATGGTGGGTATGCCGATCGTCACCATGATCAAGGCGATCATGAGGCCACGTCGCTTTCGAAGTTCCATGAATCGAGTCAGGATCATGGCGCCGTTGGGCATCCACGAGCCGCGGCGGTCGTCGGACGCTGCGTCAGGCGAGAGAACTGGTTTCGGCGCCGAAGGATCGATCGTGGCGGAGGTGGTCATTGCGGCGCCCCCAATCGAGTGGTGACTTCGAGGAACCAGGACTCGAGCGAGGCGTGCATCTCCTGCAAGCGGTAGACGGAGACGCCGCCTTCGACGAGTAGTCGATTGATCTCGGCCACGGTCGCGTGATCGGTGCCGGCCGACAGAGCGACGCTCAGGCCATTCGCGTCGACACTGACACCGGTGCCCCACTGGGTGCCGGCCAGAACTGCACTGGCCCGCTCGGGCGTGGAGCACTCGATACGCAGGTCGAACGCAGCACCGGCCAACAGTTCGGAGATCGCTCCCTGGCGGATGACCTTGCCGTGATCGACGATGGCCACCGCATCACAGGTGCGTTCAACCTCGTCGAGCAGATGGGACGACAGTACGACGGTGCGCCCCTCGGCCACCAGGGAGAGGATCATTTCACGCATGTCGAGCATGCCGGCCGGATCGAGTCCGTTCATCGGCTCGTCCAGGATCAGTAGTTGGGGGTCGCCGAGCAGACACGCCGCGACGCCGAGCCGCTGGCGCATTCCCATGGAGTACTTGGCCACCCTGTCGTCAGCACGGTGGAGAAGGCCCACGCGATCGAGCGACGCGTCGATGCGGGTGCGGGCGGCGGGTTCGCGAGCGGCGGCCAGGATCTGGAGATTCTGGCGTCCCGTGAGATGACCGTGGAATCTCGGTTCGTCCACGATGGCGCCCATTCGTGCCAACGCCTTGTCGCGGTGGCGAGGAACGGAAAATCCGAGCAGCGACATGCTCCCCGCGTCGGCGTGGGTCAGGCCGAGAAGGACCCGGATGAGGGTCGTCTTGCCGGCGCCATTCGGCCCGAGATATCCGAAGGCGCACCCTCGAGGGACAAGAAGTTCGACCCCGTCGACGGCCACGTTGTCCTTGAAGCGCTTGGTCAATCCGTGGGTCTCGACGGCCCATTGGCTTTGGCCCTCACTGCGAGGAACGAACGTCTCCGCGGTGAGGGTCACCTCCAGTTGTCCACACCGCTCGACGCGCGCCGGTGCCAATCGTCAGCTCGCACGTCGATCATCGGACTACACCCACTACGACCGTCGACGATGGGTCATCGGAGCCGCTTCGCATCCCGGCGGGGCCGTGAGGAACGGTAGAGGACAGCAAGACCGAGAATCACCATGCAGCCGAGAATGAGCACCAACGCCAGCCCGATAAAGGGGGCCGAGTTCTGAACCGCGAACGATGGTCCGGACACGAAGTATCGAAAGGGCGGCAGCAGCGCGCCGGGTCCGGCAAGCCGGACTGGACCGGGTAACGCGACGATCCGATGAATTGAGGCAGCCACCGCGACACCGCGGCGACCCACGACGAGAGCGACGCCGGCCAGAACCGTGAGGAAGCCGAAGACCGCCAAGGCGACCACGATGGCCGTTTGGTACCACGTATGGCGCTCTCGCACGAGGGGGACCACGGCGTCAATAGGGGTCGGCGGAGCGGTAACACCTCGAGCACCCGCCCACGCCGCCGCAAAGCGACGGGGGTCAAAAAGACTGTTGCCGAGTACATCTTCGGCGGAGCCACCCTCGGCCTCAGCCTCTTCGATATCGGCCGTCAGGTCAAGGGCCATCTCGTTGGCGATAGGATCAGGTACTCCGAGGCGTCGCCACTCTTGACGACACTGCTCGACGAAATCAATCATGGTGCTACCTCCACTTTCAACAAATCGAGAGCGCGGTCGATGGCGTCGCGTGCCGTCTTCCACTCGTCCACGCCGGCGTCGAGCGATCGCTGCCCATCCGGTGAGAGGCTGTAGTACTTCCTCGGCGGGCCACCGTTGCTGGCCTCTCTGCGTGTCTCAACCAGACCGTCGCGTTCCAAACGGCCGAGCAGCGGATAGATCGACCCCTCCCCCACGATCGACATGCCGCGTGCCCGAAGGCGCTTCGTCATTTCATAGCCGTAGGCCGGGCCCTCGCCGATCACCGCGAGCAGGCAGAGGTCCAGGACGCCCCGGAGCAATTGACTGCGTCGACCATCAAGGTGTGCCATGCACCACAAGATACCCGAAGCTATCTTGCATTGCAAGTCATCAGTTCCAGTGATACTGCTTACGCGGTGCGAGGTCTCCGACCCGCCGCGCCACCTTCATCCCGCCAAGCACCATGTCGCCCGCGGCACCGTGGCCTAGCTGACGTCTCGCCTCTTCAGCAATGCCACGCCGGCGATGGCCAACACCAAGGCCCACGCCACGACGACCACGGTGCCCGCATTTCCGGGCAAAAGCTTGTTTTCTATCGGGCCCATCATCGAGTCCGATGCGTGCACAGGCAGGAAGCGCCCGATCTTGGGCAGGAACCCGAAGACCAGGTTCTCGACGACGAAACCCCACGCCAACAAGGAGATCACGGCACCCACTTGATTGGGGACGATGGCCCCCACGCCGACACCGATGGCGCCCCACAGCGCAGCACCCACGATCGCACCGACGATCAGTTCGATCTCATTGGTACCGGTCATCACGATCGAAACCCCTCGGATCTTCAAGATCATCAAGCCGATGGAGAAGACCAGTCCTTCTCCGATTACGCCGAAGATGAGACCGGAGAGGATTCCCGCGGTGACCTTCGTGGCGAAGAGGTGGACTCGATCCGGGTTGAACAGCGACGTCGGTCGGATCGTCCCGAAACGGTACTCGCTGGTGAAGAGCATGACGCCGGCGAGCGCCGCGAAGACACCGGCGATGCTCCCGAAACTCAGCAGACTCGTCTGATCCTGCTCCGTGAGTAACTGGGACGCAGGCGACAGCGTGCACGTCAGGATGGTGAACAGCAGCGCCAAGGCAATCAGCCCCACCAAGAGTCCGATGGTCGTGCGCGTTGAACGGATCTTGAGCAGTTCGGCTCGTAATTGATTCACTGGGGCGCCCCTTCGGACGTCAGGTCGAGGAAGACTTCCTCCAGCGACGAACCCTCGGTCACGAGCTCGTGGATCGCGACGCCGGCGGCGAGCGCGACGTCGCCGACGTGCTCCTTCGTCGTTCCCTGGACGAGGAGCGCGTGGTCGTTACTCCTTGAGGTGACAATTCCATATTGACGCAACGCCTCGGCCAATTGATCGAGCTGGGGACTTTGCACGCGCACCACTCCCCCGACGCGGGCCGTCAACTCATCCAACGTCGATTCAATGACCAGTCGTCCGTGATTGATGATGAGTACCTGGTCCACCGTCTGGGCGATCTCGGCGAGCACGTGGCTCGAAATGAGCACGGTGCGCCCGCCCGAGGCGAAGTCCCTGAGGAAGTCACGAAGCCAACGGACCCCTTCGGGATCGAGTCCATTCGCCGGCTCGTCCAGGACCAACAGATCCGGATCGCCGAGCAGCGCGGCGGCGAGACCCAGTCGCTGGCGCATGCCCAGCGAGTATCCCTTCACTCGGCGCCTTCCCGCGTCCTGCAGTTCCACCAACGAGAGGACTTCGTCGACCCTCGTGTCGGGGAGCCCGACGGCCCGACTGAGCGTTCGAAGATGGTCACGTCCCGACCTCCCGGGATGAAAATCGGTCGCCTCGAGGACCGCGCCGATGCGGAGCGCGGGCGTTTCAAGTTGGTCGTAGGGACTACCGAAGACCGTGGCATGACCGCTGGTCGGTTTGGCCAGGCCCAACAACATTCTCAGTGTCGTCGACTTGCCCGCGCCGTTGGGACCGAGGAAGCCCGTGATGGTGCCCGCCTCAATGGCGAAGGTTAGGTCGTCGACCGCGAGCACCTCACCGTAGCGTTTGCTGAGCGAATCACTTTGAACTACGAGGGACACGAACTCACTTTCGCTTGAGGGGACGTTGAAAGTGTAACCCGATGTCTCTACCGGGAAACACGGCTCAAAACCGCCTCACCATTCACCGGCACCGTGATGACGATCCAATCGACTCACTACCCGAAGTTGAGAATTTACATTGGGACCCGCCGCGGCGCTCGAGCGCCGGCCCCTAAGTACTTCAAACCGAATTTCGGCCCACGAGCGCAACGACTGCCTCCGGTGACATCGGGCGCGCCAAGAGGAACCCCTGGCCTTGGTCGCAATCGAGTCCCACGAGCGTGTCGAGCTGGTGATCCGTTTCCACGCCCTCCCCGACTACGGACATTCCTAGGGCGTGAGCCATCGCCGTCACTGCCGCGACGATCTCGCGGTCGCGGTCGCTCCCACCGATCTGCTCTACGAAGCTTCGGTCGATCTTCACGATGTCAACTTTCATTCGTTGCAAGTGCGCGAGCGAGGAATATCCGGTTCCGAAGTCGTCCAGGGCAATGCGCACGCCGAGCGATGACAGTGCCCCCATAGTCTCTTGTATCTCGCCCCATCCACCGACAAACGCGGTCTCGGTTATCTCCAAACAGAGCCGCTCTGGAGCGATGGCGTGGCGTCTCATTGCTTCGGCGACAACCCCGGCGAAACTGGGCTCTGACAGCTCGCGTCCAGAGACGTTGACTGCCATGGTAAAACCACTCGGCCAGGAGTCGCGGTGACTCCATTCGGCGAGCTGGCGACAGGCCTCATCCAGGACGAACGAATCAATCCTCCCCACCAACCCGTGCTGCTCGGCAAAAGGAATGAAGTCATCGGGCGGCACTACACCTCGTTCTGAATGACGCCAGCGCACGAGCGCCTCGACACCGATGAGCGTCTGATCCTCCAGCGAGAAGAGGGGCTGGTAAAGCAGGAACAATTCGCCAGAATCGATCGCCTGAGAGAGATCGGCCCTAAGGAGACTCAACGTGGACGCGACGTGCCGAGAAGGATCAAAGACGCGATGGTGGTCGCGTCCAGTGGCTTTCGCCTCGTACATGGCCTCGTCGGCCTCCCGCAGGAGTTGTTCCGGATCGGCGTGAGAATCGCTCGTTATGGCGATTCCGACGCTGCACGTTACCGAGAGATCGCGACCTTCCATTACGAAGGGGGCGCGGACCCCCTCGACGATCCGACTGGCGATGAGAGAAATGTTGTCGTCATCGCAGAGGGCCGTACAAAGCACGACAAACTCGTCACCGCCAATGCGGGCCACCGTGTCAGCGTGCCGTGAGAAGCGCCCGAGCCGACGCCCGACCTCAGCGAGTACTTGGTCCCCGGCGTCGTGGCCGAATGAGTCGTTGACTGCCTTGAAGTGATCGACGTCGACGAAGAGAACCGCTAAGCGACCCGGGAGGCGTTCCATCGCAACGAGAGCCTGCATCAGCCGGTCCATCAATAAGAGTCGGTTGGCCAGCCCGGTCACGGGATCATGCAGAACCTGGTGGGCGAGAGCTTCCTCCGCCTTAATCTGCGCGGTCACGTCACGAGTAATCCCAAAGGTGCCGATAATCTCGCCACGTGTGTCCCGAAGTGGCATCTTGCTCGTCGATACCCAGGCATCAGCACGACTGTGGAACGTCTCCCGTTCTATTTTCCCTTCAATCGTCTTGCCGCTCCGAATGATCTCCTGTTCGTCCCTTAACGCCTCAGCAGCGTGTTCCTGACTGTAGAAATCGAAGTCTGTCTTGCCGATGAGCGCCGCGAGCGATTGACCTGAGGGAGAGCTGATTGCTTCGCCACCCGCGCTCACTAAGAGAAAACGGCTTTCCAGATCCTTAAAATACAAACGCACTTCCGGGGTAGCGAGGAGATTGTCCATGCAAGTGAGTTTCAGCTCGCGCAGTTGATCGAACTCTTTCCGCGCTTGCCGCTTCGACCTGAACATCACACTCCCGCGCACCAACACACGCCTGTGTTTAGAGGTCGATTGGTGCCTTCAACGTACTCACTAGTGAAGTGTAGCGCCGGCCCAGCTTGATTGAGGATGCGTGCAGTTCACGCGCCACGACGTGTGAAGTTTCATCCGAAAAGAAGCCCAAGCTGCATCCGAGATTCAGTCGTCAATGTTCCACTACGAGCATCCGCTCGTCGCTCCACAGCTCGGGCACACGTGGCACGATCCAGCGCGTTGCATCACGTTGCCACACTGGTAGCACATCGGCGCGTCGCGAGCTTCGCCGCCCGCGGCAGTCGACGTCATGTCCTTCTCGATGAGATCAACCAACGTTGGTTGCACGCTCACCCCGACGGTCGGCGTCGACTGCTCAACGACTTCGGGCAAGGTCGGCTGAATGCGCTCGCTGGTGGAGTGAATGCCCAACTCGTCGCGCTCGTCGATGGTCAAGTAGTCCAGCGCCAGGCGGCGGAAGATGTAGTCCACCAACGACGTCGCGATGCGCAGGTCCGCGTCGTCGGTCATGCCCGACGGCTCGAACTTCATGTTCACGTACTTAGAGACGTACGTCGCCAGCGGCACTCCGTGCTGCAGGCCGAGGCTTATCGAGATGGAGAAGGCGTCCATGATGCCTGCCAGGGTGGAACCCTGCTTGGACACCCTGATGAAGACTTCGCCAGGTCGGCCGTCCTCGTACTCGCCGACCGTCACGTAGCCCTCGCAGTCCGCCACGCGGAACCGGAAGGTGGACGACACCCGGCGACGGGCCAGGCGCTCGCGCACCGCTCCCACGACGACGTTCGAACCTTCACTCTTGGCGAGTTCGAGCGCCGTCTCGAGCTTGACGATCTTGGTGAACAGCTCCGCCGCCACGGAATCGGTCGCGGTGACCGACGATGACGACTCATCGCCGTCCCTCTTCGCGGTCGATAGCGGTTGACCGACCTTGCAGTTGTCGCGATAGATGGCCACGGCCTTCACGCCCAGGCGCCAGGCGTCCATGTGCAGGTTCTCCACGTCCTCGATGGTCGCGTCCTCGGGCATGTTCACGGTCTTGCTGATGGCGCCCGAAATGAAGGGCTGTACGGCGCCCATCATCTTCACGTGACCCAGGTAGTGGATGGTGTTGTCACCCATGGAGCAGGCGAAGACGGAGTGGTGTTCGGGCTTGAGGCCGGGCGCCCCCATGATCGACTTGTTCTCGTCGATGTAGGCGACGATGGCCGCCGCCTCCTCGTCGCTGTAGCCCAACTTGGCCAGCGCGCGCGGCACGGTCTGGTTGACGATCGACATGTTGCCGCCGCCCACCAGCTTCTTGAACTTCACAAGACCGAGGTCCGGCTCGATGCCCGTCGTGTCGCAGTCCATCAACAGGCCGATCGTCCCGGTGGGGGCCAGTACGGAAGCCTGCGCGTTACGCACGCCATGGCGGCTGCCCAGGTCGACGGCCTCCTCCCACGCCTGCTGAGCGGCGCGCAGTATGTCGGCGGGAGCCTTCAACTCGTCGATGACGTAGGACGCGTCGCGGTGCATGCGCAGTACGTCGATCATCGGTTCGGCGTTCTCGGCGTAGCCCTCGTGGGGTCCCATGCGCCCCGCGGTACGGGCGCTGGTGACGTAGGCGTGCCCGGTCAGCAGGGCGGTGATCGACGCGGCCCAGGCCCGACCCTCGTCGGAGTCGTAGGCCAGGCCCGAGGCCATCAGCAATGCGCCGAGGTTGGCGTAGCCAATGCCCAGCTGGCGGAACTTGCGCGAGTTCACGGCGATCTTCTCGGTGGGGTAATCAGCCGCCCCCACGATGATCTCCTGGGCGGTGAACAGCACTTCGATGGCCGCCTTGAAGGCGTCGATATCGAAGGTGCCGTCGTCGCTCAAGAACTTCATCAGGTTGAGGCTGGCCAGGTTGCAGGCCGAGTTGTCGATGTGCATGTACTCCGAGCACGGGTTCGAGCCGTTGATGCGGTCCGTGTTGGGCGACGTGTGCCACTTGTTGATCGTGCTGTCGAACTGCAGACCTGGATCGGCGCACTCCCACGCCGCGCGCGCGATCTGACGCCACAGCTCACGCGCCTTGATGGTCGAAATGGTGCGTCCGTCGCCGCGGGCGCGCAGCTCCCAGTCCTCGTTGGCCAGCACCGAGTGCATGAACTCGTCGGACACGCGAACCGAATTGTTGGCGTTCTGATACTGAATCGAGTGGATGTCCTTGCCGTCGAGGTCCATGTCGAATCCGGCGTCGCGCAGCACGCGGGCCTTCTTCTCCTCATTGGCCTTGCACCAGACGAACTCCTCGATGTCGGGGTGGTCAGCGTCGAGGATCACCATCTTGGCGGCGCGTCGTGTCTTGCCACCCGACTTGATGGTGCCCGCCGACGCGTCGGCGCCACGCATGAACGAGACCGGACCACTGGCCGTACCGCCGCCTTCGAGCATCTCCGCGCTGGAGCGGATCTTGGAGAGGTTCACGCCGGCGCCCGACCCGCCCTTGAAGATGACGCCCTCTTCGGTGTACCAGTTGAGAATGGAGCGCATCGAGTCTTCGACCGCGAGGATGAAGCACGCGCTGCCCTGCTGGGGCACGTTCTTCACGCCGATGTTGAACCACACCGGCGAGTTGAAGGCGGCCTTCTGCGTGACGAGCAGATGCTTGAGCTCCGCGCAGAAGATGTCGGCCTCCTCTTCGTCTACGAAGTAGTTGGCGTCGATGCCCCAGGCCGTGATGGTGTTCACGATGCGGTCGACGACCTGCTTGAGGCTGGTCTCGCGCTCGGGCGTGCCCAGGGTGCCGCGGAAATACTTCTGGGCGAGGATATTGGTGGCGTTGAACGACCAAGTCGCGGGCACCTCGACGTTGAGTTGCTCGAAGGCGACCGTGCCGTCTCGGAAGTTTGAGATGCGCGCGTCGCGCCGATCCCAGATCACTTCGTCATAAGGATGACGATCCTGCGTGGTGAAGAAACGACGAAGTCCAATTCCGAGTCGCTGTGGTGCGATAGCCATATCCATATCTCTTTTCTTTTCCGATTCCGACACTTCTGCCTGCCTCTGTCGCCGTCGGGAGTCGAAAAGTCGAGAAATATGTTCCCGGCCCCCCGAACCACAAGATGTAGTGGTCAAACTTCTTTCCGTCGCAAGATGCTGTGTTATTACAGCACTGTAATTACACCGCGTCAACTCTATTTTAGACTTTTTTGAAAAAACTTTCCAGTCCGTCTGTACGGCCCTAGAGCGCTCGCAAGACCCTCACTAGTCTACCCCCGTGGACCTCATTCTCGCCCTCGACGCTGGCACCACAGGGGTCCGTACGGTGGCTTTCGACCAGCACGTACAGATTGTCGACTCGTCCTATCGAGAACTGACCCAGTACTTCCCACGACCCGGCCAAGTCGAGCACGACGCCCCGGCGATCGCCCGCCTGGCCGTCGAGACCCTGTCCGAGGTGGCCGCCCGGGCAGCCCGCGACGGCCACCGCATCCTCGCCCTGGGCATCACCAATCAGCGCGAGACGACGGTCGCCTTCGACCGCGAGAACGCCAACGTCGCCCACCGCGCCATCGTGTGGCAGGACCGGCGCTGCGCCCCGGCCTGCGATGAGATGCGGGAGCGAGGACTCGGTCCCCTGGTGCGCTCGACGACGGGACTCGTCCTCGACCCTTATTTCTCGGCGACGAAAATGAAGTGGCTGCTCGATCACGGTGCGCTCGACGACGCCACCACGCCCAGCCTCGCCACCATCGACACCTGGCTGGTGTGGTACTTGAGCGGGGGCGCCAACGGCGGCGTTTTCGTGAGCGAACCCTCCAACGCCTCGCGCACGATGCTGGTGGACCTGGCGAGCATGGACTGGTCGCCCGCCATGTCGGATCTTTTCGGCGTCTCGCGCGACCTGCTCGCGCCGATTCGGCCCTCCGCCTCGACCTTCGCCGAGATCAGCGCCGACGTCGTTCCGGAACTCGGCGGCGTGCCGATCGCGGGCGTGCTGGGCGACCAGCAGGCCGCGCTCTTCGGTCAGGCCTGCTTCGCGCCGGGCGTCGTCAAGGCGACCTACGGCACCGGTGCCTTCATCCTCGCCAACGCGGGGCCTACGGTGCCCGGCGTCTTCGACGGACTGATCACCACGGTGGCGTGGGACTTGGGCGAACACGGTCCGCGAGCGTACGCCGTCGAGGGTTCGGCCTTCGTCGCGGGCGCCGCCGTGCAATGGCTGCGCGACGAGATGGGCTTCTTCACCAGTTCGAACGAACTCGAAGGTCTCGCCCTCAGCGTTCCCGACAGCGGCGGCGTCCACTTCGTGCCGGCCTTCACCGGGCTCGGCTCGCCGTTCTGGCGCAGCGACGCTCGCGGATCGATCACGGGTCTAAGTCGCGGAGCCAATCGCGGCAACATCGCGCGAGCCCTCGTCGAGGCACTCGCCTACCAGGTGCGCGCGATGACCGACGCCTTCGCCGACGGTGGCCTGCAACTGCGCGAGCTGCGCGCCGACGGTGGCGCCGCGGCGATGGACCTGCTCATGTCCCTTCAGGCGACGAATTCACGACTGACGGTGCGGCGCAGCGCGTCCCTCGAGGCGACGGCCCGCGGCGCCGCCACCTTGGCCGGATTGACGGTCGGGCTGTGGGACTCCCTCGAACAGCTGGAGGGACTCTGGCACAGCGACCGAAGCTTCGAGCCCCACGACGCAGCCTTCGCCGACCTGGGGTACGCGGCGTGGCTTCGCGCGCTCGAACACGCGTGACTCCAACCGCCGAACGCTCGCCACCTCATGCCCGTAATCGACACCGCGGAGGGACTACCCCTCCCAGATGGCGAGATCCACCTCGTTGCCCTCCGCGTCGGCCAGGGTCCACCACTCGGGAGCATTTTCGTCATTGACCATATGACCGCCCGCCGCGAGGGCCGCCGCGATGCGAGTCTCAACTTCGTCTTTGGCCAGGTAGACGTCGACGTGAAGGCGTCCGCGTTGGGGACGCGCAGCGTCCATCTGCTGACACCAAAAGGTTGGCCCTCGACGCAGCGGGTCGACCAGGTGTTTCCCTCCTACGAGCTCGTAGCCCAGCACCGCGGCCCAGAACGGCCGCACGGCCTCGATGTGGAGGGCGTCGATGGCGATTTGCACGTGCTGCACCGCGCCGGGGTCAGCGCTCGCGGCGAGCTCGCGGGCTACCAACGAAATCTCCCGCGCCAGATCGAGGTCACGGGTACCCAGTCCGGTGGCCCGATCGCCGAAGAGGCGCACGCTCACGCCATCCGCGCGCAGGTCTACGTCGGGATCACGGCCTAATCGGTTCGCTATCTCGCCGATCGCCTGAACCAAGGTCACGCCCGACTCGAACGTTGCCGTTCGGAAGTGCGCGCAGGGCCAGCTACCGCCCCAAAGAAGGCGCCAATCCTCGAGGCCGGACGCTTCATTGAACTCAGCGGCGCTGATCCGGTCCGTCACGACCTCACCGTAGCAAGCGCAGGATACGAGAAGTCAGTTCGTTGTGCTGGACGACGATCGCAGAACTCGCCGCTGCCTTCAGCCGAGTTTCGGCAGGGCCTTTCGAAGGTTTCGGACGGCCTGTTGCGTGCGCAACTCGTTTTCGATGAGGGCGAAACGCACGTGGCCGTCGCCGCCGTCGCCGAACCCTACGCCGGGGCTGGTGGCCACGTCGGCCTCCTCGATGAGATACTTCGCGAACTCTAACGAGCTCATTTCGCGATAGGGCTCGGGTATCGGGGCCCAGAGGAACATCGAACCACGCGGCGCCGTCAAGTGCCAGCCGATGCGGTGCAGGCCGTCGACCAGCGTGTCACGTCGCGACTGATAGATGACCCGGAGTTGATCGGGGTAGTCCACGGCCTCGTTCATGGCCACGATGGCGGCGATCTGTACGGGCTGGAACGTGCCGTAGTCGAGGTAGCTCTTGAGCTTGGTCAGCGCCGCCACGATCTCGGCGTTGCCCACGAGGAAACCGACCCGCCAGCCGGCCATGGAAAAGGACTTCGTCAGCGTGTAGAGCTCGACGCAGCACTCCTTGGCCCGAGGAACCTGCAGGATGGAAGGCGGGTGGTAGCCGTCGAAGCCCAGGTCGGCGTACGCGAAGTCGTGACAGATGATCACGCCGTGCTCCAGCGCGAAAGAGACGAGGCGTTCCATGAAGGCCAGGTCCACGCAGGCGCTCGTCGGATTATGGGGGAACGAGCAGATGATCACGCGCGGTTTGACGACGGCCTCGCTCCATGCGGCCATCAGACCATCGAAGAAGTCGTCGCCGGGGTCATTGGTGCTCGAACCGGGGTCGTGCATCGGCACGGTGATGACGGTCGCGCCGGCGAAGCCGGGTCCCGCCAGGTGGATGGGGTAGCTCGGGCTGGGCACGATCGCGCTGTCCCCCGGTCCGAGCAGGACCCACATGAGATGCGTCAGCCCTTCCTTGGCGCCGATGGTGGTGACGACCTCGGTGTCCGGGTCGAGGTCGACGTCGAAGAGCTTCTTGTAGCGCGTCGCCATGGCCAGTCGCAGGTTCGGAATGCCCCGGCTCGCGCTGTAGCGATGGTTCTTGGGGTTCTGCGCCGCCTCGGCCAACTTGGCCACGGCGATCTCGGGACTGGGCAGGTCGGGGTTGCCGAAACCGAAGTCGATGACGTCGCGTCCGAGGGAGCGGGCTTCGGCCTTGAGTCCGTTGATCGTCGCGAAGACGTAGGGAGGCAGGCCGTTGATTCGACGAAATTCCATTCCCAACGTTACCCAGTCACTGTGCGGCTCGCCATTCATGCAGTTGATCGATGGGCGCGTCCGGGGTCAACACCGCCCACGTCGATCCGGCGTCGCGCAGGGCGTTGAGCGTGACGAACAGGTCTTGCGGCACCGGTCCCGCCCAGCAGACCGGTCCCGACGCGCCCATGGTCGCCACGCGATCGGGCGACCAATCCCAGAGGTTGACCGACGCGCCGAGTTGAAGAGCAATCTCGTTGGTCGCCTCGGCGCCGGCGCCGATCCACACCGGCATCGAGGAAACGAGCATCGACGCGGCCTCGCGCAGCAGGTCGCGGCGTTGCGTGGGATCGAGCGCGGGCAGTCCGTACGCGTCATTCTCCGGAGCCGAAAGCTTGTCGCCGGTGCCGAGCGCCGCGACGACCCGACCGGGCGCGAGCGCGAGCAAGGTCATGAACTCCTCGACCAGGTGCGGGGTTCCCACCAGCCCCACCCGGGCCACGAGCGGGCCGACCACGAGGTCGTCGTGGCGACTGGCGATGGCGCTGAGCAGAGGGAAGGGCGCCAGCGACGGACGCTGGGGCGACCCCATGGGCCAGAGGTGGTCGTAGGCGAAGACCCCGTCGAGGCCGGCGGCGGCGACCTCGTTGGCACGGGCCAGCGCGTCGTCGGCGCCGTAACGAAAGGTCGGCAGCAGGACGCCGAGTTTCACGGCAGGCGTTGGAAGGCCACGAGTGCCGCTCCCATGGCACCCGAACGCGGTCCGAACATCGACGTCGCCACCGTGATGGTGGGTCTCGATTCGTAGCCCTCGACGAGGTCCACCAGGAACTCGCGCGCCGCCGGCAGCACGACGTCCGAGGCCACCGAGAGGCCGCCACCGATGACAAAATGTCCGCAGTCAAGGATGGCGGTCAAGTTGGCCAGACCCAGGGCGAGCCACCACCCGACCTCGCGCATCATGACGAGCGCCTCGTCCAGTCCTTCGGCGGCGGCCGCCGTGACGTCCTCCGATCGGACCTTCTCCGGGTCGCCGCCGACGCGCGCCACCAATTTAGGGAATTTCCCGGCGCGAGCGGCCACCCGCGTCATCCGACCGAGCCCGCCGCCGGAGGCGTAGCGCTCCCAGCAGCCGTGCCCGCCGCACAGACACTCGGCGCCGCGGGCTTCGACGACCATGTGCCCGATCTCACCGGCGAAGCCGTTGCGTCCTCGGATGAGTTGGCCGTCGGCGATGATGCCGCCCCCGATGCCAGTCCCCAGGGTCACCATGACGAAATCGTCGATACCGCGACCCGCACCCCACTCGTGCTCCGCCAGCGCGGCGCAGTTGGCGTCGTTCTCGCAGAACACCACTGAACTGCTGAGGGACTTGCTCAGGAGCGCCCCCAGGTCGGCGCCCGAGGCGCTCTGCAGATTAGGAGCGAACGCCAGACGCCCGTCGCGGCGCACGAGCCCAGGCAGGCCGATGCCCACCGGCATCTCGCTCGCGCTGTAGCCGTGGCGATCGCAGAGTTCGTGGATCTGCTTGGTCAGCGCCGCGGCGGTGGCCTCGCCGGCACCGTTGCTGATGTCGTGCGGCGTGGCGACCTGCACCTCGTCGAGCACGCGACCATCCTTCGCGACGATGAGGGCGAGCGCCTTGGTGCCGCCGACGTCTACGCCGATCGTTACGTCACTCATGCTCGCGACTCGGCCCGCGCTTTCAATTCGCGCAGCGCCTGACTTTGGATTCGATGGGCGGCGCGGGCTTTGATGAAGGGCGGAATCGGCACCAACAATTCTACCTCGAGGTCGTAGGTCACCTTGGTGCCCTCCCCGCTCGGGTCGAATCGGTACTGGCCCACCAGCGTCTCGGTGATGTCGCCGCGCGTCTGGTGCCAGCTCAGCTCCTCGGGCGCTCGGCTGTAGTCATAGCGCAGGGCATAGGTCGTCGAGCGGCCGTAGGCGGCGGCCCGGTATTCCACTTCCAGCGGTCGACCGGCGCTGTCGGATTCGAGGATCGTGACGGCTTTCAGGTCGCTCACCCAGTTCTCGTAGTCGAGGAAGTCCGTGACCACGGAATAGACCACTTCGGGGAGGGCGTTGACCACAATTGACTCCGTCGCCCGCTGCGCCACGTCACCTCCTCGGCTACACCTTAGGCGACGGCCTCCGCGGCTTCGAAGTGGTCGAAGGGCGCGAGACCCGCGCTCAGTCGAG
Source organism: Acidimicrobiales bacterium (assembly GCA_049793015.1). Taxonomy (GTDB): domain Bacteria; phylum Actinomycetota; class Acidimicrobiia; order Acidimicrobiales; family RAAP-2; genus RAAP-2. The sequence continues at coordinate 16,300 of JBARBL010000043.1, read as the reverse complement.
CCGCGAGCCTGTTCCAGGCGTACCGTTCGAGCGCGACGTCGCGCGACTTAAGGGCGTACTCTTCTCGACGGTCCGCGTCCGACAGGAGTTCGTCCATCGCGCGTACGAGGCTGGGCACGTTGCGCGAGTTGCGCACGACCGTGCCGGTCACGCCTTCGACGACGGCTTCGTGGCTGCCTCCGGATCGACCGGCGACCTGGGCGACGCCGCAGGCCGCGGCCTCCACGAAGACCATGCCGAACCCCTCCTGCTCCAGTCCGAGCCAACGACTGCGACAGTCCATCACCATCAGGTCGCTCGCGCCCAGCCAATCGCTCAAGTGGTCGTCGGGCACACGGCCGAAGAAGGTCACGGGCGCCTTCGTCGTCTCGACCAGCTTCTCGAGCCGGCCCCGGTCGCGTCCGCTCCCTCCGATCGCCACCCGCAGCGCCGGAAAACGCTCGCGCAGTTGAGCGCTAGCGCGGATCAGGGTATCCATACCTTTGCGCGGTACCAGGCGCGAAAAGGAGCTCACCAGCAGCGTCCCGTCGTCGAAGCCCATGGACCGTCGCACGTCGCTGCGCCGCGTGGCGTCGAGCGGATGGAACCGGTCGACGTCCACGCCAGGCGCCACCTGCACCACCGTCGGCATGAACTCCGCGCAGGTGCGTCGCGCCTGCATTTCGGGGTAGCCACCGGCGCAGATCGCCACGCTGGCGTGGCGCAGCACGTGGCGAAAAGATGACGCGGCGAAGGGCACTCGCGAGGGGACCGTCACTTCCGCGCCGTGCAGGATGACGCCATAGGGAACAGTGAGATGCGGGCCGAGCAGGCCCAGGGGCCAGGCGGGATCGAAGAGCACCAGATCGGGCTGGTGGCGATCGATGGCGGCCTTGACCGCCCGCAGGGCCTTGGGCGATGGCAGGTACAGGGTCGACGCCTCGACGCGTTCGATGAGCAACGGCGACGCCGCGTCGAACGCGGTGGCGTCGGGATGCGACGAGGCCGTCAAGACAGTGGCTCGACCCGGTTCGAGACGGCGCCAGAGCTCGTTGAGGTAGACCTGGATTCCACCCGTCTTAGGCGCGAAATCATTGGTCACCAGGAGGTGGCGTGCCATGCCTCCAAACTACTCAAGGGCATCGGTCGACTAGTTACGACTCTTCACTCGTACGATGCTGGAACTTGAGGCGGGGCATCATACCCTGCACCGTGAAGAGCTGCACCACTTCGGCGTCGCGTGCGGTCATGACGAGTTCGTCGGGCGTCTCACCCAACACGAAACTGACCAGGCAGTCCGCGCAATCGGGTGTTCCCCGTCGCACGCAGTCGTGGCAACTAATCGAAAACTCAATGTCATTTGTCATCTCGCACCTTTCAGGTCCCCCCACTCTGGCGGGGGCCTGTGACATCACGACGGTGTCAAGTACGGCGCGATCTCGGACGCGACCTGGGAGGGGCCCAAGACGACGCCCTCGCTTATCACTCGACGCTCGCGTGGATTCACGAGCACATAGAAGGGGGGCCAGCGAACTTCGAGCTGCTCGAGGGCGACGGGCGCCACGACAATCGGATGAACGGCGTCGACCCACTCGGCGCCCACGTCACCGGTGGCACTGAGGATGATGACCGGCACCCCCTCGAGTTCGAGCAGCGCGGAGCGCACGAAGTCCCGGCAGCCGTCGCAGGACTGCTTGATGGCGACGATCAGCGTCGTCTCAGTCATCGTTATGGAGACGGGCTCGCCGTGCAGGTCCGTGCCGGTGATGAGTACGGGCGCGGAACGGGGACGAGGAGCGTCAAAGGAACTCACTAGGGCTCGGCGACTACCTCAACACCCCGGTCGTGACCGCACCATCGACACGTCACCGAATCGACGGTCTTGGCGATGATCTCAGGTTCTTCAACGTTCAACTCGCCGCCCACCGTGAAATGGTGGAACGAACGCACCGACGTCGTTTCGACGACGTCGAAGCGAGTCAGGTTTCCGCAGGCGGTGCAGCGATAGCGCGTGGTCACGCCCTTAACGGTAACCGTTGCTCTCGCCTCGTCAATCACGTGCGCGACGTCCGTACCGTGGAGGAGGATTGAGGACGTAGTCGTGGGGGTCGGGTCGTTCGTACTCGAAGACCGTGTCGAGCGGCACCGGCTCGTTTCGATACCGGCCACGTTGCAGTTCGATCAGTCGACAGAGGGCCGCCGGGTGGCGCACCCGGCCGATATCCAAGGTGCCGATCGGCGTGTCCAGCAGTACGCTCCCTCGTTGCAAGAACCGCTCCGTCACGCCCTGCTCCACGTGCGCCGCGATGACGTCTTGTAACTCGACCGAGCTTCGAAAGTGTCGAACGACGCCGCCTTCCGCGACGATTCGCTCATTGGTCACGTGGACCTTGTACGAGCGCCACCGCCAGGTACGCGTCAAGAATACGAGCAGGCACGGGCCACCAAGGATGAGGAAGAGCAGCCACTCGTGCGCGTCGATGAAGTGCACGTGATGAGCTCCGTACTGAACGAGCGCGATGGCCGTGACGAAACTCAGCAAGGGACGAAGCAGGCCCTCACTCACCGGGGTAACGGAGATGAGGCTCTCTTCGCCCTCGCGCCACACCATCCTTCTGCCCATTCCTTAAGCGTACGGACTCGAACGCCCTCCTTGATGACAATTGTCCACAAGACATCGAGGACGCCCTCGGGTCGCTCGGAGGTACCGATGCGCCGGCGTGTGAGATTAGTCAGATCAGACGTTGCGCATCTGACTGGACGCCATTTCGAAATACGAGGTGAGGTCCGCCAGCTGGTCGTCCGACAGTTCTGCGCGCAGATTCGATAACGAAGCGTTCATCGCCGTCATCCAGGCGTCGCGAGCCTGCTTGGTGATGCGAAACGGGGCGTGGCGAATCCGCAGGCGGGGGTGGCCACGCTCTTGCATATAGGTGGACGGACCACCCCAGTATTGGATCAGGAAGAGCGTGAGGTGTCGTTTCGACTCCGTCAAGTCCTGCGGGTACAGAGCGCGTAAGGCGTCGTCGCGCTCCACTTCTCGGTAGAATCCTTCGACCAGTCGCTCAAAGAAACCTCCTCCGCCCACCTGTTCGTAAAGTGTCGTTTCCACGACACCACGTTACGGGGGGTCGTGAGGTGGCAATCCCACTTCAGCAGTCGGCACAAGGCCGTGTTCTAGACTTGTCCGAGTCTCAACCGAGACACGCGGGTGTAGCTCAATGGTAGAGCTCCAGCCTTCCAAGCTGGCCATGCGGGTTCGATCCCCGTCACCCGCTCCGCGAAGTTGCCTACCATCATTAATGAATGGGGGGTTCTAGCGAAAAGATGCGTCCACCGTCGTTCCACATCGTCCTGCGTTAGACAACCACCAGAGCCCGCGAATCGCCCATAGGCGCCCAACAGGTGAGATCACGTGAAACGTCGGCGATCGAGATTCACTTCAAGGTGGACGATGGAGTCCGATTGCTTGGGATCGCTAAAGGTTCATCTTCAGAGCCAAGTGGTGGTGGACGGGACGTGTGTTTGAAGCCAGAGGACGAACACGTGCCACGCTCCCGTAATCTCGGCAATCCCGATTAGGATGAGCAAGGTACCTCCTACCCGACCGATCACTTTCTGGTGGCGCCTAAGCCACGTTGATGCGGTCGTCGTCCACTCGATGGCGAGAGCCGCGACAATGAACGGGACGCCGAGGCCGAGACAGTAGACGAAGGCAAGCATCGATCCCCTCAGCGCCGTAGCCCCGGATGAGGAGGCGGCCAAGCCCAGGATTGCGGCGAGGGTCGGGCCAATGCAGGGGGTCCAGCCGAGTGCGAACGTGAAACCCAAGACAGCCGCACCCAAGACTGACATTCGCGGGAGATGATGGACCCGGCGATCGCGCTGCAGCCACATCGATGGCCACCAACCGGAAAAGAACATCCCGAGAAAAATCGTCACCACGCCAAACACGATCTCGAGCACGCGTTGGTGTTCTTTCAGGGTGCTTCCGAGTCCACCAAAGAGCGCACCGAAGCTCACGAAGACGACGGCGAATCCCAGCACGAAGGCGAGGGAACCAATGACGGCGCGTCCCCTGATGACCCGTTGTTCAACAAAGCCTGCGGAACCACCGAGAAAGGCAAGATATCCCGGCAATAGCGGAAGGACGCAGGGGGAGATAAGGGACACTAGACCCGCCGCGAACGCCAGCGGGAACGCGGCCAGCAATGAGGCTGGAAGCGCGGCGATGGTCATCGTTCTCGTTTCAACTGATTAGGGGCTCAGTATTCCTTCTTCGTCACCCATTCAATTGCGGTGAGGGCTTCGCTCGGGGTCCAGCCGCTCTTGTAGATGGCGGTCTTGTAGATGTTGCTCTTGTAACCCATGAACGTCGCCAGGACCTTTGAAAGCGTTCCCGTGAACGCGGGCAGATCACCACTGGCGAAACTGACCTTCTGGTCCGCGTTGATCACCCAGAAACCGTCGGAGTGGTTGATGTCGTACGACAGCTGATCATGCGGAGCCATCCAGTCATTGGAAGGAGGTACCGCTTGTGGCACCACCTGGACCGTCCAGCCGAGGAACTTCTCGATGGTCAACAGGTTGGCGTTTATGTCGCCTTTACCCACCGGATTCTTCGACGCAATTTCCTTAGGCGTCAAGGTGGGCGTGCTCGTCGGTCCTTCCTCGGTCCACAGCTGGAAGTTGGCGCCGATCAGCTTGGCGTACGCCGCGATTCGCGATTGCATATCGCGATACGGGTCCACGTCGATTCCAATGACTTCAACGTCACTCGCTTTGGCCTGCAACAATTTGGCCTGAAGTTGAAGAAGATTCCCCGTGGTGAACGGACAGGTGTCCCCGCAGAGCGTGAGATAGGGAACGACGAACACGGTCTTGCCCTTCAATGAACCGAGCGTCTCGGGCGTCCCGTTCTGATCGACGAACCGGGCGTTGGCGACGGCCGGTGTGAGCGCGGTGCTCGTCGCCGTCCCCACTGACGCCGGGGGCTGCGCCGGCGCGCTGGCTGAGGCCACGTCCGCCAACCCCAAGCATGCGGAGCTCGCGACTAACAAGGCGATCAAGGGTGCGCCCCGTCGGATCCTTAGCAGCTTCATCTCGTGTCTCCTACCGCTCGTAGTAGAGTAATACTACCCACGGTAGGAGAAATGTCAAGTGAAGCAACCTCGACCAGCGTCGGATTACTATGAGGGATCCGTGCGGCAGAATTGTCTGAGGTGTCCGATGAAACTTGGCGACTTGGAGCGAGAGGTGATGGAGATCGTCTGGAGCGATCCCGACGCCAGCCTCACCGTTCGCGAGGTGAACGATCACTTTCCCAAGCACGCGTACACCACGATCATGACCGTGCTCTCTCGCCTGCGCGACAAGGGCTTCCTCATCGAGACGAAAAAGGGGCGACTGAACACGTTCACCGCGACCGCGTCTCGGGAGGATTACATCACCGGGATGATCATGGAGGCACTTTCGAGCACGCGAGACCGCCAGGCCGTGCTTAGCCTGTTCGCCGAGTCGCTGCCCGCCAGCGACAAGAGTTTCTTCCGAAAGATCTTCACGAGGAACGCCCGCCCGTGATCGCGGCGACCTTTGCGCTGGGCGCCGTGTTGCTCTGTCTCGTGGCGCTGCCGGAGATACTTCGCGCCACTACGGCGTTCGACCGCAGTCCTCGGGTAGGCCTGGTCCTGTGGGTAGCGCTGTGCGTGGTCGGCTGGTTGAGCGCCATAATCTTCTTCCTCGAGGTGGGACTCGATGGTTTCCACACACCGCTCTTGGTGGCCGTAGCGAGATTCGTCCGGCACCTCGGCGACGGTCATCCTCTTCGGGGCCTTGGATTGACCGAGGTGGTGGGACTCTCGGTCGCCTTTGACATCTTGGTACTGCTTCTAGGCGCCCTAATAGTGGCCTCCTGGCAGAACTGGGACGTCCGTCACCAGCAGCGAATCGTGCTCGATCTCGTGGCGCGGCCGGCGACGCGACGTGAGGAATATTGCCTGATCCAGCATTCTCGCCCTTTGGCCTATTTCCTGCCGGGGGCGGGCGGGCGAATCGTCCTCAGCACCGGTGCGCTCGACGTGCTCTCGAGCCTGGAGCTGGACGCCGTGGTCGCTCACGAACTCGGGCACCGCCATGGGCGCCACGGGGCACTTCTCGTGCCGCTGCAGGCCCTTTCGCCATTCGTGGCGTTCCTCCCCCTTGCGCGGTACGCGCCGGCCGCCGTGCGCGGCTACCTCGAGATGACCGCCGACGATTTCGCCAGATCTCGTAGTCCAGTCAACGACTTGAAAACCGCCCTGGAGAAGTCCGCACTCTTCTATCGACCACCACTCGGAACGCTCGGCGCCGCTGACGCGATCGTGGAGCGGCGCATAAAGCGCCTCTCTTCGTCCACCACGCCCACTCGTGACACCTGGTGGTTGGTGACGATCGTTGGATGTTGCGTCACGCTCCTGTGGGCGCTCCTCTCACTTCACTAAGTTCCAGGTCAACGCTCGAGAGAGCATCGCGCACCGCCATTTCACCTCGTTAGGATGGCGGATCGCTCCCGACCGGTCTCATAGGTACCTCAGGCCCACCGGCTCGCGGGCGGCGTAACCCCGCACGGTTGCGCCAATGGCCATCCCCGCGACATGACCGGCCATCATCGTGCTCCCCCACAGCATCATGAGCAGACCACCGTTGTGAATATCGGCAATGGTGATCATCGCCATGTGCATCCCGGTATTACCCAGCGACGCCGAGGTGGACGACCACAGGACCAGGCCCGTCGTGGCGATCACGGGCAGCGCAAGGGTTGTATACATGATCCGCTGCCGGTCCCCCATCACTCGCCGGCCACCATAGACGGGGGTCCAAAACCACACTCCGACGATCAAGAAGGAAACGAGCTCGACGAAGTGACCGCCCGATTGTTGCATGACCCAACTGCCGAGAGGAGTGAGGTGATAGAGCGGCACGAGCACCGTGAAGGCGAGAAAGCCGACGGTGGCGGCGGACCGACTCATCTTCAGGTCAAGGGCCGCGGCCACGATCGGGGAGATGAGAAGAATCACAATCAGGTGTTCCATCATGTGGCTTCGATAGCTCGACATCGAAAGCGCTTGGATGTCTGACGCCAGCAGAAGCAGCATGGCGATGAGGGCGATGAGCAAAAGATTCCTCTGGCGCATACTGAGCCGCGACCGCGCGGCAAGGAGGCCCAGAGCCCCCAGCAACGCCAGCAAAAGGACGGGACCCGTTATATGCCAGACCCCCCACCTGGGCCACGCCGAACCTCGACCGTGCATGTTCATCTTCATCATGGACAACAGAATTTCGGTACCAGGTTGATGCGACATGTGGCCTAACCCCCATTCACCAACGCACTGTAGTTCCCGAATTGCTGATCGCCGTCATCGACACCATCGTGACGGATTGCACATCCTCATACCTCAACGAGTTGAACCTCGCGCCACCTCAGTAATCACCACCCGAAACGAACTCGCTACATCTTCATCGGCGACATCAGGAAGTGCAAACCCTTGGGTGATGAGACTATTTTGGCGTTGACCGTAAGCGTGTGCACGGACCGATAATTGCTCCACGTGACGGTGAGAGGAACCGTCTGACCTTTGATCAAGGGTTCTTTCAATTCACTTAACATCGCCCCCTGGTATCGCAGAGCCAACTTCTGGGTTCGACCAGGCGTGATCAAGATATTGGAGATCCACGTCATCTTGCTATTGCCCTGGCACATGTTGTCGTCGAAGTAGATCATCGACATTCTCGACTCCGGCGACGTCACCGACAACAAGGAGATCGGACCTTTCGTTTTGTTGTCAATCGACATTAGAACTGCAGACTCGCCTTTCAACTTGGCGTTCGTGACCGACACGTGCGACACGACGACACCCTTGGACGCCGCGAACGCGGGACCGCCGTTGAGGGCATTGACCAATACCAGCATCGGGATCAAGCCGGCGAGTGTGAAAATCCGTTTCACAACTGGATACTACCAGCCGTAGTACTCACTCCGCTATCGAAACCGTGTCCGTCTTCTCGCGCTGCCCGGCCCAGCCCGGCCCTCGTAGCGCCGAGCACGCGCTTACGATGGCGTGATCGCCCCCAGCATCCGAAGTGTTAGATCCCGCATGCGCACCTGGCCAACGATCGACCCCAGTAATTTACCCGGGAGATGACGATTGAACAGAATTCTCGGGTCCACCAACGCCCGTGAAGCGCTCGCCGCTTCCTTTTTTGGGATTTCCAGCCGCAATGAATGGCGCCTGATCAGTCGTTCCACAAAGTTAAGGCTTCGACGAAGTCCGGCCTTTCAAGCTGACCTTTCGGGTTCGATCCTCGACAACCGCGCCCAGTTCGTGGTGAGGATGCTTATATCCGAAATCATCACTTCGGGCGCGCTGACATTGTGATGAAATCACGGGGCCATGATGCATCGAAAAACGTCCACGGACCTTGCACGGTCGACGAAATGAGTTTGCTTCCGTTTGACGCTGAAGCAAGGCCATTCGCCGCGGGTGGATCGTAGGTGGAAAAATCGGGCCAGCTCGAATTGATGTCGAGTTCCATGGCGCGCACGACGCGAGCGCGCACGAGCACATGAGCCAACTGGAACGGGCTGAGGTTGGGACCCGTCACGTAGACCAGCGCTCCATTGGACGTAATTCCCACGCCCGACCTCCACTGATGTTCGACCCCGGGCACTGAATTGGCGCACGAATAGACACCGCACGTATCCCCCCAGGCCCTCCAATTCAAGCTCGTCGCCACCGCAGTGGGGCGCCCATCAACCACGAGTGGCACCAGATTTTGACGAACGCTCACGACGCTCGAGTTCATCGACAGGTCACTGCCCCAGGCACCGACGTTGGCGCTCCCGTCGGCGTAGATCACGAAGGAGGCCGCTCCATTTCGCAAGGGATCGACCACGCGGCCTTCGGTGAAGTAGCCACCGTGGGCGTCTTTCATGATGAAGCCGCCGTTGAACGCGGCCACCAACGTCCTCGCGTACGCCGGCTGGACCGGCGCGGTGAAGCGATAGGGCCCCTTTCCGGGACTCATGGATCCGGAGTACAGCCGGGCGGACAGGAGCCTCGTATCCATCCAGGCAATCCCGACCAGCTGAGTTCCGCCAGGCGGGACCAACGTCGTCTCATAAACAGCGCGCGTTCCGTCAACGGGGCGTCCGACGGCTCGCCATTTTCCCTCTCCTGCGAATCTAGTAACTCCAAAGGGCTGGAGCGCCTCGGGCACCGCCAAGGGAGTCGAAGGACGGCCTTTCGCATGATCAACGAGCGCCTTGACCGGTGTCGCCTTCACCCACGAAGAGAGAACGATAACGAAGCCGGCGAGCAATACGACGCGCGTCCCCCAACCCGAGTGAATACGTTGTCGTCCTCGAATCACTCAATAAGGTTAAACAACTCGGCGTTGATGACGATCCACGGTCGCCCTAAACTTCTGGCGATCGATGCCAACGCCGGTACCTTTCGCTAGAAACCGGACAATGAATGGTGAGGAAGTGCGAGACGCGATGACTGAGCCGAGAGAACTTGCCAGGAAACGAGCATTCGAATGGTGGCCGCCGAGCAACCCCACGAGCGGGATCAGCGACAGGTGGCCGCCGGGCCTGCCAGGTTGCCCTGAAGCGCTACCACGCGGCGTTGAGGACCTGGCTCATGTTGCAGGTCGCGGACTGGGGATGTCGAGTGCTCATGGTGACCACGGATCTATTTTCACGGGGAATTTTTCCACGAGGTGGGTAACCACACGCCCGCTTCGTTCCACCAGCCGTAAGGCCCTCACTTTTGTCACCGCAGCGCACGGCCCGGCCTCGATCACTCGGCGCGCAGGACGAGGGCCGTCGAGGTCCGTGCGGCGCTGCGTCCGGGCAGCACGGCGACGAGGTTGGTGAACACCAGCGTGCCGATACCCACCAGGACGACGGGGAGGACGGGGACGGTGGGGTCCGGCACTGCATTGATATTGCGGGCGAACAACGTCCACAGCTCGCGCCCGGCGACGATGCCCAGGGGAATGCCGATCACGATGCCGACGACCGCGTCAACCGTGGCCTGCCAGGCGACCGCTCCCGCCAACTGGCGGCGAGTGAACCCGAAGCTCTTGAGCAGCGCCAGGTCGCGGCGGCGGCGGCGAACCGACGCGATCAACGTGAGCCCGAGGGCCACCACCGCCCCCAGTGCCAATCCGACCGCCAGGATGATCGGCGTCGATCCGATGCTGCGGTAGTTGACGATCTGGGCCGGACGCACGACGTCGAGCACCGACACATTATTGCCGGTCGCGTGCTTGTCGTTGGCGAACACCTTGTTCGCCACTTGGTCGATGCGCTGCAGGTTGGCGAGACCGACCTGATCATTGACCCCCGGTGCCAACCGCACGAAGATGAGTTCCCATCCGTTGAGATTGGGATCGGGACTCTTGATCGCTCTCGCCATGGCCGGCGGGGTGATCCCGTTGGGCACGATGGCGCCCGTTCCCATCGACGTGTGTTCCGAGACGAAGCTGGAGTAGCCGACGGCGGGCAACGTCGCGGTGCCGACGATAGTCAGCGTGGTCGGCGGAATGAACACGGGGGCGTCCTCGGGTCCGCCGTAGCTGACTTCGACGGTGTCGCCAATCTTCTTGTCCAGCGCCGCCATCGTGGCCGCCCCCAGCACGATCTGGTGGTTGGTGTCAACCTCGTGACCCGAGAGGATCGGGGGAGAGACCTTGTCGCGAGTACCGGTCAACAGGATCGGGAACGCCTTGCCGTCGATGGTCGCGTCGGTGTAATTGAAGCCGCTCCACGCCGCGACGTCGCGGTCGTGATTCAAGAGCTTGATCTCGATGGGCGGCACGTCGTTGGTCGGGTTGAGCGCGTAGTTCCAATTCCAACCGTAGAGCGACGGTCGCGACACGAGGGTGCTGAGTCCGCTCGCGAAGGTGAGCGTCGCCACCACCAGGGCGACCGCGAGGACCGTCCCGGCCAGTACCGAGCGCACCGGCGTCGTCGTTCGCCCCCGCCCCGACTCCAACGCGAAGTGCACTCCCACGACCCCCGCTACCGGCAGGCCGGACTTCTGGGCGCTTCGCACCACGCTCGAACGCCGCGTCACGGACCGGTACCGGCGACTCAGGCGATGGGGCGCTGCTCGCAGTGACAGCGTGACGGCGACCGCGGCGAGTCCGAGAACCAGGATGGCGAGGCCGAGGCCGAGCACCGTCCAATCGAACGCCACCCCTGGATCGGGATACACCGGGCGCACGGGTCCCAGGGGCGCGAGCGGCGAGAGTCCGACCGCGACGACCAGCGCCAGGATCGAACCGAGCAGCACCGCTAAGGCCACGCCGATGAGCCCTTCACCCACGGTGTCGAGCGGTCGCGCCCCCAAGGAACGCAGTATCCGTCGATCGTCTTCACCCGAACGCAGCAGTCGTGCGATGGCCTGGGACGCCAGCACCAAGCAGGCCAGGGCCGCGATGAGCCCGAATGCGCCGAGCGCGATGGCTTCGGGCTTGATGGCCAGCTCGGTCTCGGACGTCACGCGCGCGGTGACGTGAAACTCGTAGGTGTAGCCCCGCGGAACGATCTTCGCGAGCTCGTTCTCGACGGGGCCGACGCCTTGACCGCCGCGGGTCAACTGCAGGTCGTAGAGCGCCGGGGTGTCGTGGCCCGGGGAAAGCGTCAGGGCCTCGTGCAGGTACGCGGGCGTCACGAAGACGAAGCCGAAGGCCTGGTCGACGCCGTCCTGGACCACGTCGGAGTTGAGTTCGACGATGCCCACCACCTTGGCGTGCACCAGCAAGAGCGGCCGCACCTTGGGCGTGCCGAATCCCGGTTCAGACTCCTGGGCGTTGCCGTAGAGAGCGAGGGGGATCACCTGATTCAGGTGCACACCGTAAATCCTCGCCGCACTGGGCGTCATCTCGATCTGATTGATCTTGGAGGGATTCATCAGGCGTCCCTGGATGAGACCCAGGCGGTCCTGTTTGGTGATCAACCCGTCGAAACTGCCAATGCCAATGACGTAGCCCAAGGTGCTGAGTCGGGGCGCCCCACGTGCGTCGAGCGGCACGACGGGCGGGGCGATGAATGTCTTGACCGTCTTCACGCCGGGCAGGGCCTCGATCCGCTTGGTGAGCGACGGACCGGGGCCGCCGTTCGCCGTGGCGCTGTACACCGCCATGGTCATGTCCGAAGGGTTGGTCGAGGCCAGGAACGTCGCGTAGGACGACTGCGTTCGCCGGGCCCCGGCGACCGAGGCCATCGCGACGCCGCCGATGAGCCCGATGACCAGCACGACGCCGAGGTAACCGGTCCACTGTCGCGCGAAGGAGCACCTGAATCGGTACCAGGCGACCGACAAGGCCCGTGCGTTCACCGATCCGCTCCCCTCTGCGCCCGCACCGGTAGGTGCCACGTTGCGAGTCTCGCCGACCGCGGCGACACCGCCGAGGCGGTCACCTTACCTTCCTCGGGCGTGGTGGCACCAGGGCGCGTCGATCGCCCTTTCGCTGTGACGTGTCCGATGCGGTAGCGACTCTCTCGTTCACACAGGGCCTCGTCACTCGGCTCGAAGGACCAGGGCCGTCGGCGTGCGGGCCGCGGTGCGTCCTGGGATGGCGGCCACCAGATTGGCGAAAACCAGGGCGCCGAGGGCGATGAGCGTCACGGTCAACGCCGGCACGGTGGCGCTCGGCACCACGTTGATGCTGCGGGCGAAGTCGTTCCAGAGCAACCGTCCCGCGATGATGCCGAGAGGGATCCCCACCACACATCCAATGATCGACGCCACGCTGGCCTGCCAGGCAATGGAGGCGGCCAACTGCCGCTGGGTGAATCCCAGGGCTTTGAGTAGCGCCAGTTCGCGTCGACGTCGACGGACCGACGCGATGAGGGTGAGCCCGAGCGCGGCGATGGCCCCGAGCGCCAGACCGGCCGCCAGCACGGTCGGCGTCGTGCCCATCGACCGGAAGTTGACGATCTCCGCTGGCCTCAGGACCTTGACGATTCCCCCGGTTGAACCCTGAGCTTGCGGGATCTTGTTGACCTTCTTTTCGACCTGCGTAAGCGACCGGTAGGCGGCCGCGGGGTTAGCCCCCGGGCGGATGCGCACGAGGATCGCGTTGGGCCCCGGTATCGAGGAATCCTGCAGGTTCATCAGCGAGGTCGGGAAGCGGGAGGTCGCCACCAGGGCCCCCGTGCCCAACCCGGAGTTGTTGCCCAACGTCGGCATGGTCAACGTTCCGACGATGGTCAACGTCGAGGGCTTGGAGAGTCCGTTGCTGAAGGTGACGGTGTCGCCGACGTGCTTGCCCAACGCCGCCATCGTCACCGGGCCCAGGACGATCTGATTGGCCTTCTCGAGACCGTGACCCGAAAGGATCGGTGGCTGCACCGGCGCTTCCGGTCGCTCCGCCATTGCGGGCACGTCCTGACCGTCGAGACTCGCCTTGACGATGTTGACGCCCGACCAACTTTGGATGTAATGGTCGGCGTTCAAGAACGTCGTGATCTGCGGGCCCGGCAGATCCTCGTTGCCGCCGAAGCCGGACAGCATGGCGTAATTCCAGTTCCATCCGTAGAGGGGCGGATGCGACACCAGACTGTCGAGGCTTGCCCCGAACGTCACCGTCGCGACCAGCACCACGACGGCCAGCACCGCGCCCAACGCCGCCGAACGCACGGGCGTCGCGGCACGACCCCTCCCCGGCTCCAAGGCGAAACGGATCCCCGTGACCGCGGCGATGGGCAGCCCGGAGTTAGCGGTCGAACGCAGGACGCCGGACTCGCGCTTCCACGGCGTCGAGGGCCGCCGGTCGGTGACGCGACGAACTTCACGACCAGCAAACAAGAGTGTCAGCGAACTCAGGATGAGCACCAGCGCGACGAAGCCCACTACCAGCACCGTCGCGTCGATGGACACTCCCTTGTCGGGGTAGACGGACCGCACGGGTCCTAGCGGGCTCAGCGGTGACAGTCCCGTGGCCACCGCGACGGCGAGCAGTGAACCGACCACGACAGCCGACAACGCGCCGACCAGCTCTTCGGCCAGCAGCATCGAACGACGCGCGCCCAGCGCGCGCAGGACCTCGAGCTCCTCCGCGCCGCCGCGCAGCAGACGACCGAGCATCAACGCCCCGATGAGCAAGGCCGCGAGCGCGGAAATGGCGCCGAAGATACCGAGCGCCACGGCTTCGGGCGAGATGATCTGTTGCGCGACGGGCAGGAAGCTGGTGGTGACCTCGGCGGGGAAATGCCGAGCGATCGGGTCGATCTTGTAGACCTCGTCGAGCACCTTGGTGGCGTTCGCGTCACCGCCTTTGAGCTGCAGGAACGTCTCGGTCCCGGTGGAGCACTTGGGCGCGAGCTGACGGGTCAAGCCCTGGGAGAAGATCACGGCGCTCGCTCCGAGCGACCCGATATCGCTCTCCACCACGTCCCGACTGGCCACGAACTCTCCCACCATGGTCACTTTGAGGATTCGAAACGGCGGGAACGACTTGGGTGAATTGACCTCGAAATCGGTGTAGATGGGAATGGTGATGGTCGAGCCAATGTGCAGGCCCAACTCGTGGGCGGCCTGGACGTTCATGATCGCTTCATCGGTCGAACGGGGATTGGTCGGGCGTCCGGCGATCATCGTCACGCGGTCGACCGAGCTGTACTCGCCGTTCACACTGCCGAGAATCGCCGGTGGTTCCTCTCCGCCAGTCAGGTGGAGGTGAAGGCCTTTGACGGAACTGAGACCGATATTGCCGTCGAAGACTACCGAGCTGGCCGAGCGCGACACGCCCGGGAGCGAGGCGATCTCGTTGGCCAACGCCTGGTTGTAGCCGGTGTTCAACTTGAGGCCGGGATCGTCGTAGCGACTGAAAAGGGCCACCGTCGAAGGATTCGTGCTGGCCAGGTAGGTGGCGAACGACGAGTCGGTCCGGCGCGCGCCCGCGACGCCCGCCAGCGCCAGTCCGCCGACGACACCGATGAGCAGCACGATGCTCAGGTAGCTCGACACGCGTCGAGCGAAGCTCGCTCGGTACCGGTACCAGGCGAAACGCACGGTCCGAGCGTTCACCTGCGCCTCCCTCTCACCATCCGCCTTCGGCCACGCCCGAAGTTTGGTCGAATCCCTTCGGAGAACGAAGGCAGTCAGCGCACTTTCCTTGGTCGTAGTAGCACTACTCGACGAAGGGACTCTTCGCTACGACGAGTGTTCGAGGTCCGCGAGCACGGCCTTCGCGGCACCCAGGCCGCACATGCCGTGCACTCCCCCGCCCGGCGGCGTCGAGGCAGAGCAGAGGTAGATGCCCTTCGCCCCCGTTCGATACGAGTTCCATCGCATCGTCGGGCGAAAGACCGTCTGACGGAACGTGCCCGCGCCCCCGTTGATGTCGCCGCCGACGTAGTTGGGGTTGTGCTCCTCGCCCTGCATCGCCGTCGCCGTCGATCGCGCGAGCACCAGGTCCCTGAAGCCCGGGGCGAACCGCTCGATCTGGGCTTCGATGCGCGACGTCATGTCGACGGTCGAGCCGTTGGGCACGTGGCAGTAGGCCCACAACGTCGCCTTCCCCGTCGGCGCGCGCGAGGAGTCCACCACGCTGGGCTGGACCACGATGCAAAACGGCCGCTCGGGGTGTCGCCCGGCCAGCACGTCGGCCTCCGCACTGGCCACGTCCTCGAAGTTCCCTCCCACGTGCACGGTCGCGGCCCGTCGAGCGTCCATCGCGGTCCACGGCACGGGTCCGTCGAGGGCCCAGTCGACCTTGCACACGCCCGGGGCGTGCTGGAAACGACCGAGCGCCGACCGGTAGCGGGCGGAGAGCCGCTCACCGGCCACCGAGGCGAGCGTCTCGGTGGAGGTGTCAAAGAGAATGGCCCGGGCCTCGGGTAGTTCGTGCAGGCTCTTGATCCAGCGACCCGTGTGCACGATCCCCCCCGCGTCGACCACGTCGCTCGCGAGAGCGTCGACGAGAAGAGCGCTGCCTCCTTCGATGACCGGCCACCCGTCCGCGTGGGCGGTGGTCGTGAGGAAGACCCCGAACGCGGCCGTCAGCGGTTTCTCGAGGGCCAGCATGGCGTGCGCGGAGACGCCGCCCAGGAGGGCCTGGGTCTCCGCCGTGGAAAATCGTTTCACCAGATGGGTGGCCGACGGCAATCCGGCCAGGGCGAACCGTCCCATTAGGAGGGGTTGGCTTGGCGGCGACCGCAGGGGCGCCAGCACCGTCGCCACCAGGCTGGAGGCTTGGTCGACGAAGGGCGTCATCAGGCGCGCGTAGGCCCGGCCGTCGGACCCCAGGCCGGCGGACGTCTGCGCGA